>NC_008027.1:5541066-5888780 GCF_000026105.1 Pseudomonas entomophila L48
ACTGGCCTCGAACGATACTGATGCCCTTCCCCAGATTGTGATCTCGCAAGCGCCCGGCAGCTAAACCCTGTACCCCATCTTTCTGAGCTCCAGCTTCAGCTCCTTCAATCGATCCTCAGCGACCTGCATCGCATGCCGGTCCGACCTGTTGGTGGTTTTCACGAACGAATGCAGCACAACCACCATGTCTGCATATTTGGCTACGTACACACATCTGAAAGCCGGGCTGCCGTTGATGATGAGCTCGATTGCCCCCGCCCCCACCGAATCAGTCAGTGACTTGATAGGCCGTACAGGGTCCTGCCCGTACTGAATGCGCCGCAGGTCCTTACCGAAATCATCCTGGACATCCTGTGGCAGGTCCTTGTACTCACGCTCGGCGGCAGTACTGACAAACGCGAACTTTCTCAAATTGGTTGAGCCTGCCCCGGGTACCGAAAGGCGACCAGGTCTGGCAGCACAGCGAGGCCTGCCAGCAGCGCGTCGACGCGGAAGGCAACTGGCTGCGCCAGACGGACGGGAAGATCCAGGACAAGGCGATCGAGCGCGAGGTGGAGTCGCTGGCCAACCGCGAGCAGTTCCAGAGCCACACCAGGAACGTGGACGAACATTCCACCGAGACGGTGGGCGGGGTGAAGAAGGTCGAAGCCCTGGGCGCGCTGAAGCTGCTGTCCGGCGGATCCGCGAGCCTGGCCGCTGTGGATGACCTGCACTAGGCCACCGGGCGCGACCTCAACCTGGTGGTGGGGCAGAAGCTCAACGCGACGATTGGCGGTGATGTTCAAGAGCAGATCCTGGGCCTGCGCCGCAGCGTCTCCAACGTCAGTCAGCGACTGCAGGCTCCCAAAACCTGGCTGGGGTCGGAAGAGGTCAATGTACTGCAGGTGTTGTGCGATCTGCTCCATCTCGTTGAGCAGATGAACGTACAACTAGCTGGCCATGTACATGGTGCAAGCCCTACACCTCACAATGCCCAAGCGAACAGTCTGCACGCTGTTCGCGCGAGCAATTTTGCCTCAGTTCTTCAAGGTGTTACTGCTCAACCCTAATGACTTACACACCCTCAATTCGTTTAAAAATCGCTGAAAACACTCTTTCCCGCTCGGCTCGCTTGGATTTGTCCGAGGTTGATCTTGATGAAACCTCAGAGAAAATCACCACATCCTCATCACCAGACGAAAAGTCGTTTTGCTTGGCGGAAACAACGAGCTTTGTAAGCTCTTCTTTTAGTTGCTGCGCGTTGCTGAAATGGCTAAGCCCAGTACTTCGCGTATATTCTAGACAAACTCCAAATAGAGAATGGAAAACCCCTTTTGACTTGAAGTACTGAAGATTATCTTTATCCAGTATGTTTTTTATTAAGGAAATACTGCTATTGAACTCACTTTCGCAATCTGACTCCGTAGGGAATTCCTCGTCAAATTCGATATAAGCAGTTTCCAGCAGGTCTTTTTTATTTGTTATTCCGTACACCTGACGGAGCAGTAGCTCACTGACATATTCAATGTCTAGCATTCTCCTTACGTCGCGAGGTGTAAAAAGCCCGATACTTTGAAAATAGGGGTTGTCGGCAAGCCTTTCTGAGAGCTGCTTGAAAAGCCCTTTGTATCGCGCATTCCTAAGCTCCTGATCGTTAAGAACTATATTGTTAGTATTCAGCCTAGTGAATGTGTTACGTATTTCTTCATCATTCGTTTTGCGAAGAAATCTAACTACAACCTTATAATCCCAGAACTCTTCTTTTTGAGTTGTCGACAGATCCCTAAAATACTCATTCGACCAGTTGTCGTTGTTTGGCAATCCAAATTCATTATCAATGAATTTAATGATCGAAGTAATCCGCTGTTGACCATCAACAACTATATGCTGCTGTTTTCCGGACTCTGGATCGGTCGTAATCTGCATGTATATCTCTGGAAAAGGCAGGTCCCCTAGGATGGTATCCATAAGGAACGACCTTTCTTTTTCCATCCATACTGCACGCCTCTGGAATTTTGGACTGATTTGCAAACTGCCGTCATTCCTTAGGCTGTTGAACCAAGCTACAGTCTGAAGACTAACATCGTAATCCATAATTCCCCCTATTTATTGGCTAGACGTATGCTACGCACATAGTAGTCGATCGTTTCTGCCACATTCCTAAAATACATCATATTGACCTGCTTGTAGCTCACCGCCTTATTGGAGTATTTATCGGTGAGCTTTAAGTGATCGCGTTTTAATTCTGATGTAAGGGCTGGCACCCACTTGGGGGTTGCGAAGCCTGAGTATACGTTTTCCCCATTGCGCCTTAATGCTGCCTGTGCGGAATGGCCAAGTGAATAGTATTTATCGCGATGAAAGCGCCTAAGTTCTTCCCAGGTTTTTAGATAGCTATCCGCACAAATTATAGCTATATCTATATCCGATCCCTCATGGAAAACCCTAAAATTCTTATCCGGATTCAGGCTGAATTTCCAGTTAGCTGATCCAACAATGGAAACTAGGTGGGCATGGGGATGATCTGCTTTTATTGGAGCTTTATAGTCTTCGTAAGCTTTCTGGGAGTCAAAAGCATGAATTGAGCTTTTATGTATAAGCTCTTCAGCAACGGCGGAGTATGGTTTTGATTTCAGGAAATCTTTGAATTCTGCCAACTCCATTTGCACAAATCTCCTTCTGCCAAATCCTAAAACTGTTGTTTTGATAACATCTGAAGATATGCTGCGCGCGTCAAGACAACGGGGAGATAGCTGCTCTTACTGACGAACGCTCCGGCTTCGCGTAAGCCTGATTCTGCCCGAAGATGGCAGACTCGAGCTCTTGAGAGGAAATCTTACCTTACGGAAAAAAATCTGGCTGAAAAATCACTTATCCCCCTCCCGCCGACGCGCTCCGCCTCGGAAAAAATGCAAAGGGGCTGGGCTTTGCTACGGCCGGCCACGGCAGGCGCGGCGCGGGCCACGGGGGGCCAAGAGGCATTGCACACTGTGCAAAGGAGTGAAGGGCTGTGCAGCGCTGAGCTACTGAGAGTGTCCACAGCGCTCCCGGATACCGGCCCCAAATATCCGTGAATAACCAACAAAATCAGCTGATAGCCGGCTTTTATCAATGAACGCTGGGCGATAGAGTGGACTTGTAATCAGTAGGTCCCGGGGGTCGACTCCTACTGCGGCACCATATTCAAAGCCTTGCTACGCGGGGCTTCTTGTTTCTGGCTTCCAACTCACCCCTCCATCAACGCCTTCTGCAACTTCCTCACCTCAACCCCACTCAGCTCAAGCGCCACATTCCCCCCCTCCTTCCCCATCCCCCTGATCAACACAATCCCACCCTTGTTGAAATTGCGCTCCTGAGCCAGCGGATACATCGCAATGATGTGATCGACACTGACCACGTAATGCCGATGGTTGGTGATCTCGAAACTGACGAATCGGCTCACTCCGTGTGCTCCTTGCAGTGCTGACCAGCGCGCCCCGGTTGCAACCCACGCCATCCAGAGGCGCCCCACAAGCCATAGTAGCCTTCCGCCAGACCTGCGACAGGTTGTCAGCCCTTTCCACTTCTTGTTTTCGCTCAATAAACCTTATGTTTAAAAGGGGTAATCCTGTGTCCGACGGCTTTCGTCGACTTAAGGAGAAGTCCCATGAGTGAGCAAGACGGATTGGCCCTGACCCGGCGCGGCATCCTGGCGGGCGGTGTGTTACTCGGTGTCGGCGGCACCCTGCTGGGCTCTGGCCTGGCCCAGGCAGCGGAGCCGGAGGCAAAAGCGTCGCCTGTGGATCTGGCGAAGCTAGAGCGGGTCAGCGTGGAACTGGTCGCACCGCCCCAAGTGCACGCCCACACCCAGCGCGCACCCGGTAAGCCACGCATCGTCGAATTCCGCCTGGTCATCGAGGAAAAGGAACTGGCCGTCGACAACAACGGCGCCTTCATCCACGCCATGACCTTCAACGGCTCGGTGCCCGGCCCGCTGCTGGTGGTACACGAAGGCGACTACGTCGAGCTCACCCTGGTCAACCCGGCCGGCAACAGCATGATGCACAACATCGACTTCCACGCCTCCACGGGCGCTCTGGGCGGCGGCGAGCTGACCCATGTGAAGCCCGGCGAACAGGTGAAGCTGCGCTTCAAGGCCGATCGGGCCGGGGTGTTCGTGTACCACTGTGCGCCCGGTGGGGCAATGATCCCGTGGCATGTGGTGTGCGGCATGAACGGCGCGATCATGGTGCTGCCGCGCGATGGCCTGAAAGACCAGGATGGCCGCCCGCTGAAGTACGACAAGGTCTGGTACATCGGCGAGCAGGACTACTACATCCCCCGCGACAAGGACGGCAAGTACAAGCGCTACCCCACCCCCATCGCCAGCTTCGCCGACATGCAACCCCTGATGAAGGGGCTGGTGCCGACCCATATCGTGTTCAACGGCAGCGTCGGCGCGCTGACCGGCAAACAGGCCCTGGCCGCCAAGGTGGGCGAGACGGTGCTGATCGTGCACTCGCAGGCCAACCGCGACACCCGCCCGCACCTGATCGGCGGCCACGGCGACTACGTCTGGGCCTCCGGCAAGTTCGCCAACCCGCCGCAGCGCAACCTGGAAACCTGGTTCATCCCGGGCGGCGCGGCGGGCGCGGCGCTGTACACCTTCCGCCAGCCCGGCCTGTACACCTACCTCAATCACAACCTGATCGAAGCGGTGATGCTCGGCGCGGCCGCCCATGTGCAGGTCGAAGGCCAATGGAACGATGACCTGATGAGCCAGGTGGAGGCGCCCGGGCCGATCAAGTAGCGGCGTTGACCCCGATCAAGGCCCTTGGCCATGCGCGGCATAGCCTGAGCGCAGGCATCCACTTCATGGAGGGAGACCATGGCCAAGAAATTTCCCGTGAACCCCAGCCACCCCGAACGGATCTGCTGGGGGTGCGACCTGTATTGCCCGGCCAAGGCGCTGGCCTGTGGCAACGGGGCGGAGCGCACCATGCACCCGGCGGAGCTGTTTGGCGAGGACTGGAACCTGCAAGCAGACCTGCTGGCCTCGCCGCTGCACGACACCTCTGGCAGCAAACTTGAGCCAGACGGCCGATAACGGCACCATGGCGGTCGCCCTCTTACCCAGCAAGGACCGCTCATGGACTTCTTCAAGAAGCTGTTTGGCCAGTCGCGCCCAAACACCCGCGAAACTGAACCACAACCCCAGCCGCCAATCGCCGAGCCCGAGCCGGCGATGACCGCCGTCGAAGCCGCCAACCAGGCCGCGCGCGAGGCGGGCTGCGCCGTGCTCGATCGCCATTGGCAGACGGTCGGCAACGTCGAACAGGATGTGCTGGGCTACGCCATCAGCCCAAGCTTGATGGGCGGCTCGCACTGGCCATCGACCCGCCAGGCCTACCGAATCGTGCGCCGAGAGCGCAGCATCCTGCTGGCCAGCGATGGCCTGTCTGATCCGTTCGATGATGTCGAAGGCGCCGGCAACGGCTTCGAGCTGGAACTGTTCGTCGAATCGGCCGACTTCCCCGAAGCGGTGTACGGCAAGACGGGCGACGTCAGCCCGTTCATGGGCAGTTGGGCGTTCGACGTGGTACGCACCGTGGCCGATACCGTGGCCGACGCGGGCGGCATCAATCACCGGCTGGAGCGCTTCGGTGTGCTGTCGTTCGAGCTACCTGGCGTGAGCGAGTCGCCGTGCATGAAGGGGCAATTGCCCGCGCACTTCGTGACCGAGGATGACTGCCTCGGTGTCCTGGTCGGCGGGCCAGCGCCCGACTTCAGCACACACCTGGCGGACATGCCGCTATCGCCGGTGACGCTGGTGCCGGTGGTACTGATCACCGCCGCCGAGCTCGACTATGTGCGTAACGGCGGCGGCCAGGCGCGGATGGATCTGGTGGAGCGCCTGCAGGCTGCGGGGCATGGGCATGTGAGCAGTTTGCAGCGAGAAAGCGTGATCTGAAGGTATCGCCCTGCGGCGCTTACTTGCCCTGCAGCACCTTGAGCGCCGCTTCGGCCAGGAAACCCGAGCGGCTCTTGTGCTCGGGGTGGTTCTGCACATAGCTGTCGATGCGGGTGAGCAGGTAGGCCGGCAAGGTGATGTTGAGTTTTTCGGCCTTGCCCAGGTAACGGGTGATGTCGATGTCGATCAGCGCCCAGGTGCATCCGGCGAACGCCGGGTTGGCGGCATGCTCGCTGACCTTGCCGGCCTTGGGGATCTCCTGCTGGTCCTGGGCGAGCAATTCCAGGTGGCCTTCGATCGCCTCGCGGGCCATGGCAATGGCATCGTCAAGGTCGTCGCCGGCCGAGAAGCACCCAGGGATGTCCGGCACTTCCACGCCCCAGGCGTGCTGGTCGTCGCCGGGGAGGATCGCGATAGGGAAAAGCATGGCTGGGGTTCTCCTGCTCAACTGGCGTAACCGATCCGCGCCTGGCGCAGGATGCTGGCCGCGGTGGCGGGCAACAGGTCCTTCTTCGGGTGCGGGATGGTGACCAGTCCGGTCTTGTGGGGGTGCTTGAAGTGGTGGTGGCTGCCTTTCGAACGCACCAGGTACCAACCATCCGCCTCGATTACTGCAATCATTTCGCGGCTGTTCATGACCCAATCCTTGGGTAAGCCGGACGGTGGTTAGTATAACCACCGAACATGCTTTATCAACACCATACCCACCAAAGCGACGAGTGGGCGATCCGAAGGGAATTATGGTGATTGGGCGGTGGGGCGATGGGGGAGAAGTGATGCAGGGGTTTGCACAGGGCCCGGCTATGCCGGGCATCGCCAGCAAGGCTGGCTCCTACCTGGGTAGCATTGACCCCTCAGGTCGCAAGCCCCGCAACCTCCTGCGCCACCCCCAGGAACGCGGCCGGCAAGCGCGCCTGGCGCCGCTCCTTGAGGCAATACAGGTACTCGTGCATCAGCGGCGCTTCCTCCAGCGCCAGCACCCGCAGCTCCGGGTTATGCGGTACTTCGTGGCGGGCAATGATGCTGATACCGATATTGCGCAGCACCGCCTCGCGGATCGACTCGCGGCTACCGATTTCCAGCAGCGCCCCCGCTTTCACACCGGCCTCCTGCATCATCTGCTCGGTGAGTTTGCGGGTGGTGGAGCCCTTCTCGCGCATCAGCAGGCAATGCCCGGCCACCACGTCGATGGACACCGTCTGGCGGTGGGCCAGCGGATGATTGCGGTGCACCGCCACCACCAGCGGGTCGGTACCCAGCACCCGGCGCACCAGGCGCGCGTCCTCCAGCAGTTGCGAGGAGGCGGCGATGTCCACCCGGTAGTCCTCGAGCATTTCCAATACTTGCTGGGAATTGCCTATCTCGACCGCCACATCTACCTGGGGCAGGCGTTCGCGGAAGATCTTCACCAGGTCGAGGATGTAGTACGGCGCGGTGGCGGCGATGCGCAAGCTACCCTGGGCCTGCCCGCTGTTGCGTAGCTCGAACTCGATGTCGGCCTCCTGCTGCAGCAGGGCCTTGACCATCGGCAGCAGGCGCACGCCCTCCTCGCTCAGCACCAGGCGACGGCCGCCGCGGTAGAACAGCTCCACCGCGTACTGGCTCTCGAGGTTGCGGATCTGTGTGGTCACCGTGGGCTGGCTGAGCCCGAGCTTCTTCGCCGCCAGGGTGATGCTGCCCAGGCGGGCCACCATGTAGAAGGCTTTGAGCTCGGCGCTCAGCATTGTGGATAACCTCTATTTGCGTAGCAGGCGCAAGCCGTTGAACACCACCAGCAAGCTCACGCCCATGTCGGCGAACACCGCCATCCACATGGTGGCCATGCCGGCAAAGGTGATCGCCAGGAAGATCGCCTTGATCCCCAGGGCCAACACGATGTTCTGGGTGAGGATCGCCGCGCTTTGGCGCGACAGCCTGACGAACGCCGGGATTTTGCGCAAGTCATCGTCCATCAGCGCCACGTCGGCGGTCTCGATGGCCGTGTCGGTACCGGCGGCGGCCATGGCGAAACCGATCTCGGCACGGGCCAGGGCCGGTGCGTCGTTGATACCGTCACCGACCATACCGACCCGGTGGCCCTCGGCGTACAGGCGCTCGATGGTGGCGAGCTTATCGGCCGGCAGCAGGTTGCCCTCGGCCCGGTCGATCCCCACCTGGGCAGCAATGGCTTGGGCGGTGTGGGGATTGTCGCCGGTGAGCATGACCGTCTTGATACCGAGCTCATGCAGTTCGGCGATGGCCTGGCGGCTGCTGTCCTTGACCGTGTCGGCCACGGCGAACAGCGCCAGCGGGCCACTGCGGTCGAGCAGCAGCACCACGGTCTTGCCCTGACGTTCCAGCTGGTCCAGCTCGGCTTCGAGCTGCGGCGAGCACAGGCCCAGCTCCTCGACCAAGCGATGGTTGCCCAGGTGGTAGGTTTCCCCGTCGATGTCGCCACGCACGCCGCGCCCGGCCAGGGCGGCGAACTCGGTGACTTCACTCAATGGCAGGCTTTGCGCCTTGGCGAACAGGGCGATGGCGCCGGACACCGGGTGGTCGGAGCGGGCGGCAAGGCTTGCGGCCAGCGCCTGGGCACGGCCTTCGAACAACGGGTCGAGCACCTTGCTGTCGGTCTGTACCGGCTTGCCGTGGGTGATGGTGCCGGTCTTGTCCAGGGCCAGGAAGTCCAGCTTGCGCCCGCCTTCCAGGTACACACCACCCTTGATCAGGATGCCCTTGCGCGCGGCGGCGGCCAGGCCGCTGACGATGGTCACCGGGGTGGAGATCACCAAGGCGCACGGGCAGGCCACCACCAACAGCACCAGGGCGCGGTAGATCCAGTCGAACCAGGCGCCGGCCATGAACAGCGGTGGGATGATCGCCACGGCCAGGGCCACGGCGAACACCACCGGGGTGTAGATGCGCGAGAACTGGTCGACGAAGCGCTGGGTCGGCGCACGGGCGCCCTGGGCTTCCTCGACCGCCTTGATGATGCGCGCCAGGGTCGACTGGCCGGCACCTGCGCTGACGCGGTACTCCAGCGAGCCTGCCTGGTTGATGGTGCCGGCGAACAGTTTGTCGCCCACGGTTTTCTCTACCGGCAGGCTTTCGCCGGTGATCGGTGCCTGATCGACACTGGACTGCCCACTAACAACCTCGCCGTCCAGGCCGATGCGCTCACCCGGTCGCACCCGCACAAGGGCGCCCAAAGCCACCTCGCGCACGTCGACTTCACGCCATTGCCCATCGGCCTCCCGCACGGTCGCCATATCCGGCGCCAGCTGCATCAGGCCGCCGATCGCGTTGCGCGCGCGGTCCAGCGAGCGGGCTTCGATCAGTTCGGCCACGGTGAACAGCACCATCACCATGGCCGCTTCCGGCCACTGGCCGATCAGCACGGCGCCGGTCACGGCGATGCTCATCAGGGCGTTGATGTTGAGGTTGCGGTTCTTCAGGGCGATCCAGCCCTTCTTGTAGGTGCCCAGCCCGCAGCCGAGGATGGCCGCCAGGGCCAGCGCCGCCACTACCCATTCCGGCGCCTTGCCGGAGAAGTGCACGAGCTCGGCGGCGATCGCGGCTACACCGGACAATGCCAGCGGCCACCAGCGGGTCTTGCTGGCCTGGGGCACTTCGACGCTGCCGTCGTCCTCGTCCGCCAGCGGCTCGGCCTTCATGCCCAGGCTGTCGATGGCCTGCTCGATCTGGCCGGTGCCGTCGTGGGTGTGGCGCACGCCCAGCACGCGGTTGATCAGGTTGAACTCCAGTTGCTCGATACCGGCCAGCTTGCCCAGCTTGTCCTGGATCAGCGTCTGCTCGGTCGGGCAGTCCATGGCCTGGATGCGGAAACGGCTGAGCCGGGCCTGGGCGCTGGCCTTCTCGGTCAGTTGCACCAGGGCCGGCGCGGCATGGGAGCCGCAGCAGCTGTGGGCATGGGTGTCGTGGCTGTGACCCTTTTCACCATGGTCGTGGTCATGCTTGTGTTCGGGGCTGACTGGCTGGTTCATGGAATCATCCTTAAAAAGGGCACTAGCTCCCTATAGGAGCCGGCTTTGCCAGCGAAAGCGTCCGCCCAGGCAAAGGTGCCGTTTCTGCTGACGCGTTCGCCGGCAAGCCGGCTCCTACAGGGAGGGTTGTTGCCAAGTGAACACCCTGTAGCCACTATAGGGTCAAGCCCCTTGCTGGAGATTTGCCATGAAGATCGGAGAACTGGCCAAGGCCACCGACTGCGCCGTGGAGACCATCCGCTACTACGAACGCGAGCAGCTGCTGCCCGAGCCGGCCCGCAGCGATGGCAACTATCGGCTGTATACCCAGGCCCACGTCGAGCGGCTGACCTTCATCCGCAACTGTCGCACCCTGGACATGACCCTGGACGAAATCCGCAGCCTGTTGAACCTGCGTGACAGCCCCGAGGCGTCGTGCGGCAGCGTCAATGCGCTGATCGACGAGCATATCGAGCATGTGCAGGCACGGATCGACGGGTTGGTGGCGCTGCAGGCGCAGCTGGTGGAATTGCGCCAGCAGTGCAATGCGCAGGGAGCGGAGTGCGCGATTCTGCAGCAGCTGGAGACGAATGGGGCGGTGTCGGTGCCGGAGGTGGAGCACTCACACGTGGGCAGAAGCCACGGGCATTGAAAATCCTGGGGGCGCTACGTGCCCCTTTCGCGACACAAGGCCGCTCCCACAGGTTCTGCAGCGTACCTGTGGGAGCGGCCTTGTGTCGCGATGGGCTGCAAGGCAGCCCCGGCAATCTGAAAGTTAGACCGCCATCGGCGCCGTCATCGGCGCATGGTGCTCATACCCTTCCAGCGAGAAGTCGCTCGGCTCGATCTTCTCCAGCCACTCCGGCTCGTACTTGCCGGTCTTGGCGAACGCCGGCACGCGGTCGCTGATCACCAGCTTCGGCGCCGCCAGCGGTTCGCGCTTCATCTGCTCGTTGAGCATGTCCAGGTGGTTCTCGTACACATGGGCATCGCCGATGAAGTAGGTGAACCAACGCGGGGTGTAGCCGGTCAGGCGGCCGAACAGCGACAGCAGAGCCGCGCCTTCGGTGAGGTTGAACGGTGTGCCCAGGCCCAGGTCGTTGGAGCGGATGTAGAGCGTCAGGGAGATTTCCTTGGTCTCGACATTCGGGTGGAACTGGTACAGCAAGTGGCACGGCGGCAGGGCCATTTCGTCCAGCTGGGCGCAGTTCCAGCCGTGGAACAGGATACGGCGGCTACCCGGGTCGTTGGCGATGGTGTCCAGGCACTGGCGCACCTGGTCGATGGCCTTGTACAGGATGACGAACGCCTGGCCGTCCTCCTCATCCTGGGCAATGCGACGGAAGCCCGCCTTTTCCGCCATCTCGATGGCGGCCGGGTTGCTCAGCGGGATGCGCTTGTAGCCCGGCCACTGGCGCCACTGCACGCCATAGATCTCACCGAGGTCGTCATGCCCCTGGCGGAACGGGTTGGCCAGCCACTGGGCGTTCTCGTTGGCGTTCTGGTCCCAGACCTTGCAGCCCAGCTCGCGGAATTCGCCGGCGTTCTTCACGCCACGCAGGAAACCGACCATCTCGCCGATCGCCGACTTGAACGCCAGCTTGCGCGTGGTGATGGCCGGGAAGCCTTTCTGCAGGTCGAAGCGCAGCATCGCGCCCGGCAGGCTGATGGTGCGGATGCCGGTGCGGTTTTCCTGCAGCGTGCCGTTGTCGATGACGTCACGGACCAGATCTAGATACTGTTTCATGGCTTACCTGTAGCAAGAACGGCAGGGGGATCGCCCCTGCCGTGGGAATCAAACGGTGGCCTTGGCCGTCGGTTTGCGGTTGTAGGCCAGCCAGATCAGGAAGATGCCGCCGACGATCATCGGCACGCAGAGCAACTGACCCATGGTCAACCAGCCGAAGGCGATGTAGCCCAGCTGGGCGTCGGGTACCCGCACGAACTCCACGATGAAGCGGAAGATGCCGTAGAACAGCGCGAACATGCCGGAAACGGCCATGGTCGGGCGCGGCTTGCGCGAGTACAGCCAAAGGATGACGAATAATGCCACACCTTCGAGGGCGAACTGGTACAGCTGCGACGGGTGACGCGGCAGTTGCGCCGGGTCGCTGAACGGCGGGAACACCATGGCCCAGGGCACGTCGGTGGCCTTGCCCCACAATTCGGCGTTGATGAAGTTGCCGATGCGCCCGGCGCCCAGGCCGATCGGCACCAGCGGCGCGACGAAGTCCATCAGCTCGAAGAACGACTTGTTGTTGCGCTTGCCGAACCACAGCGCCGCCAGCATCACGCCGATGAAGCCGCCGTGGAACGACATGCCGCCCTTCCACACCTCGAAGATCAGCGTCGGGTTGGCCAGGTACTGGTGCAGGTCGTAGAACAGCACATAGCCCAGGCGCCCACCGACGATCACCCCCATCGACAACCAGAACACCAGGTCGGAGAGTTTCTCGCGGCTCCAGGTCGGGTCGAAGCGGTTCAACCGGCGCGAGGCCAGCAGCCAGGCGCCGCCGATGCCGATCAGGTACATCAGGCCGTACCAGTGGATTTTCAGTGGCCCGAGGGCCACGGCCACGGGGTCGATCTGCGGGTAAGGCAGCATTGTCTTTCCTCTAGTTTCAGATAAGGAAGCTGAGTCCGACGCAGAACAGCAGCGCGGCGAACAGGCGCTTGAGCACGCGCGGCGACAGCTTGTGCGCCAGGCGCGCGCCGAAGCGGGCGAAGAACATGCTGGTCACGGCAATGCCGACCAGCGCGGGCAGGTAGACGTAACCGACACTGTGGGCCGGCAGGTGATCTTCATGCCACCCCAGCCACATGAAGCTCAGGGCGCTGGCCAGGGCGATCGGCAGGCCGCAGGCCGACGAGGTGGCCACCGCCTGCTGCATGGGCAGGCTGCGCCAGGTCAGGAAGGGCACGGTGAGCGAACCGCCACCGATGCCGAAAATGGCCGAGGCCCAGCCGATCACGCCGCCGGCGGCGGTCAGGCCGGGTTTGCCGGGGATGCCACGGCTGGCCTTGGGCTTGAGGTCCAGGGCCATCTGCGCGGCGATCACCAGGGCGAACACACCAATGATCTTCTGCAGCATCGGGCCCTGGATCAACGAGGCGGTCTTGGCACCGACCAGTGCGCCGAGCAGGATGCCCACGGTCATCCAGGCGAAGATCGGCCATTGCACCGCGCCCTTGCGCTGGTGCTCGAGCACAGCGTTGATCGAGGTGAAGACGATGGTCGCCAGCGACGTGCCGACCGCCAGGTGGGTCAGCACCGAAGGGTCGAAGCCCTGCAGGGTGAAGCTGAACACCAGCACCGGCACGATGATGATGCCGCCACCGACGCCGAACAGCCCGGCCAGCACACCCGCGCAGGCGCCCAGCAGCAGATAGAGAGCGAATTCCATTCGTGGCCCCAGTGGAAAACAATCCGGCATGGTAACGGAAGCCACGCCCGGCGCTCTAGTGAAGTCTGTGTCAGGTGATGGCTAGCGGCCGGCGGCGCGGGTAGAGTGGCCGAAAACACAGGGGACAACCTATGTGCCTGATCGTATTCGCCTGGCGGCCAGGGACAGCCCGGCCGCTGATCGTCGCAGCCAACCGCGATGAGTTCCATGCCCGGCCTACCCAGGCCCTGGGCGCCTGGGAGGATGCACCGGGGGTGTATGCCGGGCGGGACCTGGAGGCCGGCGGGACTTGGCTGGGGGTCGGGCCACGGGGGCGGTTCGCGGCACTGACCAATATTCGCGACCCGCGCCAGCCGTTGGGGCCGCGCTCACGAGGAGAACTGGTCGCGGCCTATCTGCGGGGTGAACTGGGGGTCGAGGCCTACCTTGATCAGGTGGCCAGCCGTAGCGGGCAGTATTCCGGCTTCAACCTGCTGGTCGGCGATGGGCAGCAACTGGGTTACCTACATGCTCACGAGGCGGGGCCGCGCCTGCTCTCGCCCGGTGTATACGGACTGTCGAACGCCGGGCTGGATACGCCCTGGCCGAAGCTGGTGAAAGCGCGTAGCGGGCTGGAGGGATTGCTTGATTCGGACGATCCACAGCGGCTGCTGGCATTGCTGGCTGATGCACAACCTGCGCCGGACAGCGAATTGCCCGAGACAGGTGTAGGGCTGGCCACCGAGAAGCTGCTGTCGAGCGTGTTCATCGCCAGCCAGAACTATGGGACGCGGGCGAGCACGGTGTTGATCGTGGATGACCAGGGGCGGCGACGGATGATCGAGCGCAGCTTCGGGCCGTTTGGTGGGCACCTCGGGGAGGTCAGCCTGGAGGTTTGAGGTGATTTGGTGGGTGGTTCGCCGGCAAGCCGGCTCCTACAGGTATAGGCGTAACACCGCAACCGTCGTAGGAGCCGGCTTGCCGGCGAAAGGGCCCTTGCAAACGCTACAAATCAGAGGGTCTTGTTCGGCCCGATCATCCGCGCCAAGCCAAGGTTCTTCAGCGCCAGCTGCAACGAGCTGTGGATAACCTGCGGGTTGTCATGGCTCATGGCGTCAGCCAACAGCTCCTCGGCCTTGCTCTTGTTGATCTGGCGCAGCATCCACTTGACCTTCGGCAGGTTGGTGGCGTTCATCGACAGGCTGTCGAAACCCATGGCCATCAGCAGGATCGCGGCTGCCGGGTCACCGGCCATCTCGCCGCAGATGCTCACCGGCTTGCCTTCTTCGTGGGCCACGCTGACCACTGTCTGCAACGCCTGCAGCACTGCCGGGTGCAGGTAGTCGTACAGATCGGCGACCCGCGGGTTGTTGCGGTCGACCGCCAGCAGGTACTGCGTCAGGTCGTTCGACCCGACCGAGAGGAAGTCCACCTGCCGCGCCAGCTCGCGGGTCTGGTACACGGCGGCAGGGATCTCCACCATCACCCCGACCGGCGGCATCGGCACGTCGGTGCCTTCGTCACGCACCTCGCCCCAGGCGCGGTGGATCAGGTGCTGGGCTTCTTCCAGCTCGTGGATGCCGGAAATCATCGGCAACAGGATGCGCAGGTTGTTCAGGCCCTCGCTGGCCTTGAGCATGGCGCGGGTCTGGACCAGGAAGATTTCCGGGTGGTCGAGGGTGACGCGGATGCCGCGCCAGCCCAGGAAGGGGTTTTCTTCCTTGATCGGGAAGTACGACAGCGACTTGTCGCCGCCAATATCGAGGCTACGCATGGTCACCGGCAGCGGGTGGAAGGCCTGCAACTGTTCGCGATAGATCGCCAGCTGCTCTTTCTCGCTGGGGAAGCGCTGGTTGATCATGAACGGCACTTCGGTACGGTACAGGCCGACCCCCTCGGCGCCACGCTGCTGGGCACGGGCCACATCGGCCAGCAGGCCGGTGTTGACCCACAGCGGCATGCGGTGGCCGTCCGGGGTGATGCACGGCAGCTCGCGCAGGGCATCGAGCCCGCGGGCCAGCTGGCGCTCTTCCTCGACCACGTCGCTGTACTGCTTGCGCAGCACCTCGCCGGGGTTGGTGAACACCTCGCCCTTGTAGCCGTCGACGATCATCTCGATGCCGTCGGCCTTCGAATACGGCAGGTCGACCACGCCCATGACGGTGGGGATACCCATCGCCCGGGCGAGGATCGCCACGTGGGAGTTACCCGAGCCGAGTACCGAGACCAGGCCCACCAGCTTGCCTTCCGGCACCTCGCCAAGCATGGCGGGGGTCAGCTCCTCGCTGACCAGGATGGTGTTGTCTTCATAGACCAGCGACTGTGAACGGGCTTCCTGGAGATACGCCAGCAGGCGCCGGCCCAGGTCCTTGACGTCCGAGGCGCGCTCGCGCAGGTAGTCGTCGTCCATCAGCTCGAAGCGGTTGACGTGCTCGCCAACCACCTGGCGCAGGGCGCCCTGGGCCCACTGGCCGGTCTTGATGACCTCGACCACCTCGCCACCAAGGGCGGCGTCCTCGAGCATCATCAGGTACACGTCGAACAACGCGCGCTCTTCGGGGCGCAACTGGGTGGCGAGCTTGGCCGACAGCTTGCGCATGTCCTCGCGCACGCCTTCGAGGGCGTTGTTGAACAGCTTGAGCTCGTTGTCGATGTCCTCGACGGTGCGGTCCGGCACCACTTCCAGGTCGGCGGGCGGCAACATCACCACGGAGCGGCCGACAGCGGCGCCGGGCGAGCCCGGAACCCCAACGAAGCGGGCCTCCTGGATGCCCTTGCCCTGGCGGCCGAGGCCGCGAATGGAGCCGGTGGCCTCGGCGTGGGCGATAACCCCGGCGAGCTGGGCGCTCATGGTGACCAGGAAGGCTTCTTCGCCTTCATCGAACTGGCGGCGCTCCTTCTGCTGGATGACCAGTACCCCCACCACGCGACGGTGGTGGATGATGGGGGCACCGAGGAAGGAGGCGAATTTCTCTTCGCCGGTCTCGGCGAAGTAGCGGTAACGGGGATGGTCGGCGGCGTTCTCGAGGTTCAGCGGCTCCTCGCGGGTACCGACCAGGCCGACCAGGCCCTCGTTGGGGGCCATGCTGACCTTGCCGATGGAACGCTTGTTCAAGCCCTCCGTCGCCATCAGCACGAAACGGTTGGTTTCCGGGTCGAGCAAGTAGACCGAGCAGACCTGGCTGCCCATGGCCTCCTTGACGCGCAAGACAATGATACCCAACGCCGTCTTGAGATCTTTGGCGGAGTTCACTTCCTGGACGATCTTGCGCAGCGTATTGAGCATGGCTCGGGGTCGGACTCCGTCGTCAGTCGCGCGTCAGCAGGCGCGGGGCTAGCTCTTTCAGGGCGCGTCGGTAGACCTCGCGCTTGAATGTCACCACCTGGCCCAGCGGATACCAGTAGCTGACCCAGCGCCAGCCGTCGAATTCCGGTTTGCCGGTGAGGTCCATGCGTACCCGTTGCTCATTGCTCACCAGGCGTAGCAGGAACCACTTCTGTTTCTGGCCGATGCACAGCGGCTGGCTGTGGGTGCGCACCAGGCGTTGCGGTAAACGATAACGCAACCAGCCGCGGGTGCAGGCAAGAATTTCCACATCGTCGCGTTCAAGGCCAACTTCTTCGTTCAGCTCGCGGTACAGGGCATCTTCCGGCGTCTCGTCAGGGTTGATGCCACCCTGCGGGAATTGCCAGGCATCCTGGTTGATCCGCCGAGCCCATAGCACCTGCCCGGCATCATTCGTGAGAATGATCCCGACATTGGGGCGAAAACCATCCGGGTCGATCACGGCAGCAACCTCGCAAACGCATGTCGCGGCATTGTTCCACAAAGCCTGAGCGCGCAGCAACGCGCCCGCCAAGCTTATGTGCAGCGAGGTGAAAACTCCGTATTCTGCGGAGCTCCCGGAAGCTGATGCGAGACTACCCATGCGCCTGGCGTTATTCGACCTGGACAATACCCTCCTCGGTGGCGACAGCGACCACGCCTGGGGTGACTACCTGTGCGAACGGGGCATCCTCGACCCGGTCGCGTACAAGGCACGCAACGATGCCTTCTACCAGGACTACCTCAGCGGCACCCTGGACATGCAGGCCTACCTGGCCTTTTCCATGGAAATCCTCGCCGCCAGCGAGCCCGCGCAGCTGGAGCAGTGGCACCGCGAGTTCATGCGCGACTGCATCGAGCCGATCATCCTGCCCAAGGCCGAGGCCCTGCTGCGCCAGCATCGCGAGGCCGGCGACCAGCTGGTGATCATTACCGCCACCAACCGCTTCGTCACCGCGCCCATCGCCCGCCGGCTTGGGGTGCGCACCCTGCTGGCCACTGAATGCGAGACGCAGGACGGGCGCTACACCGGGCGCAGTACCGATATACCGTGTTTCCGTGAAGGCAAGGTGACGCGGTTGCAGCGCTGGATGCTGGAGAACGGTTTCGATCTCGACGGCAGCTGCTTCTATAGCGATTCGCTGAACGATGTGCCGTTGCTGGAGGTGGTGGCGCGGCCGGTGGCGGTGGATCCGGACCCGAAACTGCGGGTGGAGGCCGAGCGCAGGGGCTGGGAGATCATCTCACTGCGCGACTGAACCGGACGCGCCCCGTAGGAGCCAGCCTTGCTGGCGAAAGGGCCCTCGAGAACCCTGGCAAGGCTGCGCCTTGCATCGCCAGCAAGGCTGGCTCCTACAGGTTCGGCGCTGTTTCTAGACGGGCTTGGCGCCCATCAGGCCGGCAATGGACAGGAAACACACCCCGCTGAACACCGCCAGCGCCAGGGTGAACTTCAGCCCCACCACTTCAGCCTTGCGCAGCCGGTTAAGGCGTACCAGCAACCACCAGACGGCGAAAGCACCGAAGGTGTAGATGACGCTGGAGGCCAGCACCCAGGTCTGCCCCAGCGGCCAGCCGACCAGGTGCACCAGCCACCAGCCGGTGAACGGCATGCTCACCAGGCACAGGCCCATCAGCAGCCAGACGAATACCAGTGGCCGGCGCAGCAGCTTCCCATAGGCGTCGGCATCACCCTTGCGGCGGGCTTGAAGGGTCCAGATTGCCAGGCCCAGGGCACCCAGCAGCAACAGCGCGGTGGCGAGGATGTGCAGGGTCTTGAGAGTGGTCAGGTGTTCCATTTATGGATTGTCCTTCCGCAAGCCGTCCAATCGCGGGGCAAGCCCGCTCCCGCCGGCTGCCGCACGATACGTGTTTCAGCCCAAGAATAGCCGGTAAGCCGGGTTCTCGGTCTCGTCCCAGTACGGGTAGCCGATCTTGGCCAGCGCCGCCGGCACCAGGTGACGCTCCTCCTCCGGCACCTGCAGCCCCGCCACCACGCGACCATCGGCCGCACCGTGGTTACGATAGTGGAACATCGAGATGTTCCAGCGCCCACCCAGCTTGTTGAGGAAGTTGAACAAAGCGCCCGGGCGTTCCGGGAACTCGAAGCGCAGCACCAGCTCGTCGCTGGCCCCCGCCGAATGGCCGCCGACCATGTGGCGGATATGCAACTTGGCCAGCTCGTTGTCGGTCAGGTCGGTAACCGGGAAGCCCTGCTCGGTCAACTGCTGTACCAACGCGGCGCGCGGGTCGGTTTCCGGATGGGTCTGCACGCCGACGAAGATGTGTGCTTCGTCCGCCGTGTGCTTGCGGTAGTTGAATTCGGTGATCTGGCGCTTGCCGATCGCCTCGCAGAAGGCCTTGAAGCTGCCCGGGCGCTCGGGGATGGTCACGGCGATGATCGCCTCGCGCTTCTCGCCCAGTTCGGCACGCTCGGCCACATGGCGCAGGCGGTCGAAGTTGACGTTGGCGCCCGAGTCGATGGCCACCAGGGTCTGGCCCGTCACACCCTTGAGTTCGACATACTTCTTGATCCCGGCCACACCCAGTGCGCCGGCAGGCTCGGTGATCGAGCGGGTATCGTCGTAGATATCCTTGATGGCCGCGCAAATCTCGTCGGTGCTGACGGTGATCACCTCGTCCACATGGTGGCGGCAGATATCGAAGGTGTGCTGGCCGATCTGCGCCACCGCCACGCCATCGGCGAACAGCCCGACCTGCGGCAGCACCACGCGCTCGCCCGCGGCCATGGCGGCCTGCAGGCAGTTCGAGTCGTCCGGCTCGACGCCGATCACCTTGATCTCAGGGCGCAGGTACTTCACGTAGGCGGCAATCCCGGCGATCAACCCGCCGCCACCCACCGGCACGAAGATCGCATCGAGCTGGCCGGGGTGCTGGCGCAGGATCTCCATCGCCACGGTGCCTTGGCCGGCAATGGTGTGCGGGTCATCGTAGGGGTGGATGTAGACGAAGCCCTTCTCGTCGACCAGTTTCAGCGAATACGCCAGCGCCTCGGGGAAGGAGTCGCCGTGCAGCACCACCTTGCCACCCCGCGAACGCACGCCCTCGACCTTGATCTCGGGGGTGGTGCGGGGCATCACGATGGTCGCCTTGATGCCCAGCTCCCGCGCCGCCAGGGCTACGCCCTGGGCGTGGTTGCCGGCCGAGGCGGTGACCACGCCACGGGCCAGTTCTTCCGCGCTCAGTTGCGCCAGCTTGTTGTAGGCACCGCGGATCTTGAACGAGAACACCGGCTGCAGGTCCTCGCGCTTGAGCAGCACCGTGTTGCCCAGGCGCTTGCTCAATTGCCCGGCGCTGTGCAACGGGGTTTCGACAGCAACGTCGTAGACGCGCGAGGTGAGGATCTTCTTGACGTACTGTTCGAGCATCGGAAAGCATCACTGGGCCGCGGGACAAGGCCTGGGAGTCTACCGCAGCGTCACGTCGGGCAGCCACAGCAAAGCCGCCGGAGCCGTTATACTAGGCAACTTTGAAATCCGCCCTGCCCCTCCCGGAGCCCGCATGACCCAGGACCAACTCAAACAGGCCGTCGCCCAGGCCGCCGTCGACCTCATCCTGCCCAAGCTGGATGAAAAAAGCGTCGTCGGCGTTGGCACCGGTTCCACCGCCAACTTCTTCATCGACGCCCTGGCCCAGCACAAGACCGCCTTCGACGGCGCCGTCGCCAGTTCCGAGGCCACCGCCCAGCGTCTGAAGGGCCATGGCATCCCGGTCTACGAGCTGAACAGCGTCAGCGAGCTGGAGTTCTACGTGGATGGCGCCGACGAGAGCGACGCTCACCTGAACCTGATCAAGGGCGGCGGCGCGGCCCTGACCCGCGAGAAGATCGTCGCGGCGGTGGCCAAGACCTTCATCTGCATCGCCGACGCCAGCAAGCTGGTGCCGGTACTGGGTGCCTTCCCGCTGCCGGTCGAGGTCATCCCCATGGCCCGCAGCCACGTGGCGCGCCAGCTGGTCAAGCTGGGCGGCGACCCGGTCTACCGCGAGGGTGTGGTGACCGACAACGGCAACGTCATCCTCGACGTGCACAACCTGCAGATCACCAACCCGGTGGAGCTGGAAAGCCAGATCAACGCCATCGTCGGCGTGGTCACCAACGGCCTGTTCGCGGCACGGCCGGCGGATGTGCTGCTGCTGGGCACCGCCGAAGGCGTGAAGACCCTCAAGGCCGAGTAAGCACAACACCCGACCACTGTAGGAGCCAGCCTTGCTGGCGAACCGGCGTCCGACATAGCAGCCGAGGGCGTGCCCGTTCGCCAGCAAGGCTGGCTCCTACAGCGTCATGGCTGCTTGAACACGTAGAACAGGTTCGGCTCACTGACCAGGTAGATGGTCCCGGCATCGTCCATCGCAATCCCTTCCGCCTGCGGCACCGTCTGCTTCAGCCCCTGCATCCCCTTGCGCAATGACAGGGTGCTCAACGGCCGCCCCTTCACATCCAGTTCCAGCACCAGCCGCGACTCGTCCGACAGGGCCAGCAGATGCCCGCTGCGCTCGTCGAACTGCAGGCTGGACAAGTCCCGCACGAACAACCGCTTGTCGCGCTTGCGGTCCTGCACCACATGCACCGCGTAAGGCTTGTCCGGGTTGTCATGAGGGAAGCCGTGCACCTCGTAGATCATCATCGGGTCGCGCTCCTTGGCCACGAACAGGCGCTTGCCCGCCGAGTCGTAGGCCAACCCCTCGAAACCCTTGTTGCCATTGAGGCCGATGCCCAGGGACAGCTGCTCGGCGTCGTTGGCATCGAGGAACAGCGTGTCATCGTCCAACCGCACGCGGATCAGCCGCTGCTGGCGCTCATCGGTGATCACGTAGCTGTTGGGGCCCACGTATTCCACGGCCTCGGGGTCGCCGAAGCCGGTCAGCGGCACGCGGCGCAGGATACGCCCGTCCAAAGACAGCTCGATGAGCTCGGAACGGGCATTGGTCACCGTGAACAGGCTCTTGCGGTCCGGGTCGTAGGTCAGGGCCGAAAGATCGTCGTCCAGCCCTTCGATGGGCTGCGCCTCCACCGCTACCCGATAACGGTCCAGCCCCATGCTCTGCTCGGCGGGCTGCCACCAGGCCCGCAGGTTGAACCAGCCGCGCTCGAACAGGCGGAACTCCTGGGCTGCCGCACCCAGCACAAGCAAGGCGGCAAGCACGGTTAGAGCAAGGGTGAGGCGATAACGACGGCGCATGGCGGCAGACTCGGCAAAGGGGACGCGAATCTAACCATCAACAACTGAAGCGAAGCTTAATGCCATCATCGGAATATCCCGAAGAGGGCGTCATTGCTTCCTGAAACGATAGAACAGGTTGGGTTCGCTGACGATGTACAGGTTGCCCTTGTCGTCCATGGCCACGCCTTCGGCGCGCGGGACGGTGTCCTTCAGGCCATTGAAGCCCCCCAGCAGGGTCATGAAGCTGACCTGTTCACCTTTCTCGTCCAGCTCCAACAGCATGTTCGAGTCCGCCGACAGCACCAGCAGGTGGCCCGTGCGCGGGTCGACACTCAAGGCCGACAGGTTGCGCAGGTCCAGCTCATCGCTGGGCAGCACCTGCTTGACCCCCGTGAGCGGGCCATGCCCGTCGGTGTTCCAGGTATAAAGCTTCGGCGGGCGCTCCTCGCCGATCAGCAGGCGTTGGCGCATCGGGTCCCAGGCCACGGCCTCGAAGCCCTTGTTGCTCTTGACCGACTCGCCCAGGTCGTAGCTCTTGAAGTCGGTGCTGGTCAGCGAAGCCGTGGTGGCGTCCACTTTCACCAGGGTCAGGTCATGGCGGCGCTCATCGGTGATCGCGATCTGCCCGTCCTCGAGCACGGCGACGCCCTCGGGATTGTCCCAGCCTTGCAAGGGGATCTTGCGCAGCACATCGCCATCCAGGTTCAGCTCGGCCAGGAACGGGTGCTTGCCCATGACAGCGAACAAGGTGCGGGTATGCGGGTTGAAGGCCACGTCCGAGGCTTCGTCTTCCTCCATGCCCACCAAGGGCTTGGCGTCTATGTCTGCCACGTAATCTGGCAACCAGATGCTTTCCTGGCGCTCGGCAGGCGTTTCGAAACGCTCCTTCAGCCACAGCAGGCCACGGTCATCCCAGTGCATGGCCACGACCACGCCATAGCTGATCACTGCCAGGGCGGCAAAGCCGATCAGCCAGCGCAGCGAGGCACGGCGCTTGGGTGCAGGCGGAAGGGATGCACGGGTGGAGGTGGCCATTGAAGGAAATTCCTGAAAGCGAGCGGTGAGGTATAGCCCAATGCCGACGAAAATGCGCAGTTCGCGCATTATCCGCATCGATTGTGAAAAAAATGGCAACGACCACCCGCGGTCAGGGAGACGGCGACGGCTTCCAGCCGCCGCCATGCAAGGTCAGAGCACGCGCCCTTCGAAACGGCTCGCGCCCGGAAGTTCCAACACCAGCTCGTCGCCCACGTTCAGCGGGCCAACCCCGGCCGGGGTGCCGGTGAGGATGACGTCGCCCGGCTGCAGCGAGAAATGCCCGGCGATGTGCTGGATGATCGGCACGATCGGGTTGAGCATCATCGCGCTGCTGCCGTCCTGGCGCACTTCGCCGTTGATGGTCAGGCGGATACCGATGTCGGCCAGGTCCTCGAAAGTACTGGCCGACACAAACGGCGGCAGCACGCAGGCGCCATCGAAGCTCTTGGCCAGCTCCCAAGGCAGGCCCTTTTCCTTCAGTTTCGCCTGCACCTCGCGCAGGGTGAGGTCGAGCGCCGGGGCATAACCTGAAATGGCGTCGAGCACCTCTTCCTCGGACGGCGCGGTGGACAGCGGCTTGCCCAGCAGCACGGCAATTTCCGCTTCGTAGTGCACCGAGCCACGCTCGGTCGGGATCTTGAAGCCGCCTTCCAGGGGCACCACGCAGCTACCGGGTTTGATGAACAGCAGCGGCTCGCTGGGGATGGGGTTGTCCAGTTCCTTGGCGTGCTCGGCGTAGTTGCGGCCGATGCACACCACCTTGCCCAGGGGGTAATGGATGCGGGTGCCGTCTACGTACTGGTGCTGGTAACTCATGGCCGACTCCTGTGAATACTGCTTTTTATTCGGGAGCGAAGATCTTACCCGGATTCATGATGCCGTTAGGGTCGAACACGGCCTTGATCGCCTTCATGCAGGCGATTTCATCCGCCGAGCGGCTATAGCCGAGGTAGTCGCGCTTGGTCATGCCCACGCCATGCTCGGCGGAGATCGAGCCGTTGTAGCGCTCGACGATCTCGAACACCCACTTGTTGACCTTGGTACAGGAGGCGAAGAAATCGTCCTTGGTCATGTGGTCGGGCTTGAGAATGTTCAGGTGCAGGTTGCCGTCGCCGATGTGGCCGTACCAGACCACTTCGTAGTCTGGGTAGTGTTCGCCGACGATGGCGTCGATATCGCGCAGGAACGCCGGCACTTTCGACACGGTGACCGAAATGTCGTTCTTGTAGGGCGTCCAGTGGGAAATGGTCTCGGACAGGTATTCGCGCAGCTTCCACAGGTTCTTCAGCTGGGTTTCGCTCTGGCTCATCACCCCGTCCAGCACCCAGCCCTGCTCGACGCAGTGCTCGAAGGTGGCCAGCGCCTCGTTGGCCACCTCCTCGGTGCTGGCCTCGAACTCCAGCAGCGCATAGAACGGGCAGCCCGTCTCGAACGGTGCCGGTACATCGCCACGGGCGAGGATCTTGGCCAGGCCCTTGTCGGAGAAGAACTCGAAGGCGGTCAGGTCGAGCTTGCCCTGGAAGGCGTGCAGCACCGGCATGATCGAGTCGAAGTCCGGCGTGCCCAGCACCATCGCGGTAAGGTTGCGCGGCGCGCGGTCCAGGCGCATGGTCGCCTCGACCACGAAGCCCAGCGTGCCTTCGGCGCCGATGAACAGCTGGCGCAGATCGTAGCCGGTGGCGTTCTTGATCAGGTCCTTGTTCAGCTCCAGCAACTCGCCCTTGCCGGTGACCACTTTCAGCCCGGCCACCCAGTTACGGGTCATGCCGTAGCGAATCACCTTGATCCCGCCGGCATTGGTGCCGATATTGCCGCCAATCTGGCTGGAGCCGCTGGAAGCGAAATCCACGGGGTAGTACAAGCCCTGGTCTTCGGCGAACTGCTGAAGCTGGCGGGTAATCACGCCTGGCTGGCAGACCACGGTGCGGTCGAACTCATTGAAACCGAGGATCTGGTTCATAGAGTCGAACGCCACCACCACTTCGCCATGGGCGGCGACCGCGCCTCCCGACAGCCCGGTACGCCCACCGGACGGCACCAGGGCGACCTTGTGCCGGTTCGCCCAAAGCACGATGGCCTGGACCTGTTCGATGGTTTTGGGGAAGACGATGGCGCTGGGCGCGGGCGGGTAGTGCTTGGTCCAGTCCTTGCCATATGCCTCGAGCGAGGCGGGATCGGTGAGGACCTTGCCAGGGTCGACCAGGGTCATCAGCTCATCAATTACCGCAGACTGGGTCATCGCAGGAACTCTCGACTTATTCATAGTCACCCTGAGCACGCTTCACCTGTCGGGATAAGCTCAGATCAGGTCGCGTATGCTAGCATAGCCCTCCCGCTGTCCGTGCTAAGGCCGACGCCGCGCCGCTTCACCCTCCTCGCCATTTTTCTCCGGGATACAGGTTTAAGCAGATGAGCAAGACGTCTCTCGACAAGAGCAAGATCAGGTTCCTTCTTCTTGAAGGCGTCCACCAGAATGCGGTGGATATCCTCAAGGCCGCCGGGTACAGCAACATCGAGTACCTCACCGGTTCGCTGCCGGACGCCGAGCTGAAGGAAAAGATCGCCGATGCCCACTTCATCGGTATCCGCTCGCGCACCCAGCTGACCGAAGAGGTCTTCGACTGTGCGAAGAAACTGGTCGCGGTCGGCTGCTTCTGCATCGGCACCAACCAGGTCGACCTGAACGCGGCCCGCGAGCGCGGCATCGCGGTGTTCAACGCACCGTACTCCAACACCCGTTCGGTAGCCGAACTGGTGCTGGCCGAAGCCATCCTGCTGCTGCGCGGCATCCCCGAGAAGAATGCCTCCTGCCACCGTGGCGGCTGGATCAAGAGCGCGGCCAACTCCTTCGAGATCCGTGGCAAGAAGCTGGGCATCGTCGGCTACGGCTCGATCGGCACGCAGCTGTCGGTGCTGGCCGAAGGCCTGGGCATGCAGGTGTACTTCTACGACCCGCTGACCAAGCTGCCGCTGGGCAACGCCACCCAGGTCACCAGCCTGCACGAACTGCTGGGCCTGGCCGACATCGTCTCGCTGCACGTGCCTGAACTGCCGTCCACCCAGTGGATGATCGGTGAGAAGGAAATCCGCGCGATGAAGAAGGGCGCGATCTTGATCAACGCCGCCCGTGGCACCGTGGTCGAGCTGGACCACCTGGCCGCCGCGATCAAGGACAAGCACCTGATCGGCGCCGCCATCGACGTGTTCCCGGTCGAGCCGCGCTCCAACGACGACGAGTTCGAAAGCCCGCTGCGTGGCCTGGACAACGTGATCCTCACCCCGCACATCGGTGGTTCCACCGCCGAAGCCCAGGCCAACATTGGCCTGGAAGTGGCCGAGAAGCTGGTCAAGTACAGCGACAACGGTACTTCCGTATCGTCGGTCAACTTCCCGGAAGTGGCCCTGCCGGCCCACCCAGGCAAGCACCGCCTGCTGCACATCCACGAAAACATCCCGGGCGTGCTCAGCGAGATCAACAAAGTGTTCGCCGAGAACGGTATCAACATCTCCGGTCAGTTCCTGCAGACCGACGAGAAAGTCGGTTACGTGGTCATCGACGTGGACGCCGAGTACTCGGACCTGGCCCAGGAGAAACTGCAGCACGTGAAGGGCACCATTCGCTCGCGCGTACTGTTCTAAGTTTCACGGCGGCATGAAAAAGGGAGGCCCTGGTGGCCTCCCTTATTCTTTGTCGCGGTACACCGACGATTCTTGTAGGAGCGGCTTCAGCCGCGATCGCCCGCGAAGCGGGTGCCAAGCGCCGCGGTGTCTATTTCGCGGCTGAAGCCGCTCCTACAGGTTCTGCGTCACTTCACATCTACTGTGATCTTCTTCGACTCGACGCTCGGCTTGAACGGCACGTGGTACTGGTCACCCAGCACCAACTGCAGGGTGTGCTTGCCCGGCGTCAGGGTGATGGTCGCCTCGGTCTGCGCCTTGCCGAAATGCAGCACCTGCGGGCCAGCCGGCAACGGTGCGTTGTTTTCCGGCATCAGGCTGGTCGGCAGCGGCATATCAGCTGCCGGCGCCTTGTCGACATCCACCAGCAGGTGGTGATGGCCGGTGTGCGGGGTCTGGTCACCCGCCGGCTTCAGGCCCATGCCCTCGATACCGAACTTGACGGTGAAGGTCTTGTCGACCGTGGCACCGTCGGCGGGGGAAACGATGAAGACCTTGGCGCCTTCCGGTGGCTGCTGGCTCTTCAGGGCATCCGCGGCGCTGGCGAACACCGATGCCCCCATCAAAAGACCGGCGACGACAGCACGCGACATTAGGCTTTTCATTCACTTCTCCTGTGATTCACTTCAATTGACCGCTATCACTTAAACGAAGCACGGCGGTACTTCACCATAGTCCACCCACACTGGAAGAGGTTCAAAAACAGGCGCGGAAATATTTCAGGGCCGCGTCAAACATTGACCGGGCCCTGAGGTCTGAGGCTGCGCTCGACCGTGGCAGGTAATAAGTCCCGGCGAATGGAAATCTTCTGCCGAACAAGAAAGGGGCATTCATGCGTTTGACCATTGGCGTGCTGCTGGCAGCACTGTTCACTCCATTGGCCCAGGCCGAACTGATCGATGAAATCAACGACCGGGGGGAGTTGCGCATCGCCGTGCAGAGCGACGCCGCGCCCTATGCCTTCAAGCAGGACGAGCACCTGACGGGTTTCGATATCGAGCTTGGCCAGGCATTGGCCCGGGAACTGGACCTGCGCGCCGAGTTCATCGAGACGCCGGCCGCGGAAGTACTGGCGGGGGTGGAGAGCGGCAAGTTCGACATCACTGTCGACAAGCCCGATGTGCAAGGCAAACTTGCACCTGCGCTGAGCGCCAGCCAGCCGTTTGGCGACCAGCACCTGGTGATTCCATTCCAGAAGGACAACCCGGCGTTCGAGAGCGCGGTGAACAATGCCTTGCAGCGGCTCAAGGACAATGGGCGCCTGACCGAGCTGGAAAAGAAATGGCTCCAGCAGTAGCCACGCCACCGATCCCGTAGGAGCCAGCTTGCTGGCGAACAATTCTCAAGCCGGTGTGCGATCGTTCGCCAGCAAGCTGGCTCCTACAGGTCCGCGTGGTTCAGGGCTTGCTCGGCCTGGTCCAGCTCCAGCTCGCTGAACACCAGCACCCCTTCACGACGCAACAAGGCTGCCGTGACCCCTTCCCCCGCCACCTTCACACCCGTGAAGCTGCCGTCATAGGTCAATCGATTACCACACGACGGGCTACCGGACTTGAGCACCGCCACCGTGATGCCGTGCCGCCGCACCAGGGCCAGGGCCTGCCTGGCACCTGCGAGAAACGCCTCGCTGACATCCTCGCCCGCCACCGTCACGACCTGCGCCTGTCCGTCCAGCACGGCACCACCCTGCCCGCCCGGAATCTCCGCTGGCGGGCGCGGCGTCGGCAAGCCACCGGCCACCTCCGGGCACAATGGCACCACCCGCCCCTCGGCCTGCCAGCGCTGCAACAGGTCGGGATGGCCGCTGGCACGCCCGTCATAACGCACCGGCTGGCCCAGCAGGCAGGCGCTGACCAGCACCTTAGAACGGATCGTTGCCACGGCGACGGAACCAGCCTGTCAGCGACAGGCGCTCGCGCCCGGCCGGGAGGACTTCGTGGGGGATGTCGCCCGACAGGAACACCACCAGGGTGCCCGCCAGCGGCGGCACGTCATGCTCGACGTCCCCCTGCAGGAACATGCGCAACTGGCCACCGTCGTCGGGCTGCCAGCCTTCATTGAGATAGAACACGGCCGAGACGGCACGCCGGTCGTCGTCGCGGAACCGGTCCAGGTGGCGGCGATAGAAGGCGCCCGGGGGATACAGGGCGAAATGGCACTCGAAATCCTCGAGCCCCAGGTACAACCCTTGGTTGATGGCCTGGCGCAGGCTGTCCATGGCCCCCAGGTACTGGTCGCAGGCCTCGGAGTCACCCGGGTCGATCCACTGGATCTGGTCGCCGCGAATGGCCTCGCGCACCTCCTGCGCGGCACCGCGCCCGACCCCGGCCGGGTTGAGTTCGCCTTCGGCGTGGCGACGGCGGCATTCGAGCGCCAGCGCGCGGGCCAGTTCGTCGGACAAGAAGAGCGACTGCTGCGACCAGCCACGGGTGGCCAGGTCATCGACGATCGCCGACAGCATCGGATGTTCAGGAGGAATGTGCATGGCGCATCATAGCCATTCGGCATGCGCTCGCACAGCGCCACTTGGTCGAGAACTGCCGTTGGCGTCTCGACAAAGCCCCGCCGGGCCACGGACAATAGCGGCCTGCCGACAGGAGTCCTGAATGCGCCGTTTGTTTTCCCTGCTTCTGCTGATGATCTGCACCATGCCTGTCTGGGCAGACAGCCTCGATCAACTGTACAAGGCCGCCGGCTGGCCCGACCAGCGCGCCCATTTCAACGATGCCGTGAGCGCCGCCCAGCAGCGCTACCGCAACAGCCTGCCGCCTGCGGTCTACCAGGCGCTGGTCAGCAACAGCAACCAGCGCTTCCAGGCCCAGGCCATGGATCGCCGCGCCCTGGCGCAGCTGCGCACGAACTTGCAGAACCCTGCGCCGGCCCTGAACTTCTTCCAGTCGCCGCTGGGGCGCAAGGTGGTTGCCGCCGAACTGCTGGCCACGCGCAAAGATCAACTGGCCAAGAATGCCAAGGGCCTGCCCAAGATGCAGGTCAGCGACAACCGCCTGCTGATCGTCGGCCACCTGGCCCAGGCACTGCCCGCCCGTGAGGCCGGCGCCGAGGTCAGCCTGGCGATTGCCGGGGTGGCGGCGGACAGCCTCAGCTCGATGATCCCCGGCCTGTTCGGTGGCGGCCAGGCCCAGAACCTGCTCGACGGCCAGCGCCAGCGCCTGATGAACCAGGTCGGCGAAGACCTGAACAACACCCTGCTGTATGTCTATCGCGACCTGTCGGACACCGAGCTGGAAGAGTTCGCCACCTTCGCCGAGTCGCCGCAAGGCCAGGCCTACTACAAGGCCGCCGTGGCCGCCGTGCGCGCCGCGCTGGCGGTCGGCCAGAACGCCGCGGACCTGAACTGATCAGCCCAGGCGCTGGCCGATGAAGTCGAAATAGCGCTGGCGGATGCCCGGCAGCTCATTGGCCAGGTGGTGCCGCGCCTCGGGCAGCATGAGGATCTGCGGCTCGCTGAACTTGGCCTTGAGCACCTTGAGGTTGTAGGGCCAGTCCACGGTACCGTCCGCCTCCCCTTGCACGATCAACAGCCGCCGCGTGCTGCGCGGCGCCTCCTCTATACGCCGGACCCATTTCAACAGCGCGCCGACCCAGGCTGTCGGCAAACGGCGCGGTTGCAGCGGGTCGGCTTCCAGAAACGGCAGGAACGCCGGGTCGTTGGTGTTCTCGCTGAAGCGCCGCTCGATGCCGTTGACGAAGTGGCGCAGCACGCAATAGCTGAGCTTCGACCAGTGCCAGGCGCGCGGGCGCACCAGCGGCGCCAGCAGGATCACCTCGCCGTCGGCCGGGCTGCGGCCGTCGCAGTGCAGCAGGTGATCGACCACGATCGCCCCGCCGGTGCTCTGCCCGCACAGGTGCCACGGGCGTGGCAGGTCGAGCTGGCGCGCCTGTTCGAACAAGGCGCCCAGTGTCTGCTGATAAATGTCGAAGTCTTCGATGCTGGCCCGCTCTCCGCTGGACAGCCCGTGCCCAGGCAGGTCGCAGCTGATCACCGCATAGTGCTGCCCAAGCGCCCAGTCGATCACATGCCGATACAGGCCCATGTGGTCGTAGTAGCCATGCAGCAGGAACAGGGTCGCCACCGGTTGCTCCGGCAACCAGACCTGGCCGACCAGGTCGAACCCAGCGGCCTGGAAGCGACCAAGCCAACTGGCCACCGGCAGGTCCAGGCCATAGAAGCGCTGGTAGTCACGGCCTTGGGCCGGCAGCGACTGGCGCTCGGTGAGGGGCGACAGGCTGGCGCGCAGCGAGTCGGGTTGGAAGGCGGCGGGCATCGGGTACATCCACACTGAAGCAAGTATTGATCTGCGATATTCAGGTCTTGCAGTCATCGTGGCAAGCTTGTGCGGTTATCAGGCGCTGCGAATAGACCATGCCCCGAAGTTTCAAGCCATTGGCCGGTATCACCGCCACCCTGCTCTGCGCCGTCGCGCTGTGGTGGGCCTACGACAGTTTCCAGAGCCGCTACCTGCGCCCCTTCGACAACCAAGCCACCTTCTTCGACGGCAGCCAGTTGCAATTGCCGCCCGAGCTGTCCGGCCCCGGCCCTATCCGCGTGGTGCACTTCTGGGACCCGGCCTGCCCATGCAACGTCGGCAACCAGCAGCACCTGGGCGAGCTGGTCGCGCAGTTCGCCCCACGGGGCGTGAGCTTCCACGTCGTGCAGAAGCCCGGCAGCCACGGCCAGCTTCCCGCCAACCTCACCGCGCTGAAGCCACTGGCCAGCCTGCCCGGCAGTGAACGACTACCCGCCACGCCCGCCGTGGCAATCTGGGACCGCGAGGGCAACCTGGCTTACTTCGGCCCCTACAGCGAAGGCGCGGTGTGCAACTCGAGCAACAGCTTCATCGAGCCAATCCTCAAGGCACTGGAGCAAGGGCGCCGGGTACAGGCTTCCAATACCCTTGCGGTGGGCTGCTACTGCCCCTGGGCCGGCTGACGCACCCGCGCCGGGTTGCCCACCACCACCGCCCCCGCCGGCACATCGCGGGTCACTACGCTGCCGGCACCGACCACGGCGTTGTCGCCGATGGTCACGCCGGGCAGGATGATCGCCCCACCGCCAATCCACACGTTGTCGCCGATAGTCACCGGCCGGCCGCTCTCGAGGCCGGTACGGCGAAGCGCAGGGTCCATCGGGTGGTCGGCGGTGTAGATCTGCACCGCCGGGCCGATCTGGCAGTCGGCGCCAATGCGCACTGGCAGCACATCGAGGATCACACAGTTGAAGTTCATGAAACTGTTGGCGCCAATGCTGATGTTGTAGCCGTAGTCGCAGTAGAACGGTGGGCGGATCACCGCGCCGTCGCCGACGTGGCCGAAATGCTCGAGCAGCAGGCCATGGCGCGCGTCGTTGAGCAGCTCGACGCTGCTGTTGTAGCGGTGCATCCAGTGCTTGTTGGCGATCTGCTCGGCCTGCAGCTCGGGGCAACCGGCGTGGTAGAGCTCACCGGCCAACATCTTCTGTTTTTCGCTGAGGGACATGGAAACTCCTTTCAGGGGCTATGCTCAGTTCGCGAATCCGCCGATGATCGGACCACATTTTTCGCTGGCGTGCACAAGGAGTTTCAATGAAGCGCAGCCTGACCCTGCTGGCGGTGGTGATCGCCGTGGCCGCCGCTGGCACCGGTTACTGGTACGTGCAGGGCAAGCAGCCCCAGCGCGAGGGCGAGGTGGCCGTCAGCGGCTTGCAGGCGCCGGTCAGCGCCCGCTACGACGCCCGCGGCGTGCCGCACTTGCAGGCCCAGAACGAACAGGACCTGTACCGCGCCCTGGGCTACGTGCACGCCCAGGACCGCTTGTTCCAGATGGAGATCATGCGCCGCCTGGCCCGGGGCGAGCTGGCCGAGGTGCTGGGCGAGAAGCTGGTGCCCACCGACACCCTGTTCCGCAGCCTGCGCATCCGCGACCAGGCCGCGCTGATGGTGCAGCGCCTGGATCACCAGTCGCCAGCCTGGCAGGCCCTGCAGGCGTACCTGGACGGCGTCAACCAATGGCAGGCGACGCACCCCAAGCCGATGGAGTTCGACGTGCTCGGCATCCCGAAGCGCCCGTTCACCGCTGAGGACACCCTGAGCATCGCCGGCTACATGGCCTACAGTTTCGCCGCAGCGTTTCGCACGGATCCTGCGCTGACCTACATCCGCGATCAGCTCGGCCCCGAGTACCTGAAGATCTTCGACCTCGACTGGAAGCCCGACGGTGCCGTCGCCACCCCGCTGGCCGCCGCCGACTGGCGCAGCCTCGAGCAACTGGCGCGGCTGAGCCACGAGGCCCTTGGCGATGCCGGCATCCCGCAGTTCGAGGGCAGCAATGCCTGGGCCGTGGCCGGTAGCCACACCCGCAGCGGCCGCCCGCTGCTGGCCGGCGACCCGCACATCAGCTTCGCCGTGCCGGCGGTGTGGTACGAGGCCGAACTGTCGGCGCCGGGCTTCAACCTGTATGGCTATTTCCAGGCCCTCAACCCGTTCGCCCTGCTCGGCCACAGCCGCGATTTCGGCTGGAGCCTGACCATGTTCCAGAACGACGACGTCGACCTGATCGCCGAGAAGACCAACCCGGCAGATGCAAATCAGGTGATGGTCGATGGGCGCTGGCAAGCACTGGAGAAGACCGAGCAACAGATCGCAGTCAAGGGGCAGGCGCCGGTAACCATCACCCTGCGTCGCTCGCCCCATGGCCCGATCGTCAACAGCGTGTTGGGTGATACGGCCGGCCCGGCGCCGATCGCCATGTGGTGGGCGTTCCTCGAAACCGAGAACCCATTGCTTGAAGGCTTCTACCAGATCAACCGCGCCGACACCCTCGGCAAGATGCGCGAGGCAGCGGCGAAGGTTCAGGCGCCGGGGCTGAACCTGGTATGGGCCAATGCCCGTGGCGATATCGGCTGGTGGGCGGCGGCGCGCCTGCCGATCCGCCCGGACGGGGTCAACCCGGCGTTCATCCTCGACGGCAGCAGCGGCCAGGCCGCCAAGCCTGGGTTCTACCCCTTCAGCGTCAACCCGCAACAGGAGAACCCGGCCAGCGGCTATATCGTCTCAGCCAACTACCAACCACCGGCCTCGATAGCGATACCTGGTTACTACAACCTGGCTGACCGTGGTCGCCAGCTCGATCGCCAGCTGAACAATCCGGATATCAAGTGGGACATCCAGAACAGCCAGGCCCTGCAGCTCGACACCAGCACCGACTATGGGCCACGCACCCTGGCACCGCTGCTGGGCACTCTGCGCGCGGTTGCCAACGGTGACGAAGAGAAAGAGCTGGTGGAACAGCTGGCCGCCTGGCGTGGCGATTACCCGCTGGACTCCACCAGTGCCACGCTGTTCAACCAGTTCCTCTACGAACTGGCCTTCGCCGCGTTGCACGATGAGTTGGGCGATACCTGGTTCCCGGTGTTGATCAGCACCCGCGCCATCGATGCCGCCCTGCCGCGCCTGGCCGCCGACGCCAACTCTCCCTGGTGGAACACCCGTGGTGGCAACGAGCGAACTGACCGCGCCGCCATCGTGCGCCAGGCCTGGCAGCGCAGCCTGAAGCACCTGCGCGAGACGCTCGGCAAGGACCCGGCCAGCTGGCAGTGGGGCAAGGCCCACACCCTCACCCACAACCATCCGCTGGGGCTGAAGAAGCCGTTGAACCTGCTGTTCAATGTCGGCCCGTTCGCCGCGCCGGGCACCCATGAAGTGCCGAACAACCTTTCGGCGAAGATCGGCCCAGCGCCCTGGCCGGTCACCTATGGGCCTTCGACCCGCCGGGTGGTCGACTTCGGCGACCCCGGGGCGGCATTGACCATCAACCCGGTCGGGCAGAGTGGCGTGCTGTTCGACAGCCACTACAAGGACCAGGCCGAGGATTACATCGAAGGGCGCTATCACAAGACGCGGATGGGGGTGATTCCGGCGCAGAGCACCTTGCGCCTGGTGCCTGGCCCATAAGCGGTTCGCCGGCAAGCCGGCTCCTACAGGGTGAACGTAGGAGCCGGCTTGCCGGCGAACCGATCCATCAGGCGATCAACCCTGCCACTTGCCGCCTTCGACGATCACGCTCTCCGGCTTGGTGTCATCGCTGAGTTCTTTACGCACGTACTGGTCGTACAGCTTGAGCAGGAACTTCTCCTCGCCCAGCTTGGCCAGCTCGGCGTTCACCCAGTCGCGCAGCTCGGTGTTGCCCTTCTTCACCGCCGGGGCGATCGGCGCCTCTTCACCCAGCAACTGCGGCAATACGCGATAGCCCGGGTTCTGCTTGGCCCAGCTGAACAGGATCAGGTTGTCCTGGGCATAGGCCTCGCCGCGGCCGCTGGCCAGGGCGGCCAGGGACTCGGTGTTCTTCTCGAACTTCAGCAGCTTCCAGTCCGGGTGGTTCTTGGTCAGCCAGATATCGGCGGTGGTGCCAGTGGTGACGATGATGGTCTTGTCGGCCAGGTCGTCGAGTTTCTGCACCGGGCTGCCGTCGGCGACGATGGCCTGCACCGCCACGCGCAGGTTGGGGTTGGTGAAGTCCACCGCCTCTTTGCGCTCGGGGGTGACGGTCATGTTGGCGAGGATCAGGTCGACCTTGTCGCTCTGCAGGAACGGAATGCGGCTGGCGGGCTCGACGGCGACGAACTCGACCTTGTTCTCGTCGCCCAGCAGCTCCTTGGCGAAGCGCCGGCCGATATCGGTGTCAAAGCCGACGTAGCGGCCGCTTTCATCGACGAAACCGAACGGCGGCTTGTCGGTGAACACCCCCACGATCAGCTTGTCGCGGGCCTTGATGGTTTCCAGGTAGCTGGTGGCCGGCGAGGCGGCGGCGGGCTTGGCCGCGTCTTCGGACTTATTGCAGCCGGCCAGCAGGGCCAGGCCAAGCAGTGGAGCGAGCAGTTTGGCGAACGGTGCGGTCTTCATGACAGTTCCTTGTGCAGTGACTTGGGCAGTATCTTGGGCAGGCTTTCGACGAACGAGAATTTCTCCAGGAACTGCTGCGCGCGTGCGCTCTGCGGTTGGGTGAAGAAGCGCTCGGGGTCATTCTGTTCAAGGATCCTGCCGGCCTCCATGAACACGATGCGGTCGGCCACCGCGCGGGCGAAGGCCATTTCGTGGGTGACGATGAGCAGGGTCATGCCGTCGCGGGCCAGGCCCTGGATCACCTGCAGCACCTCCTTGACCATCTCCGGGTCGAGGGCCGCGGTGACTTCGTCGAACAGCATCACCTGGGGGTTCATGCACAGCGAGCGGACGATGGCGATGCGCTGCTGCTGGCCACCGGAAAGCTGCCGGGGGAAGGCGTCGCGCTTGTCCAGCAGCCCGACCCGCGCCAGCAGCGCCTCTGCCTGGGCCTGGGCTTCGCGGCGCTCGCGCTTCTGCACCTTGAGCGGGCCCAACAGCAGGTTGTCGAGCACACTCATATGGCCGAACAGGTGGTAGCTCTGGAACACCATGCCGACCCGTTGGCGCACCTGGCGCCAGTCGGTGCGCGGGTCGAGCAGTTCCTGGCCGTCGAGGCGCAGGCTGCCGCCTTGGGCTTCCTCCAGCCCGTTTAGGCAGCGCAATAGGGTGCTTTTACCGCAGCCGCTGGGGCCGAGGATCACCACCACTTCACCAGCCTGCACTTGCAGGTCGACATCCTTGAGCACCTGGTGCTCGCCGAAGAATTTGTTGAAACCCTGGAATTCGATCAATGCGTTCATGGCTGGGCCCAGCGGCGTTCCAGCACGCGCGAGGCGGCGGAAAGCGGATAGCAGACGAGGAAGAAGAACAGGAACAACGCGCCGTAGATCAGCACCGATTCGTAGGTGCGCTCGATGATCTGCTGGCCGACCTTGATGACGTCGACCACACCGATCAGCACCGCCAGCGAGCTGGTCTTGATGATGCGCGTGTAGATATTGATGGTCGGCGGGGTCATGCGCTTGAGTGCCTGGGGTAGCAGCACGTAGCCGTACAGCTGCCAGCCGCCCAGGCCGATCGACAGCCCGGCCTCGCGCTGCCCGCGGGGTAGCGATTGCAGGGCGCCGCGCACCACCTCGCCCACCTCGCTGGCGCCCCACAGGCCGAGTACCAATACCGCGCACCAGAAGCTGGGGATGCTCAGGCCGAAGAAGATCGGCAGCCCGAAGAACACCAGGTACAACCAGACCAGCACCGGAATCGCCCGGAACAGCTCCAGGTATACCTGCAACAGGAGGTTCAGTGCCCGGTTGCCGAGGGTGGTCAGCACGCCGTAGAGCACGCCGCCCAGGGTGGCGAACAGGATGCCCAAGGCCGAGATCGTCAGGGTCTGTGCCGCGCCTGCAGCCAGTTGCGGCAGCGATACCAGCAACAGATCAATGCCCGAACTGGCCATGTTGCAGCCTCCTTTCCAGGTAGCGCAGCAGCAGCGACAGCGGCAGGAAGATCAGCACGCAGAGCAGGGTCAGCACGGCGAGCATCTCGTAGGTCTTGTAGTACAGGGCGATGTAGTTCTTGGTGGTATAGAGGATCTCCGGCACCGCCACCGCCGAGACCACGGTGGTTTCCTTGAGCAGGAACACGAAGTTGGCGAACAGCGCCGGCAGGCTGAGGATGCCGGCCTGGGGCAGGATCACATGGCGCAGCAACTGCCCTTCGGACAGGCCGATGGAGCGCCCGGACTCCAGTTGCGCGCGTGGTACCGCCTCCACGCCGGCGCGCAGTACCTCGGTGAGGTAGGCGCCGCCCATGAAAGTCATGGTGATGATCGCCGCGGTGAAGCCGGACACCTTCAACCCCAGGCTCGGCAGGGCGAAGTAGACGAAGAACAGCTGGATCAGCAGCGGCGTGTTGCGGGCAAGTTCCACATAGCCCTGGACCAGGCGGCGCAGGTAGGGCGTGCAAAATACCAGGATCGTTGCATTGACCAGCGCCACCAGCATCGAGGTGGCGATGGCGATCAGCCCGACCTGCAGGGTCACACCCACGGCCTTGAAGAACGCGGGCAATGTGCTAAGCATGAAGGCGGTGTCGAAGCTCATGGAAAGGGCCTCGGCACGGGGGTTTGAAGGTATGGCATGGGGAGGTTCCAGCTCGGCGCGAGGGTCGCTCGACGTCCTTGTACAGAGTGATGGCGCTGTGCCGGTAAGCACGATAGGCAAACTTTAAAGGCATAAGAATGTTTCTCTAAATACCTTTATTGCATATCGATATCCCCCTTCGAATTGCTCGGAAATTTCCTTCATTACAAAGGGATCTTTCTGATCAAACCCTTCTCAAAAGAGTTTCAGACTGCGACCTGCATGGCCCATCACACCTACAAGGACGATAACGATGAACAGCCCCTGCTCTCCCGCCTCGAATGAACAATTGCTTTGGTTGCTGGCATTGCGCCGGGCGCTGGCCAGCCAGCGCTGAGCCCCACCTGTTGGAGTGGGTTTAGCCACGAAAGAGATACCACGGTGCCTGGCACCCGCTTTGCGGGTGTTCGCCGGCAAGGCCGGCTCCTACGGGTTTGCGGTTGGGCAGGCCCTGCCAATAAAAAAACCGACGCTATTTGCGTCGGTTTTATCGTTGAAGCGTGTCGTGCCGGGTATCAGAACGCCGGCAATACCGCGCCCTGGTACTTCTTGGCGATGAATGCCTTCACCTCGGGGCTGGTCAGCGCCTTGGCCAGTTTCTGGATGGCCGCGCTGTCCTTGTTGTCCGGGCGGGCCACCAGGAAGTTCACGTACGGCGAGTCGCTGCCCTCGATCACCAGGGCATCCTTGGCCGGGTTCAGGCCAGCTTCCAGAGCGTAGTTGGTGTTGATCAGGTCCAGGTCGACCTGGTCCAGCACGCGCGGCAGCATGGCCGATTCCAGTTCGCGGAACTTGAGCTTCTTCGGGTTCTCGGCGATGTCTTTCGGGGTGGCCAGGGCGTTCTTCGGATCTTTCAGGGTGATCAGGCCGGCCTTCTGCAGCAGGAGCAGGGCACGGCCGCTGTTGCTGCCTTCGTTGGGGATGGCGACGGTGGCGCCTTCCTTCAGCTCGGCCAGGCTCTTGACCTTCTTCGAGTAGCCACCAAACGGCTCGACATGCACGCCGATCACGGTTTCCAGGTGGGTGCCCTTGCCTTCGTTGAAGTTCTTCAGGTACGGCAGGGTCTGGAAGTAGTTGGCGTCCAGGCGCTTCTGGTCGACTTGCACGTTGGGCTGGACGTAGTCGGTGAAGACCTTGATTTCCAGGTCCACGCCCTCTTTGGCCAGGGTCGGCTTGATCAGTTCGAGGATTTCGGCGTGCGGCACAGGCGTGGCGGCGACCACCAGTTTTTCAGCAGCGTTGGCGAAGCCCGTGAACGACAGGGCGGCAGCCAGGGCGGTGGTCAGCAGGGTCTTTTTCATGGTGATCCTTGTTCTATAGCTGGGCCATCGCAGATGGCGACGTCGGGTGCCCATCCGTTCGGGTGGGCATGAAACGGACAATACCGATTATTTTTATTCCGTAACAATATCTTTTGATTAGCTGCTTATTCCGATTAGGCATTGGAGAGTTACAGCGCGTATTAGATCGAGCGCCGCCCGCGCGGCGCATCGCGGATGAATCCGCTCCTACATTCGTTGCAACGTGCCGCACCTGTGGGGCCTTGGATGCCAGCCTTGTCGCGCCGAACTGGCCCGAAACAAACCTGTGTAGGAGCGGATTCATCCGCGATGCGCCGCGCGAGCGGCGCTCGATCTCAAAAACACTGCAAGACGGTCGTCTAGAACGCGCCTTCATCCAGCCGCGCCAGGGCTTCACCCAGCAGCCGACGCAGTTCACCGAGGGTCTGCGCTTCACCGCCACGACGTAGCTGCTCCAACTGCCGCGCCAGGCTGGCCAGGGGGCTGGTGTCCGGTAAGTCGAGGTGCTCCGGGAGGATTTCATCGCCGTCACTGACCAGCAGTGCAAAGTGGATAACGTTCTCCAGCTCGCGTGTGTTACCTGGCCAGGCATGGGCTTCCAGCGCCTGCTGCGCCGCCTCGCTGATCAGGGGCACCGAGCGGTCCAGGCGCACGCTGTAGATGCCGACGAAGTACTCGGCCAAGGGCAAGATATCGCCGACTCGGTCGCGCAGCGCCGGCAGCTCCAACTCACCTTCATGCAGGTAGTGGTACAGCCGCTCATTGAAACGGCCTGCCCGCACCGCCTGGGCCAGGTCGATGCTCGATGCGGCCACCAAACGCACATCCACCGCCTGGGCCTGGGTGGCGCCGACACGGGTCACTTCACGGTTCTCCAGCGCCGCCAGCAGCTTGCCCTGGATCGCCAGGGGCAGGTCGGCGATCTCATCCAGGTACAGCGTGCCGCCGTTGGCCGAACCGAACCAACCGGCCCGGCTGCTGGCGGTACCGCCTTGGGTGCCGGCGCTATAGCCGAACAGTTCGGCGTCGGCATAGGTCGGGCTGATGGCCGCGCAGTTGACCGAGACGAACAACCCACCACGATCACTGGCGCGGTGGATCTGCCGGGCCAGCAACTCCTTGCCGGTGCCCGTCTCGCCGCGGATCAGCACCGGCAACGGTTGTGGCGCCAGGCGCTCAAGGGCCCGGCGCAGCGCCTGCGAGCGTTCATCGACGAACACCAGCGCCTTGGCGCGGATGCTCAGCGGGCTCTTGTCCAGCTCGGGGAAGGTCAGCAGCGGCTGGCCGAAAGGGCTGTGAAACGTCATGGAATACTCCCGCCCCGACCGCAAGCGGCCGAGGCTCAAGGCAATGCTGTGGATAAGTGCCGAATCAGGCGCGGCGCAGCGCGCGCTGGTCGATCCGAGCCTGCAGGCGGTAGAGGTAGGCGAAGCCCTGCTCCCAACGCTCATGGCCGGATTTCACGTTGATATGCCCGGCATTGGTCAGCAACCCCGCCTCGGCCCCCCAGGCACTCGCCAGGTGCAGTGCACGGGGCACGCTCACTGCCGGGTCGTTGTCGGAGCTGACCACCTGGCTGGGGAACGGCAGCGCCTGCAACGGAATCGGCGCGAAGTTGCGCAGGGCCGGCGCGCAGGTCGGGCGTTCAACGTCGGCCGGCGCCACCAGCAGCGCGCCACGCACCCGGCGCAGCAGCTCAGGGCTGGCGTGCGCGGCCCAGTGGGCGACGGTGATGCAGCCCAGGCTGTGGGCGATGAGAATCACCGGCGAGCGTTCGGCGGCAATCGCCTGCTCCAGGGCCTGCACCCAATCGCGCCGCTGCGGGGTCAGCCAGTCGTGCTGCTCGACCCGGGCGCTGTTGGGCAGGCTGCGCTGCCAGTGACTTTGCCAATGGTTGTCTGGCGATCCTTGCCAGCCCGGCACAATCAGGTAACGAATCGACTCATTGCGCATGGGGACGCCTCCAAGGTGTTTGCGTGCTTGGGGGCCAGTATAGGGAGGGGAGATCTAGCGTAAAGGAATAAGAAGCTATTTATTAATAACCAAAAAGCAATGCTTCTCTACGCGCTGGGTGGGTCTTGATGGCGACCAGGTGCCCGTCTGATGATGTGTAGTGGTGCGTAAATCGAGCGCCGCCCGCGCGGCGCATCGCGGATGAATCCGCTCCTACATCGGTTGCAACGTGGCCATGATCGATAGGCCATGGTTGTCCGCCTGGTTTGTACGACGCGATTTTTTGCTTGTCGCCACCGCCGCCCCACCTGCCTCAAGCCATGCGCCAAGGCTGGCAACCATGGCCTCCCAGATGCGGCACGTTGCAACAAATGTAGGAGCGGATTCATCCGCGATGCGCCGCGCGGGCGGCGCTCGATCTGATAGGCGCTGAACATTCTGTGGCAGGCCCTCTCGCCCACAACGCCAATCAAAAATGAACCCCCAGCCCCCCACGAACCACCAAAAAATCAGATTAAACCCCTTCCTTGTAGTCCATTTCCCAAACATACTCCCGCCGCCTTTTTTCCGTTGCGGCTGCTCAGGGAGCGCTCTAGTCTCGGCGAGTCGTTGCATATCAACGACACAGCTTTGACAGGCTGCGACGAAAAATCGTGTACGGCTCGCCCTCTATGGCGGCTGTGCGTGCGGGCACGCTTGCGTGCGCCGGAATTTTACGATTTTCGCCGGTCTGTCAACCCACGCACAGCTGCCACCCTCTGTTTGACAGCAGACAGGTGGCCGCACCGGAAAGGAAAATCGTTATGCTGAAGATCGTCCCCGACCCACCCCACAACCCCCACTCCCTCGAAGACACCCTCATCCAGGCCACCGAGTACGCCCTGTGTGCCTTGACCGTGGCCCATCAGGCGGTACTGGCCCAGCCCAGGTCCCCTGCCACGATCCTGATGATGGCGTCGATGCACGAAGTCGAATCGCTGCGCGTGCTGCTCGAATCGGCGTTGATCCAGGTGCAGATGCCCAAGGCCCCACAGACGCTGCACTAGCCCGCGCCCGGCCCTGTTCGCCGGCAAGCCGGCTCCTACCGGGGGCTGCGTTTCACCTGTAGGAGCCAGCCTTGCTGGCGAAAGGGCCCGCCCAGGCCCCGAAAAATCCAGGGAGAAAAAACAATGACAACAGACGAAACCACCCCCAACACCACCGCAGGTAAAACCAAGTTCTACCAAGGCGAAGGCCAGACCATCCCACTGTTCTGCATCGAACCCGGCATCCCCTGCCAGCACGCCCGCGAACAGGCTTCGGAACTGATGGGCTGCGTGCGTGACCTGACCATCACCGGGATCATGGAAGAAAAGCCGCAACTGCTCTGGGCCTCGTATTACCTGAGCGCGCTGGCCAAGGCACTGATGGATGACGCCGAGCTGGGAATGACTCACTGAGTGTCGCGGTGCCTGGGGGTGAATCACACCTGCTCCCAGGCAATCGCGTCAAACGCCATCAGCCATTTTTTTGCAATCACCTTCACTTTTCTGGAAAATTTAACAGCAGAAAGGGGACGAATTTATTTCCTCCACTATAGAATAGTGAAAATAAACTCGCCCATTTTTGTGGTGCTTTACTGCAGCCTCACTTCTCTACGTAGCGGATAAAATGCTTTAGTAGAATTTCATCCGCCGACTTGTAGTTCTCACCACCACATTGAAGAAACTCCATAAACCAACTTAATTTTTCTGACATCATCTCTTGATCGTCAGATTCATCAATACTAAGCAAGAGCATAGCCAAACGGGCGCTCAGTGCATCTTTACTATGGAAATCTCTAACACCCGCCACGCCTGCAATTTGCCCCCTCCATTCTGCAGCCAATTCGGTACACTCTAGCTGCACGATTTCACATGAAACATACTTATCAGCTAGGCTCATTGGATCCGGCAACACTTCAGGGAACTTATAGCCGATTGCCCTGAGGGCTTTGAGCATAAAGCTCCTTAGTAATATATTTGCCTCTCGACCATCTTCAGGCCATACAATCTCACCGTACGCAAAGCTCATTCCCACTCCAATCCTAAATGCTTCATTACATCACGACAGCTTTTGCATGCTGGCTTGTGAGTCCCATGTCCCTTCCCCGACTTTCCGATATTTACGGCCTTGGCCTTACCACCTGCAGGGTCGACACCATCTTCTAATGCTTTATCTAAACACACGATTTCGGCACGCCCGCCATGAAAAAAAGGAAAAAAGGGGACAGATTTGAATGGCACTTACTTAACATGCTTCGGATGCCCATGTTTCCGGATATCTGCCCTTGCTGATCGACGTGGTTTGGTCAGCAAGGGGTAGGCCTGAGGCCTTCGCTTTATCGCCCGAGGCTCGACACGACCAGGCCGGTTGCCTACACGCCTTTGAGCAATCAGCATCAGCAAACTTGCCAACCGATCCTCCCCCTCGCCGTAGCTGCGCTGTCGTAGCGCCAGCCATAGCTGGAGGCTGTGCTTGAAACTCAGCTCGCGGGGCAAGCAATCGGCCATTAACGCCGATTGTGACATGAGCATTCGGATCAGGTTGTGTGCCAGCAGATAGACCCACAGCTCCTTGACGGCCATCCCTGGTGTTTTGCAACTCAGTTTTCCCAGTCCCAACGTTGCTTTCAGGTTTCGTAAATCCAGTTCGACATGCCAGCGCCCTTTGTAGAGCGACCTGAGGGCTGATTTGGGTGTTTGCTTTGGGCATTGCAACGTTGTCACCAGGATCTTGCCACCGGCCTTCAGCTCTCTCACCGTCAGCCTCTCCGGCGCCTGTTCATACTGCGCCATGCTCATCCAAGGCGGCCTGCATCCAGGCTTTTTCAGCTCGATCAAATGGTCTTCCGGTCCGAGACGTTGCCCTAAAGCAAAATCCGTACTGCGCCGTCGCGCTCCGTACTGCTCAAACACCCCATCGACGCCCCTTCGCTGCAGCTCACACAACAGAAAGTAGGTAGCGTAATACGCATCACCCAACAGAATATCGCCTGTTTTCAGCACATTGAGCATTGACCTGAGCAGGGTCTGTTCATCACCACCTTTACCTCTGAAGCGGCCCAAAGCAGCGTCCAGAACGGCACCGCTACATAGACAGACAATGCCAACCATTCGGCAGAGTGGGAAACCCAGGCCGACCTTCTGCCCCCGTGATTGTGGATATGCAACCTGATTGGCAGCCGTGTCGGGCATCGAAACGGTTGTTCCATCAACAAGACGCACCGGCCGTCCCCTCCAACGCCACGACGAGGGGGCTTGATCACTGATCGATGAAGCCGTGTGACGAACCAGGGTTGAGACCATCTCCACCGGTAGGCGCTGCCTGGCTCTGCAGAAGGCGCCTGTACGAGTGCTGTTGGGCTTCATACCGTTGCAGGATCGCTTGATGGAAAAGTCATTGACCGCCTGCTGGCAGGAGCGATCAGCATTCATTGCTTGAGCCAGGAACATCGAGAGCGTTTCAGTCGGTGGGAATAGGCGCTCTCGATGTGCTGGCAACAATGACTCGACACGCTTCAGCAGTTCGGGGGCCATCAGGAGATCGAAAAATGCCTGAGCGTCACTGGTCGAAGCATGGTGGCGGAAGCGCTGCTGTTGATGCTGCAGGATTTGACGTCTACGATCCATTCTGGGCTGCGTCCTTGGCTTAATGGTGTGTGTTCGCAACTATCACCGTAGACCAAGGCCAGCCCTTCTTCATTTTTTTCCTACAGATCAAAGGGTTGGCTGCTAAGTAAGTGCCATTCACATCTGTCCCCTTTTACTTACCCCCTTTTACTCGCTGACTTTCTAGTCACCATAAGCTATTAACACCTCATCTTCCTCAATTGACACACCTAGAAAGCTCACAAAACTAACAACTTTCTCGTCGCTAATACCTCTCAAAAAAGCCACCAATATCCTTTGATGATCGGGGTAAATTCGCGCTTTACCATACGGATCTATATATACTCCCGTCTTCTGCTTGAGCGCCCAGAAGGCAGACTCAAACAATGTGAATTCTCTATCATGAATAATGAAGGAAGGCTTTTCACCCTGAGCATCAGATAAATATGAAATATCAAGCATGACTTATCACTCAAACACGCGGCGATTCGCGAAATAGCAAAAAAGGAGGGATATTTATTCTCTTTACTTTAGGCCAGTAAAAATAAATCCGCCCCCTTTTCCCTACAGTCAAAAAGGCAAAACCCCTTTCATACTAGAAAACCTCCCCACATCAACATTTTTTAACCTGAAATAGTCAAAAGCCTCCTCCACACTTGAAAACTCACTAAGCTCTTCCGTCGCATAATCCTCAAACACATCCATTTTACTTTCAAGAACGCAAAAAAAGTACGCAACATACTTTTCACCTTGCTTTTTAATCGCATATTGAAAAAAGTAGCTACCCCCATCTATATCCCGCACTTCGTCATAGCCCCTTACTTTACCTTTCTCTATAGAGGCAACCAAATTTTCAACTGAAAAACTAGCCATCTATATCAATCCTCACCATTGTCCCGTCAGAGCGTTTAATATTCACATGAGGTAAAGAGCCATGCCCTGTACCCTTAGGGTCATCATGGCCAAACACACGACCAGTATTAGAATCTATTGGATAGTCTTTCCTATAGCGGACAACACCATCCTTTTTCTTAAACTGTTCAATTTTATGTTTTTTTCTAATGCCTGCAGCATCTTGCGAACCGATCCCTCTAACTTTCTGAGCATCAGGAAACGCCTCCTGCAGCAGATCATGAGCTTCCTTCTTTGACTTAACTGTGACAACCGTTCCTTGAGGCCCCTCTCGCAGAGATTTCACTTTTTTCGGGCATGCTTTCAGCCCAAGCGGATCGACCCATGCCAACGGATTAGGCGCATATGTATATAAGTTCAGTCCACCTACATAGCGAATCGGATCTTGCCCGATAAACCGCCCAGCTTTCGGATCATAGTACCGATAGCGGTTGTAGTGCAGTCCGTTCTCATGGTCGTGGTACTGCCCCTGGAAGCGAATCGGGTTGCTCAGACCGTGCTGCTTAGCCCAGTCCGAACGCTCCTCTCGGACCTCGCCCCACGCCTTGTACTGCCCGGTCCAGGCAACGTGGCCCTGCTCATCGGTCAGTTCCATCGGCGTACCGAGATGGTCACACTGGTACCAGGCAATCGCCTCGAACGCCTGTGGTTTCACCTCGGTGTGCCACAACGGATCCTGATCGAAGTCGTATTCGCGCTGGCTCCAATCCGGTTGCTTGTGCAGGCGGATCGGGCTCTTGCGCAGAGCCTGGGCAACCGGCACGAAGCTGCCCGGCTCGTACAGGTAGTGCACGGTGCGGCCGGTGTCGCCTTCATCGCGTGGTGGTGAGCTTTCCCAGGCCAGGGTGTCGCCATCCCAACCAAACAGGGTGAAGCCACAGCCCAGTTCACGTTGGCGCTTGGCCCGTTGCAGCTGGTTCCAGCCGGTCCCCGCCTCGGGTCGATCCCAGAAATGCGCCACCGAATGCTTGTGCAGACGCCGGCCCAAGGCATCGTAGCTGTAGTCGACCTTGAGCTTATCGTCGTTGTAGCTGGCCAGCCGGTCGAACAGGTCCCAGGTGAAATGGGCATGGGAGCCGTTGTGCAGACGATGAATCAGGTTGCCGCGTTCGTCGTAACGGTAATGGGTACCGGCATACTCGCGCAGCAGGTTGTCCATCAGTTTGTTACGACGCGGATCGGCTTCCAGCGGGCGGTTCAGTTCCTGGGTTTTCTGGTCCAGCAGGTTGCCGGCCGGGTCGAAAGCGAAGGTTTCCACGCCCAAGCGGCTGGTGGCCTTGAGCAAGCGGCCGACGGGATCATACTGGTACTCCAACGGGCCACGACGGCTGTCGTGGATGTTGGTCAGCTGGCCGGCGGCGTCATAGCGGTACTGACGCTTGAGCAGCGTGGATTGACCGTCGTGGCTGCCCAGCAGTTGCTCCTGCAAGCGCCCGGCCGGGTCCCAGGCCTGGGTCTGCATCAGCTTATTGCCCTGATGGCGCACGACTTCACGGTGCAGGTCATCGCGCTCGTAGGCCAGCATTTCGTGCTGGTCGAGGGTCATGCCGAGCAGGTGGCCGCTGCCGTAGGTCAGCCAGCTGACCTTGTGGCCATCCGGGCGAATCGTGCTGACCCGCTGGTTGAGCGCATCGTATTCGTGCTGCCACACCGCAACCATCGGCGTACCCGTGGCCAGGTAGTGCTGGTGCTCACGGGTCAGGTTACCGGCCTCGTCGAAGAACCATTGCAGCTTGCTGGCGGCGTTGACCGCCTGAACCAGCTGACCATTGCCGTCGTAGGCGAAGGTTTCGCTCTGGCTTTGATCCCCCAGGCGTGCCGTACGCTCGCGCAATCGGCCCATGCGGTCGAAAGTCAGGTCGATACGACGTTGGCCGACCTGGGTGCTCGCCAATCGACCACTGTACGGGTCGTACTGGTAGCGGGTGACCAGCCCATCGAAGCCGGTCTCCTGCAGCAGCCGCCCCACCGGGTCATAGAGGAAGTTGGCCTTGCTCTCGTTTTCGTTCTCCAGCCCGATCAAGCGGCCGAGCTTGTCCCAGCGATAACGCAAGGTGTGTTCGTTGGCATCGACCCGTTCAGCGAGCAAGCCTGCGGCGCTGTACGCCCAGGTGGTGCAGCGGTCGAGGGCGTCGACGTGGGCCAGCAGGCGACCTTCGGCGTCGTAGTTGAAGCGCTCCTCGGTCTTGTCCGGGTGGGTGACCTTGGCCAGTTGCCCGGCCTTGTATTCGTAGGCGGTCTTGTTGCCGGCGGCATCGGCGAACTCGGTCAACTGGCCAAAGGCGTTGTACACCCAGCTACTGGTCTTGCCGGAACAGTCGGTGTATTCGAGCAGTTGCCCGGCATCGTTGTAGGCAACCTTCTTCTCGTTACCGAGCGCGTCCTTGATCGCCTTAACCAACCCGGCCGGGGTGTAGGCGAACTCGGTCTTGTTGCCCAGTGGGTCGACGGTCTCGACCAGGTTGCCGCGCTCGTCATAGTCGCGTAGCCACAGCCCGCCTTCGGCGTCGCTGATCTTGGTCAGTTGGTCCTGATCGTCGTAGGCGTAGTGCTCCACGCTGTGATCCGCGCGGATGTGCTTGAGCAGGTTGCTGCGCTCATCGTAGACGTAGCGGTCCTGGCTGCCGTCGGGGTGGACGTGGCGGATGACGTTCTTGCGCACGTCACGGAACAGCCATTCTTCCTGACCATCCGGGTACTTGATGCGGTAGGTGTAGCCCTGCTGGTCGTAGTAGTGCCAGGTTTCCTGGCCGTGGGCGTCGGTGACGTAGGTCAGGCGGATGCGCTCGTCCCATTCCAGACGGGTCTCGTAGCTGCCATCGTCGGCCCATTCGCGGATGGCCTTGGCGTGTGGACCGCTGCCGTCCCACTCGAGGTTGAAGCCACGGTCGGTACGGTCGGTGTAGCGGGTGATCAGGTGATGCTGGTAGGCGTAGCGCCAGGCCGCACCATGTTCGTCCTGGGCCGCGATCAGGTCGCCCTGGGCGTCGTAGTGATAGGCGCACAGTTGACGCAGCGGCTTGCCATCGACCACCTGCCACAGGCCTTGGATATGCCCATGGTCATCGAGCAACGTACCCAGTTGCAGGTGCACCTTGGTGGGGTCGTCGTCCTGATAAGTGTTGATGTCCGACAGCACCGGCCGGTCGTGATGGCGATGCTCGTAGTGCAGCATCGCGCCGGCACCACTACGTAGTTGGATATGGGTCAGGTAGAAGCGGTCGCCATGACGGGCGTAGGTCTCGCGACGATCCAGGCCCCGCAGCAGCACCAGTTGCTGCTCGGCGGTACGCACCAGGGTGAAATACTCCACCGCATCGTGGTGCGGCTTGCCCTGCTTGGGCAGTGGGTAGTCATGGCTGCGACCATCGTAGTCGTGGAACACCACGCCTTGGTCGAGCACATCGATGCAGGTGGTGAACTCGGTGAGCCAGCGGGCGCCGAGGCTGCCGTCATCCAGCTTGTCCAGGCGCGAGTTGTAGGTCCGCGTCCACTCGACCGGGAACGGGCCGGGCAAGCTGAAATCGGTATGCGACAGCGTTTCGCTGCCGAGGGCGAAGTTGATCTGGTTGGAGGTGTTGCATGGCACCCCGTTCTTGCAGCAACTCGGCGCGCCGGTGGCAGGCACTTGTGTGGTAATCGACTCGGTACGTCCTTGAGCCCCCTGCACCTTCGCTTCGGTGACGGTGTTCTGCTTGACCACAGTGTCCTTGCCCTTGGGGTTGCGGGCATGCCAGATCACGCTGCTGTTGTGCAGGATACGCCGCATGTTCTCGATCGAATGCGGGTTGGCCGCACTGGACAGGCTCAACAGCTTGCCGCTCATTTGTGGCCCGAGGGTGCGGAATTTTTTGGTGTAACCCAGCACTTCTTCCTGCACCCGGGTGGGCACGGCGTTGCTCATGAGCGTGTTGGCCGCGCCCTTGCCCATCGCCGAGTAGGCGTTGCTCAGCGCGCCGAAGGCGTTCTCGAAGGCCACCGACGGGTCGGACTTCCAGGTTTCGCTGACCTTCTGCGCCAGTTGCGCGGCCTTGTCCAGGTCGCCCTTGCTGTCGAGCTTGCCGAGAATGATCGCGTCAATGGCATCGGCAGTGTTGTTGATCAATTGCTCACCGGTCTTGGCCGCATCGGTGAGGATCGGGGTGAGCTGGCCTTCGGCGTCGGCAAGGAACTTGTCCAGCTCGCCCAGCAGGTCGGCGTTGAGATGGCCGACGATGATCTCGACCAGTGCGTCGCCGAGGACCTGTTTGCGCTCCTGGCGGGCCAGGGTCAGCATCGGCCGCAGGCCCTTGCGCGCCGCGGCCATGGTCGGCGGCGCGGGGATCACGCCGATCAGGTTGATGCCCAGGCTCACCCAATCCCACGGGTCGGGTTCCTTGGCACTGGCCAGGTTGACGATATCGCCCACGGCATCCACCAGGGCAATGATGTTGCCGATTACCGGCAACACCTCGGCGGTGTCCTTGAGCCGCTCCAGGTTGACGTAGCCGCCGCTGATCTCGCGCAGCCAGGCGTCGAACACGGCGGCGCCGCGGCTGACGTCGGCCATGCCGATCTGGTCCAGGGGAACGACCGCCGCCTGGGCTGGACGTGGTTTTTCAGAGGTATCGGCGGTCATGACATCAGTTCACTTGGCAGAAGATCGGTAGCAGTGCTCAGGCTTGGGGCCCTGAAAGCGGGGAGTTTGGGCATCGCCGGCAGCTTGGGCAGGCTTGGCAGGCTGGCCATGGCCCCCTGCGCAGCACTGCCCGCCTTGCCGGCGGCGCCCAGGGCGTTGGAGGCGGCCGGCAGCGCCGAGCTGGCGGCACTGGCCAGTTGCGGTAGGCCGGCGACGCCGCCTTTGAGCGCGCCTTGCACTTGCTGCGCACTCTGCATCGCGCCCTGTCCGGTCTTGAGCAGGTTCATGCCAGTCTTGGCCGCGTCCATGCCGCTGCCGGCCAACTGCTTGGCCTTGTCGAACAGGCCGCCTTCGCCCTTGGGCAGCGGCAGCTTGTCGACCAACGATTCGAGCTGGGTCGACAGGCTGTTCGGGTCGGGCGGCTGCACCGGCCACTCGACCTCGCCGATGTAGCTGCTCGGCGCCCACGGGGGCGTCGGGTCGCGGCCGAAGGTGACCCAGGCCGGCCCGGGCGCGGCGCCGGACACGGCGTTGAAGCCCTGCCCGTCCAGCGAGCCCTTGAGTACCGTGCCCAGGGCGTCGGTGACTTCGTAGTCGCCAGCCTTGATGCCCTTAGTGTTGGCATACAGGTTGAACAGCTCCAGCGCGCCCTTGCCGGGCTTGGGCGGCTCGGGGAAAGTACCGGCCATGCTCGCCGCGCCGATGTGGGCAAACTGCGCGGCGTGGGCGGTGTAGTTGGCGCTGGTAACGTGGGTGATGCCGCTGGCGTTGTAAGTCGTCGCGCTGCCGCCGCCCTGTACCACCAGCTCGGTCTTGGCCTTGAGGATGATGCGGTCGGCGTTGGCAGTGATGTCGAGTTTGGCCAGCAGGTTGATGCTGTCCTTGAGAGCGCGGATGTCGATGTCGCCGGAGGCCGACACGAGTTTCCAGCCCAGGCTCTGCACGAAGAAGCGCATGCCCTGGCTGGCGCTGGCCAGCAGGCGCTTGCCGATCGACATACTGGTGTGGCCGGTACTGCTCAGGGCCAGGTGGCTGCCGCTGGTGAGGTGGTTCGGGCCGGGGGTGGTCAGGGCGATGCCGGCCGGACTCGATACCACCAGGTGCGGCTGGGTGAATTCGGCGAACTCGTTTTTTGTGAGGTCACCCGGGCCGCTGCCGAGAATGCCCATGTGCTGCTTGTGCAGGTCCTTGGCCACGGCGTCCTGGTCGCCGGGCTCCTGGGCCTGCATCTGCTTGGCCAGCTCCGCCAGGCTGTCCTGCTGCTCGCTGGCGGTGGCCAGGCGTTCGGCGGTTTCGGGCAGGTCCTTGTGGTGCTTGGCTTCGTTGGCGCGGGGCTCGGTGGTGATCAGCAGGCCACCGGCTGCGCGCACGGCGCCGTGGCGGTCGGTGCGCAGTTCGAAGCCTTCACCGCGGGGGGCGCCGCCGCTCGGGCGTGGGTGGGTCAGGTAACCGAGGTTCAGCGCACTGGCGCCGTGGTCGCTGCGCAGGGCGATGCTGATTTCGCTGGTGGTGTCGTCGATGCGCAGTTCGTTGCCGCGGCTGCCCTTGTATTCCTTGCTCTTGATCGTGGCCAGGGTTTTCAGGTCGGGCAGCTTGTAGTGCGGCATGTTCACGCCGTGGTACAGGCAGCCGGTCACCAGAGGCTGGTCGGGGTCACCTTCGAGGAAGCTGACCAGCACTTCCATGCCGACCCTTGGCAATTGCAGGCCGGCGATGCCCTGCCCGGCCCAGCTGCTGGCCACGCGCATCCACACGCTGGACTTGTCGTCCGAGCGGCCTTCGCGGTCCCAGAAGAACTGCACCTTGATGCGGCCATATTCGTCGCAGTAGATCTCTTCACCGGCCGGGCCACTGACCACGGCGCGCTGCTCACCCAGCACCTTGGGTTTCGGGTGGTTCAGCGGCGGGCGGTACGGTTGCTCCCACGGGGTGACCACGAAGAAGTTGCGGTAGCCCTGCTGGAAACCGTCGAAGCGCGGGTCGATGTCGCTGGTGATGGCTTCTTCCAGGACCTGCGGCTGGCGGCCCTGGTGCTGGATTTCGGTGAGCAGCCAGAGGTCGTTCCAGCTGGCGTTGGGATGGCTGGCCAGGGTCAGGAAATGGCCACTGGCGAGCAGTGGCTGGTCGCTGTCGCCGCTCGCCTGGCGGTAGTCGCTGCGGTGACGTTCCAGGGCGCGATTGGCCAGGTGCTTGCCACGCGGGCGATCAAGGAAGCGGCCGGGGTAGTCGTAGTCTTCCAGGGCCGGCTCATCATGGCTGTCGGCCTCGCCTTCGAGCTGGATCAGCGGTTTCTTGAAGTCGTAGTCGCGGCGGGTGACGCTGCTGGTGCGGGTTTCCAGGCGCAGGGCGAAACGCTTGATCATCGGCGTGTCGGCGACCAACCCGGAGTCGTGCTGGAACTGCACCGGGGCCAGTTTCGGGAACACCGTCTGGTCGTCGCCGAACACCAGCTGGTGGCCGTCGGCGCTGTGGCGGAAGTGGTAGTGGATACCCTCTTCTTCGCACAAGCGCTGGATGAACTGCAGGTTGGACTCGTCGTACTGCACGCAGTACTCGCGCTGCGGGTACGTCGCGCCCAACTGGAATTGGTAGGCGTTGGCGAGGATGCCATGCTCCTCGAGCACCTGGGCGATGATCTCCTGCACGGTCTTGTGCTGGAACATGCGCTGGTTGATGCGGTGGGCCAGGTAGGCCAGTTGCGGGCGTAGCGTGACCTGGTAGCGGGTCAGGCGCTTGCCCGCCTCGCCTTGCGCGGCGCGGTAGATCAGGCCGTGCAGGCCGCGGCCGTCGTCGCCGAGCTGGAGGAACGCGGGCTTGTGCAGCAGGCTTTCCAGGTCCCGCGAGGGGTGCTCGCTGACCAGTTCCAGGTCGATGGCGTAAGGTTGGCTGATGGCCTCCTTGCCGTCGAAGGCAAGCACCTGGAAGTCATGCTCCAGGCCGTCGATGTGCAGGCTGAAATGGGTCTGGTTCGCGGCGGCAAACATCCCTGTCCCTCTGTTGCGAAAATTCGATGGTCAAAACGACCGCAGCCCGCGGCGCGAACGCGGCGGGCTACGGTGGAGTCCAGGCTTAGCCTGCGACCGGCGCGCGCCAGTCGTCGGAACCGGAAGTACCGGACACTTCGTGGGTCCAGGTGATCTTGCGGTAGGTGAAGTGCACGTCTTCCAGGTGGGTGAAGTGGGCGTTGCCCGGGTCCTGGCAGTTGTGCATGTAGTCCTTGATGTCGACGATGATCGCGTCTTCCAGGACGGTGGTGTAGTAGTGCTCCTGGGTGCCCTGGGCCGAGGTGCGGTACCACTTGATCTCGACCTTGGTCATGCGCTCGCCCGAGGTCAGGGCAGCCAGCAGCAGCGGCGAGGCCTTGTCGAAGACCTTGGTGATCTTCACCGGCTTGTGCACGCGCTGGCCGGTCGGCTGGCCGGACTGCGGGTCACGCGGGATGATCACTTCGTGTTCGAAGCCCTGGACCATGACCTGGTCTTCGTGGCCTTCCTGGTAGGTGTTGCCCACCGAGTCGGCGGTGAAGGCGCCGGCAGTGATCAGACCTTGTTTTTCGCCGGTGACGGCCATGTAGGCGGGAGTTGCCATGTGTTGCTCTCCTTGCTGGATAAGTGCCTGTTCTGGCAGGAAATTGCCAGTTGGCTAGCAAGAGAGTTATCAAAAGTCGTGCCAGAAAATATTTTCTTAGTACTTTCAATTACTTAAAAACGTCACGCATTCATTTGGATGCTCTAGAAAGAAAAAACCATCCAAAAGTTGCGCAACTTTTTGCGCAGTGGTGGCAAAAAGTTGCGCAGTTGGCTGTAGGCCTTGCTGCGCATGCTCTACATCAATGTATTCACACACTTATCCACATTCGAGTGCGCAACTTCTTGCGCAGTTGACCAGAGAGTCAGATTTCCCAAACAAGGCCAAAACGAGTGATCCGAGGAAGCTGGCCCGGGCATAAAAAAAGGGGCCAACCCCTGCCAAGAGATATGGCCCCAACGCACCTGCGAGAATCGCTTGCCTGAAGAGGGTCTTGCCGGTCAGCGCGCGGTGATCACCGCCAGCTTGCTGATGCCGGCCCGTTCAATGGCCGCCATCGCCCGGGCGACCTCGCCGTAGTTCACGCCATCGTCGGCCTGCAGCTGCACGCGCAGCTCGGCATCCTTGCTCTTGGCGGCCTTGAGGTTGGTCTCCAGCAGGTCCGGCTGGATCTCGTCCTTGTTGATGAACAGCTTGCCGCTGCCATCGATGCTCACCACCAACGGGTCCTTCTGCTCCACCGGGGCGACGGCCTCGGTCTTGGGCAGGTTGATGGGGATGGCGTTGGTCAGCAGCGGCGCGGTGACGATGAACACCACCAGCAGCACCAGCATGACGTCCACCAGCGGCGTGACGTTGATTTCACTCAACACTTCATCGCTGTCCTGGGTCGAGAAGGCCATGTCAGGAGGCCTCCTTCACAGGTTGGGTGAAGCCGGTGTGCTGGCGCTGCACCGCGGGGTGTACCAGCACGCGGAAGGCACTCTTCTGCGCCAGGCTGTAGAAGTCGTGGGCGAAGTCGTCGAGGTCGGCCGCGGTCAGCTTCAGGCGACGGAGGAAGTAGTTGTAGACCAGCACCGCCGGCACCGCGACGGCGATACCCACGCCGGTGGCGACCAGCGCCGCACCGATCGGGCCGGCCACGGTTTCCAGGCTGGCCGAGCCTGCCGCGCTGATGCCCTTGAGGGCTTCCATGATCCCCCACACGGTGCCGAACAGGCCGATGAACGGCGAGGTGCTGCCGATACTGGCCACCACCGCCAGGCCGGTTTCCAGCGAGCGGCGCTCGCGGACGATCTGCTGACGCAGGGCGCGCTCGAGGCGGTCCTGGTGGTTGATGGCCTGGCTCAGGTCACTGGCCTGGCCGGGCTCGCCGACCGCGATCGCCGCAAAACCCGCCTGGGCGACGCGGGCGGCCGGGCCGGGCAGGTCGTGGGCGGGCTCGGCGGCGGAGTCGAGGCTGGACGCGGCCCAGAACTGCTGGTGGAAGCGCTTGTCCTGGTTCTTCAGGCGCACGAACTGCACGACCTTGGCCAGGGCCAGCGCCCAGGTGGCGACGGAGAAGCCGACCAGCAGCCAGATGACCGCGCTTTCAACGGATTCGAGGGGGGATGCCAACAGGCTCATGATGTAGTCCTTCCTTTGTGCGGTCGCGGGTTAACGAAGCTTGAAATCGATGGGTACGCTGACCCAGCCCACCTGGGCCACGTCGCCCTGCTTGGCCGGCACGAAGCTCCAGCGCTTCACGGCGGCCAGCGCGGCGGCGTCCAGGGCGTCACGGCCGCTGCTCTTCTGGAGCTGGATCTGCCCCGGCTTGCCGCTGGGCAGCACCTCGACCCGCAGCAGCACGGTGCCTTCCCAGCCACGGCGCAGGGCCATCTGCGGGTACTCCGGCGCCGGGTTCTTCAGGTAGGCGGCGTTGGCCGAAGCCGGGGTGACCGGCGCGGGCGCTGGTGGTGCGGGAGCCGGCGCCGGGGGTGCGGGCGCGGCCACCGGAGTTGGCGGTGGCGCCTCGACCGGCTTGGGCTGCGGCTTGGCCACGGGCTTGGGTGCAGGCTTGGGTTTCGGGACCGGCTTGGGCGCGGGCTTGGCGGCCAGTTCGTCGACCACCGGTGGTGGTGGTGGCGGCTGGACCACTGGGGCTGGCGGTGGCGGTTCGACCACTGGCGGCGCCGGGGCGGCGAACTCGATGGTCATGGGCGGAATCTGCGGCGCAACGACCGGCAGCTCGGGCGTGGGCTGATGGCTGACCCAGTACGCCGCGACACCGTGCAGCACCAGCACCAGCAGGCCGAGCGCCAGTTTGTCGCGGCGCTTCAGGCCACTGACCGGCGTGCGTTGCAGGCGCAATTGCGCGAGCGGCAGGCGCAGGGTGCGGCCAAGCTCGACAAGCTCCCCCGGCGCGGGGCGCCAAGGCTGGTCGTAGGCCCGGGCGGCGGTCTGGACATTACCCATTGCTTGAGGCTCCTGGGGTGTTGATTCAGGTGTGTGGCTGAATCATCAGCGCCAGATGCTTAGTTCATAAAGTAATGTTTAAAATTAAAGTTATAGCCTTTTGGAATATTTATTTTGAGAGATTACCTCTAAGCCCCGGTTTTCATGGGGTGTGGCGATAGGGTGCTTGGTTGATGCCTTGTGGGCATATGAAATATTCGCGTAAGGCATCAGATTGTCGCGAGGGCTACGCCCTCGATCGCGACGCAAGGCCGCTCCCACAGGGGGATTGCGCACCTTGGCCCATGTGTGGGGGCAACTGTCTTCCTTGTGAAAGCTGGCCCTGCTAGCAATAGATCACAGAGTGCCCCTGGCCCGGCCATGCCGGGCATCGCCAGCAAAGCTGGCTCCTACAGGTTTGCAGTGAAGCTCAGGCTTGGCGCGGTCCATGTGGGAGCGGCCTTGCCGAGGCGTCGGACCGGTCGGAAAGGGCTGCGCAGCAGCCCCAGCAATCTTGCAGGCAACAAAAAACCCGGGACCATGCCCGGGTTTTTCATCTCAAGCGCCAGCTCAAATATCCGCCACCTTCTGCCACACCTTCGGCCGGAAGAACAACGTCTCCCCCCGCGCCAGTCCGGTGAGGCTGTCGTGATCCTTGACCACCTCGGCCTCGATCAGCTCACTCTGCCCTTCCACCTTCAGGGTCACCCGGGTAGTCGCGCCCAACGGGCGAATATCACGCACCTCGGCGGCATGGTGCCCTTCGGTCTCATGGCGCGACAGCGACACTTCGTGCGGACGGAACAGCACGTGGTGCCCTTCGCTCAGCGCCAGGCGGTTGGAGTCGCCGAGGAAGTGGTAGACGAAGTCGTTGGCCGGCTTCTCGTACACCTCGCCCGGCGAGCCGATCTGTTCGATCACACCCTTGTTCATCACCACGATGCGGTCAGCGACTTCCATCGCTTCTTCCTGGTCGTGGGTAACAAACACCGAGGTCAGGTTGATATCCTCGTGCAGGCGCGCCAACCAGCGGCGCAGCTCCTTGCGCACCTTGGCATCCAGCGCCCCGAACGGCTCGTCGAGCAGCAGCACCTTGGGCTCCACCGCCAGAGCGCGAGCCAGGGCGATACGCTGGCGCTGGCCACCGGACAGTTGCTCGGGGTAGCGGTCGGACAACCAGTCGAGCTGGACCATGTTCAGCAGCTCATGAACCTTCTCGGCGATCTTGCTCTCGCTCGGGCGCTCGCCCTTGGGCTTCATGCGCAGGCCGAAGGCGACGTTGTCGAACACGCTCATATGGCGGAACAACGCGTAGTGCTGGAACACGAAACCGACGTTGCGATCACGCACGTCGTGGCCGGACACGTCCTCGCCATGGAACACGATGCTGCCGTTATCCGGCGTCTCGAGGCCGGCGATGATGCGCAGCAGGGTGGTCTTGCCGCAGCCGGACGGGCCCAGCAGCGCCACCAGCTCGCCGCTGTGGATATCCAGGTTGATGTTGTCCAGGGCCTGGAAGCTGTTGAAGCGCTTGCTGACGTTACGAACTTCGATCGACATGAATCATTCCTCCGCGGCGCTGTGGCGCAGGCGGTTAATACGGTTCTCGCTCCACTGCTTGAGCAGCAGGATGAAGAGCGCCAGGATCAGCAGCAGGCTGGCCACGCTGAAGGCCGCGACATGGTTGTACTCGTTGTAGAGGATCTCCACGTGCAGCGGCAAGGTGTTGGTGACGCCACGGATATGGCCGGACACCACCGACACCGCGCCGAACTCGCCCATGGCCCGGGCGGTGCACAGCACCACGCCGTAGATCAGGCCCCACTTGATGTTCGGCAGCGTGACGTGCCAGAACATCTGCCAGCCGTTGGCACCGAGCAGGCGCGCGGCCTCCTCTTCCTGGGTGCCCTGCTCCTGCATCAGCGGGATGAGTTCGCGGGCCACGAACGGCACGGTGACGAAGATGGTCGCCAGGACGATGCCCGGCAGGGCGAAGACGATCTGGATATCGTGGTCCTGCAGCCACGGCCCGAACAGGCCCTGGGCGCCGAACATCAGCACGTAGACCAGGCCGGCGATCACCGGCGACACCGAGAACGGCAGGTCGATCAGGGTGACCAGGATGCTCTTGCCGCGGAAGCTGTATTTGCTCACGCACCAGGCAGCGGACACCCCGAACACCAGGTTCAGTGGTACCGAGATGGCCACCGCCAGCAGCGTGAGCTTGAGCGCGGACAGCGCATCGGGCTCGAAGATCGCTTCGAAGAACGTGCCGAAGCCGTTCTTCAGCGCCTGCGACACCACGATCACCAGCGGCAGCGCCAGGAACAGCGCGAAGACGATCCAGGCCAGGGTGATCAGCACGCGGCGCGAAGTGGCGCTGCCACGCCGGGCGGCGTTGGCGGCGGCGGTTGCGCCGAGGGTTTGACTAGACATTGCCGGCCTCCTTCAAGGGGTTTCGATGCGCCGCTGCAGCAGGTTGATCAGCAGCAGCAGGATGAAGGAAACCACCAGCATCAGCACGCCGATGGCGGTGGCACCGGTGTAGTCGTACTGGTCGAGCTTGACCATGATCAGCAGCGGCAGGATCTCGGTCTTCATCGGCATGTTGCCGGCGATGAAGATCACCGAGCCGTACTCGCCAACACCCCGGGCGAAGGCCAGGGCGAAGCCGGTCAGCCAGGCCGGCAGCAAGGCCGGCGCCAGCACATGGCGGAACACCTGCAAGGGTTTCGCGCCCAGGCAGGCGGCGGCCTCTTCCACTTCACGGGGGATGTCGGCCAGTACCGGCTGTACCGTGCGCACCACGAACGGCAGGGTGACGAAGGTCAGCGCCAGGGTGATGCCCAGCGGCGTGTAGGCGATCTTGAAACCGAGGTCGGTGGCGAACTGGCCGACCCAGCCCGCCGGGGCGTACAGGGCGGTCAGGGCGATACCGGCGACGGCGGTGGGCAGGGCGAACGGCAGGTCGATCATCGCGTCGATGACCTTGCGCCCGGGGAAGGTGTAGCGCACCAGCACCCAGGCCAACAGGGTGCCGATCACACCATTGATGATGGCGGCGAACAGGGCGGTGCCGAAACTCAGCTTCAGCGCGGCCAGTACCCGCGGTGCGCTGACGATGTTCCAGAACTGCTCCCAGGTGAGCTGCGCGGCATGGATGAACATGGCGGCCAGCGGTATCAGCACGATCAGGCTGAGGTACACCAAGGTGTAGCCCAGCGTCAGCCCGAAGCCGGGTATGACGGGGGAAATGCGACGTGACATAAAGGTCCCTGGTTGAGCGCACGAAGCCCGGGGGTCATCCCGGGCCGGTGCAGGCTGCTGGAGTTCGCCGGCAAGCCGGCTCCTACAGGTATTGCGCGCCCCTCGTAGGAGCCGGCTTGCCGGCGAACCGCGTACTCACTGTGCCTGATAGATCTGGTCGAACACCCCACCGTCATTGAAGAACTTGGGTTGTGCAGTCTTCCAGCCACCGAAGTCCTTGTCGATGGTCACCAGGTCCAGCTTGGGAAACTGCTTGCCGAATTCGGCGGCGACCTTCTCGTCACGCGGACGGTAGAAGTTCTGCGCGGCGATCTGCTGGCCCGCCGGGCTGTATAGGTGCTTGAGGTATTCCTCGGCGATCTTCTCGTTGCCCTTCTTCTCGGCGTTCTTGTCGACCACCGCCACCGGTGGTTCGGCCAGGATCGACAGCGAAGGCACGACGATCTCGAACTTGTCGGCGCCGCCGTCTTCCTTGAGCGCCAGGAAGGCCTCGTTCTCCCAGGCCAGCAGCACATCACCCTGGCCGTTGTTGACGAAGGTGATGGTCGAGCCACGGGCGCCGATATCGAGCACCGGCACGTGCTTGAACAGCTCCTGCACGTAGGTCTTGGCCTTGTCTTCGCTGCCGCCGCTCTTCAGGCCGTAGGCCCAGGCGGCGAGGAAGTTCCAGCGGGCGCCGCCGGAGGTCTTCGGGTTGGGGGTGATGACCGAGACGTCCTTCTTGATCAGGTCGCCCCAGTCCTTGATGCCTTTCGGGTTGCCCTTGCGCACCAGGAACACGATGGTCGAGGTGTACGGGGTGCTGGCCTGTGGCAGGCGCTTCTGCCAATCCTCCGGCAGGCTCTTGCCGAGCTTGGCGACTTCGTCGATGTCACCGGCCAGGGCCAGGGTCACCACATCGGCGCGCAGGCCGTCGATCACCGCGCGGGCCTGCTTGCCGGAACCGCCATGGGATTGCTGGATCTTCACCTGGTCGCCCGGGTGGGCGGCCTGCCAGTGCTTGATGAACTCGGCGTTGTACTGCTGGTACAGCTCGCGGGTCGGGTCATAGGACACGTTCAGCAGTTCGTAGTCCTTGGCGATCGCGGAACCGGCAAAAACGGCACTGGCCAGGGCGGCAAGCGCATAACGGCGGATGGACATGGTGAAGCTCCCGATTGGCATTTTTCTAGTTTTGTAAGAGATGCGATATCAGCCGGACTTGCCGCCGGGCTGCTGCAGGCGGAACTTCTCCTTGCGTTCGATCTGCACCACCTGGGCGTTGTGCACGGTGATCTCCACCGCGCCGAAGCGCAGGTCGCGTAGTGCGCTCTGGATTTCACGCAGAATGGTGGCTTCGTCCTGACCGTCGATGCTGCGCAGAGATGCACTCATGCTCGTTCTCCTGTGAGTAAGGGTGCCGGGCAGAGGTTTGAAGGGGATTTGCGCCTGGCGTAAGCGCAATACTAGTGAGGCGCGGATATTCTTAAAAATACTGTTTAAGAATGTTTATATAACTGATTTTTCCGGTTACATCTGCCGATGTTCGCCGGCAAGCCGGCTCCTACGGGTAGGAGCGGATTCATCCGCGATGCAGGCACCGCGGCGCTCGGCACGGGCGGTGCCCGTGATCGCGGATAAATCCGCTCCTACCAGGGTCAATGCGATTTCGGGGCTTTGTTTTCCGGCTCGCGGATCTTGTACCAGGCCACATACAGCGCCGGCAGGAACAACAGCGTCAGCAGCGTTGCACTGATGATGCCGCCGATCATGGCGTAGGCCATCGGCCCCCAGAACACCTCCCGGGCAATCGGGATCATGCCCAGGCTCGCCGCCGCCGCCGTCAGCAGGATCGGCCGACGCCGGTGGTTGGTCGCTTCCACCACCGCATCCCAAGGTGAGTAACCCTGCTCCTCGAACTCATCGATCTGGGTCACCAGGATCACCGAGTTGCGGATGATGATGCCAGCCAGGGCGAGGATCCCGAGAATCGCCACGAAGCCCATCGGCGTGCCCGTGGGCACCAGCGCCAGCACCACGCCGATCAGCCCCAGCGGCGCGACGCTGACCACCAGGAACAGCTTCTGCACGCTGTGCAGCTGGATCATCAGGAAAGTCGCCATCAGGAACAGCATCAGCGGGATCACGGCGGCGATCGGCCCCTGGGCCTTGGCGCTCTCTTCCACCGTACCGCCCGTGGCCACTTCGTAGCCGACCGGCAGCTTGCTGGCGAAGTCATCGATGCTGGGCTTGAGTTCGGCCACCAGGTCGGTGGGCTGGATATCACCGACCACCGACGCCTTGATGGTGATGGTGGGCTTGCGGTCGCGACGCCAGACCAGCGGCTGCTCTTGTTCGTAGCGCACGGTGGCGAAGGCCAACAGCGGAATCGAAGCGCCGCTGGGCGTGACGATCTGCAGGTTCTGCAAGGTATCCGGCGAGCCGCGCTCACTGTCCTCGGCGCGGGCCACCACATTGACCAGGTAGATGTTGTCGTTGACCTGGGTAACCTGCACGCCACTGACGATGCTGTTCATCACATTGGCCACGTCCTCGGACGACAGCCCCAGCTGGCGCGCCTTGTCCTGGGCGATCTCGATGCGCAGCACCTTACCGGGCTCGTTCCAGTCGTAGATCATCTCGCCGATGTGCTCGTTGCTGTCGAGCAGGGTCGCCAGGTCGATGGCATGCCGGCGCACCTGGTCGATATCCTTGCCGCTGACTCGGTACTGGATCGGCCGCCCCACCGGCGGGCCCATCTCCAGCGACTGGACGTTGGTGCCGACGCCGACGAACTCCTCGTGCAGCAGCTTCTGCAGGCGCTCCATCATGCCCGCGCGCTCCTCGAAGCCCTTGCTGACGATCACCAGCTGGGCGTAGTACGGGTTCTGCAATTGCTGGTCGAGGGGCAGGTAGAAGCGGATCGCGCCCTGGCCGATGTAGGTGCTCCAGCGCACCAGGTCGGGGTCGTCCTTGATCTTGGCCTCCAGGCGGTCGACGACCTTGCGCGTCTCCTCGATCGAGGCGTTCTGCGGCAGGTTGAGGTCGACCAGGATCTCCGGCCGGTCCGACGACGGGAAGAACTGGTTCTGCACGAAGCGCATGCTGAAGATCGACAGGGCGAACAGCACCACTGTACCGATGATGGTCAGCCAGCGGTGGCGCATGCACCACAGCAGTCCGCCCTCGAACGCCCGGCCGACGCGCCCGGGCTCGGCCTCATGGGGCTTGAGCTTGCTGCTGCTGAGAATGTGCACGCCCAGCACCGGGGCGAAGAACACCGCCACCACCCACGACACCAGCAAGGCCACGGCGATCACCGCGAACAGGGTATAGGTGTACTCGCCCGCGGAACTGGCGTTGAGGCCGATCGGCACGAAGCCGGCCACCGTCACCAGGGTGCCGGTGAGCATGGGGAACGCCGTCGAGGTGTAGGCGAAGGTGGCCGCCTGCTCCTTGGTCTCGCCCATCTCCAGGCGCGTGACCATCACCTCGACGGTGATCATCGCATCATCCACCAACAGGCCCAGGGCAATGATCAGCGCACCGAGCGAGATCCGCTGCATGGTGATGTCGCTGTACTCCATGAACACGAACACCATCGCCAGCACCAGCGGAATCGAGCAGGCCACCACCAGCCCCGCGCGAATGCCCAGGCTGACGAAGCTCACCGCCAGCACGATCACCACCGCCTCGAACAGCGCGCTGGTGAAGCCGCCGACCGCCTGCTTGACCACCACCGCCTGGTCGGACACGTTGTGCACGCCCACGCCCACCGGCAAGTCGCGGACGATGCTGTCCATCCGTGCTTTCAGGGCCGCGCCGAACACCTCGATGTTGGCGCCGGCCTTCATGCCGATCGCCAGGCCGATGGCAGTCTGACCGTTGAAGCGGAACATCGGCGACGGCGGGTCGACATAACCGCGCTCGATATCGGCGATGTCGGCCAGGCGGAAGAAGCGGTCGTTGATGCGCAGGTTCACCGTTTCCAGGTCTTTCTCCGAAGCAAACTGCCCGGTGGTGCGCACCGAGATGCGCTCGGGCCCCGCCTCGATCACCCCCGCCGGGGTCACCGCGTTCTGCTGCTGCAGGGCCTGCATGGCCTGGCGCTGGTCGATGCCCAGCGCAGCCAGCTTGCGGGTGGAGAAGTTCAGGTAGAGCACTTCATCTTGTGTGCCGATCAGCTCGACCTTGCCGATGTTGGGCACTTCGCGCACTTCGGCCCGCGCCACTTCCACATAGTCGCGCAGCTGGCGCAGTGTGAGGCCGTCGGCGGTGAAGGCGTAGATCGAGCCGAACACGTCGCCGAACTCGTCGTTGAAGCCAGGGCCCTGGATGCCTGCGGGGAACTGTCCGCGAATGTCCTGGATCTTCTTGCGCACCTGGTACCAGATCTCGGGGATGTCCTTGGCCTTGGTGGTGTCGCGCAGGTAGACGTAGACGGTGGACTCGCCCGGGCGAGTGTAGCTTTTCACGTAGTCGAGCGAATCAAGCTCCTCGAGCTTCTTCTCGATGCGGTCGGTGACCTGGTACAGGGTCTCGTCCTGGGTGGCGCCGGGCCAGCGGGTCTGGATGACCATGGTCTTGATGGTGAAGGACGGGTCTTCCTCACGGCCGAGGTTGAAGTAGGAGAAGATCCCCATCAGCAGGCCGACGAACATCAGGTACCAGACGAAGGACTGGTGCTTCAGCGCCCATTCCGAGAGGTTGAAGCTTCCTTTCATTGCGCGTCCTCGTCGAAGGTGACCTTCTGGCCGGGCTTGAGACTGTTCACGCCGGCCGTGACCACCCGCTCGCCGGGCTGCACGCCGGAGGCCAGGACAATGCTGTCGGCGGTTCGCCCGATCAGCGCGACGTCACGGGCGGCCACGGTTTTCTGCTGCGGGTCGACCACCCACACCTGGGTCTTGCCGTCGCGCTCGAGCAGCGCGGTCAACGGCAGCTGACTGCGTGGGCTCACCGCCGATGACAGGGTGACGCTGATCGCCGTGCCCAGATGGAAGGCATCGGGGGTGCTGGCCAGGGTCAACCGGGCGCGACGGGTACGGGTGGTGGCGTCGGCCTGAGGCTCCAGCTCGCGCAGGGTGGCGGTGGTGTTGATGCTGGGGTCGAGCTGCGAAGCGACGGTGAAGGTGAGGTCCTTGTTCAATTGCTCGGCCAAAGGGATCGGCAGGTCGATCACCGCCTCCTTGACGTCGGGACGGGCCAGGGTGACCACCGCTTGGCCCGCACTGACGGTCTGTCCGGCCTCGGCCTGCCAGGCGGTGACCACCGCCGCGTGGTCGGTGCGCAGGGTGCTGTAGTCGAGCTGGTCGCGGGCCTGGCTGACCGCCGAACGTGCTTGCTCCAGCGCGGCGCCGGTGGTCTTCAGGTCGGTCTGGGCGATGTCCAGCTGGGCCTGGGCGCCGACGCCACGGTCGTAAAGCTGCTGCTGGCGGCGGGCATTGGCTTGCGCGTTGATCCATTGCGCCTGGACCTTGGCCAGGTCGCCTTCGGCGGCGCGCAACTGGTTCTGCTGATCGGTTGGATCGAGGGTGGCCAAGGTGTCGCCAGGATTAACCCGGGCGCCCACGTCCAGCCAGCGCCGGGCGATGCGCCCGGACACCCGGAACCCCAGGGTACTTTCGAAGCGGGCCTGAATGGCACCGGCAAAGCGGCCCAGTTGCGACTGCACCTGCGGCTCGACCAGCGTCGACAACACCGGGCGTGTCGCCTCGGGCTGCACCTCTTCACCGCCGCAGGCGGCCAGCATCAGGCTGGTGGACAGTATCAACAGCTGGCGCTTCATGGCGCGGCTCCTCCGTCCTTGGCGCTGACCTTCTCGACCTGCATGCCCGGGTGCAGTAGTTGCCCCCCGCCCACCACCACGGTTTCGCCGCCCTTGATGCCGTCGGCGATCACCACCTTGCCGGTGAGGTAGCGCGCCACCTGGACCTTGCGCAGCTCGACCTTGTCGCCCTCGCCCACCACCCATACCGCCGGCTCTTTCAGCGCCTTGGTCAGCGCCGCCCAGGGCAGCTCGATGCTGGGCCGGCCCTGGGTGTTGCCGGTGGCAGTGACCGGCGAGCCCAACTGCATGCCCGCGGGCACGTTACGCAGTGCGACCTTGACCTGCACCGTGCCGCTCTCGGCGGACACCGTCGGGGTGATCTCGCGGACCCGGCCTTCGGCCTTGATCGCTGGGTTGTCCAGCAGGCTGACGACGACGCCCTCGTCGCTGGGCGGTTTCACCAGCAGTGCTTCATAGACATTGAACACCGCGTCACGGTCGCCATCGACGGCCAGGCTGAAGATCGGCATGGTCGCCTGCACCACCTGGCCGACTTCGGCCTGGCGCGCGGTGATCACCCCGTCGGCTTCGGACACCAGTGCGGTGTAGCTCAACTGCTCGTTGGCATTGGCCAGTTGCGCCTGGGCGGCCTTGAGCGCGCTCTGGCTGCTGCGCAGGGCGGCTTCGGCGGAGTCGTATTCGCTCTGGCTGGTATAGCCCTTGGGCAGGAGTTTCTGCTGGCGCACGAACGCGGCGCTGGTCTGGGTGACCCGGGCCTGCTCGGCGAACACCTCGGCCTTGGCGGAATCGACCGTGTTCTGCAGGTCTTTCGGGTCCAGCCGCGCCAGCACCTGGTTGGCCTTGACGTGGTCGCCGACATCGACGCTACGCGTAATGATCTTGCCACCCACGCGGAACGACAGGTCGGTCTGCACCCGCGCCTGCACATCGCCCGTCAGTGTGACCCTGGCGGCGAAGTCGGTGGGCTGCACCTGTTGCACCGCCACCCTGGGCAACACCGGGCCGGTCTCTTCCTTGCCACAGCCCGAAAGCATGAACAGCAGCCCCAGGCAAACGACCATCGGCGGACGTATGACCGTCATGCAGGCTCCTTGCATCGACAAAGGGTGAGAGGGATGCGTTTGAAGCGTAGATCAGGGATGGACAAACGACACCGATGTCGCCCAACAAAGCGCAGCGCTATCGGCGATACTGCCAGCCAGACGCTCAAGGACACCGCCGATGCTGACCACCCTGGCCATTGCCAACTACCGCTCGATCAACCAGCTGGTGATGCCGCTCGGGCGGCTCAACGTGATCACCGGTGCCAACGGCAGCGGCAAGTCCAACCTGTACAAGGCCTTGCGCCTGCTGGCCGAGACCGCCCGCGGCGGCGTGGTCAATGCGCTGGCGGCCGAGGGCGGGCTGGAGTCGACCTTCTGGGCCGGCCCCGAGAAGCTCACCCGGCGCATGCTCAACGGCGAGGTGCCGGTGGAAGGCGGGCCACGCCAGCAAGCCAGGCGCCTGAAGATGGGCTTTGCCGGTGAAGATTTCGGCTACGCGATCAGCCTCGGCCTACCCGAACCCAGCCGGTCGAAGTTCGCCCTGGACCCGCAGATCAAGCAGGAAACGATCTGGGCCGGCCCGCTGTGCCGCCCGGCCAGCCAGCTGGTGCAGCGCAATGCAGGGATGGTCAAGGCCCGCGACGGGCGTCAATGGCAAGTACTGCACCAGCACATGACCGAGTTCGACAGCCTGTTCGACCAGGTCGGCAGCCTCCAGGGCTCCCCCGAGGTGCCGCATCTGCGCGAACAGATCCGCAGCTGGCGCTTCTATGACCATTTCCGTACCGATGCCGAAGCCCCTGCCCGGCAATCACGGCTGGGCACGCGCACGCCGGTGCTGCACCACGACGGCCGCGACCTCGCCGCCGCCCTGCAGACCATCGATGAGATCGGCGACCTGCAGGCCCTGCAGGACGCAGTGGGTGACGCCTTTCCCGGCGCCCGGCTCGCGGTCGACGCCCAGCCCGGCGGCCTGTTCGGCCTGCGCTTCCACCAGGCCGGGCTGCTGCGGCCGCTGAGCGCCGCGGAGCTGTCCGACGGGACCTTGCGCTACCTGTTGCTGGTGGCCGCCCTGCTCACGCCGCGCCCACCGAGCATGATGGTGCTCAACGAGCCGGAGACCAGCCTGCACCCGGACTTGCTGCCGGCACTGGCGCGCCTGATCCGCCGCGCGGCGCGGGAATGTCAGGTATGGGTGGTGTCGCACGCGCCCCGGCTGGTGGCGGCGCTGGAGGAGGATGAGCACTGCAACTCGATCCACCTGGAGAAAACACTGGGACAGACTGGCATTGTCGGTCAGGGAATGCTGGATGAGCCGGCCTGGAACTGGCCGGATCAAGGCTGAACAGACACCACCCGTAGGAGCCAGCCTTGCTGGCGAACCAGGCACCGCGGTGCCTGGCACCGGCAGTACCGGTGTTCGCCGGCAAGGCCGGCTCCTACGGTGATCACCTGGCTCAGGCTTGCGCGGTGGCCTGGGCCGGACGGCGGACCTGCGGCTGCGAGACGTTCGCCGCGGCGCCCTCCTCGATGGCCTGCTGGATCGCCCGGCGGCGGCGCTCTTCGGCCTGGCGGCTGAAGTACCAGACCAGGAAGGTCACCAGCGACACCGACAGCAGGATCAGGCTGGCCACGGCGTTGATCTCCGGCTTCACGCCCAAGCGGACGGCCGAGAACACTTCCATCGGCAGCGTGGTCGAGCCCGGGCCGGACACGAAGCTGGCCAGCACCAGGTCATCCAGCGACAGGGCGAACGACATCATGCCGCCCGCCGCCAACGACGGCGCGATCATCGGGATGGTGATCAGGAAGAACACCTTCCAGGGCTTGGCGCCCAGGTCCATGGCCGCCTCTTCAATGGACAGGTCGAGCTCGCGCAGGCGCGCCGACACCACCACCGCCACATAAGCGGCGCAGAACGTGGTGTGGGCGATCCAGATGGTGACGATGCCTCGCTCCTGGGGCCAGCCGATCATCTGCGCCATGGCCACGAACAGCAGCAACAGCGAAAGACCCGTGATCACCTCGGGCATCACCAGCGGCGCAGTGACCAGGCCACCGAACAGGGTGCGGCCCTTGAAGCGGGTGACCCGGGTCAGCACGAAGGCCGCCAGGGTGCCCAGCGCCACCGCAGCGACCGCCGTGTAGCAGGCGATCTCCAGCGAGCGCATCACCGAACCCATCAGCTGGCTGTTGTCGAGCAGGCCGACGTACCACTTCACCGACCAACCGCCCCACACCGTCACCAGCTTGGAGGCGTTGAACGAGTAGATCACCAGGATCAGCATCGGCAGGTAGATGAACAGCAAGCCGAGCACCAGCATCAGCTTGGAGAAACTGAAGCGTTTCATGCGCGGCCCTCCATTTCTTTGGCCTGGCTACGGTTGAACAGCAGGATCGGCACGATCAGGATCGCCAGCATCACTACCGCCAGCGCGGACGCCACCGGCCAGTCACGGTTGTTGAAGAATTCCTGCCACAGCACTTTACCGATCATCAGGGTTTCCGGGCCGCCAAGCAGTTCAGGAATCACGAACTCGCCCACCACCGGGATGAACACCAGCATGCAGCCGGCGATGATGCCGTTCTTCGACAGCGGCACGGTGATCTTCCAGAAGCTGTTGAAGGTGCTCGAACCCAGGTCCGAAGCAGCCTCGAGCAAGCTCTCGTCGTGCTTCACCAGGTTCGCGTACAACGGCAGGATCATGAACGGCAGGTACGAATAGACCACGCCGATATACACCGCCAGGTTGGTGTTGAGGATCTGCAGCGGCTGGTCGATCAGGCCCAGCCACAGCAGGAAGCTGTTGAGCAGCCCGTTGTTGCTGAGAATGCCCATCCAGGCATAGACGCGGATCAGGATCGCGGTCCAGGTCGGCATCATGATCAGCAGCAGCAGGACCGTCTGCGACTCCTTGTTGGCCTTGGAGATGGCATAGGCCATCGGGTAGCCGATCAGCAGGCACAGCAAGGTGCTGAACAGGGCCACCTTCAGCGAACCGAGGTAGGCCGCGATGTACAGTTCATCCTCGGTGAGCAGGCCGTAGTTGGCCAGGTTCAGCACCAGCTGGACCTTGCCTTCGAGATAGGTGTAGATCTCGGTGTACGGCGGGATCGCCACGTCGGCTTCGGCAAAGCTGATCTTCAACACGATGAAGAACGGCAGCATGAAGAACAGGAACAGCCAGATGAACGGCACGCCGATCACCATGTGCCGCCCTTCGGGGATCAAGCGCTGGAGGGCTCGTTTGAGCTTTCGTGGTTTCATGAGCGCAGTACCACGCCGCTGTCGTCTTCCCACCACACGTAGACTTCGTCATCCCAGGTTGGGCGGGTGCCCTGGCGCTCGGCGTTGGCGACGAACGACTGGACGATCTTGCCGCCGGGCAGTTCGACGTGGAACACCGAATGGCCGCCGAGGTAGGCGATGTCGTGGACCTTGCCGCGCGACCAGTTGTGCTCGCAGGTCGGCTGCTCGGTGGTGACCAGCAGCTTCTCCGGGCGCAGGGCGTAGGTGATGTGCTTGTCCTCGACCGAGGTGGTGACACCGTGGCCGACGTAGATCTTGCGCTCCAGTTCCGGGCTGGCAATGATCGCGTGGCCTTCGGCATCGTCGACCACTTCACCCTCGAACAGGTTGACGTTGCCGATGAACTCGCAGACCAGGCGGCTGGTCGGGGTCTCGTAGACGTCGATCGGGCTGCCGATCTGGGCGATCCAGCCCAGGTGCATGATGGCGATGCGCTGGGCCATGGTCATGGCCTCTTCCTGGTCATGGGTCACCATCACGCAGGTCACGCCCACGCGCTCGATGATCTCCACCAGCTCCAGCTGCATCTGCGAGCGCAGTTTCTTGTCCAGCGCGCCCATGGGTTCATCGAGCAGCAGCAGCTTGGGGCGCTTGGCCAGCGAACGGGCCAGGGCCACGCGCTGGCGCTGGCCACCGGACAGCTGGTGCGGCTTGCGCTTGGCGTACTGGGTCATGTGCACCAGCTTGAGCATTTCGGCCACGCGGGCGTCGATCTCGGCCTTGGGCATCTTGTCCTGCTGCAGGCCGAAGGCGATGTTCTGCGCCACGGTCATGTGCGGGAACAGCGCGTAGGACTGGAACATCATGTTGATCGGCCGCTCGTAGGGCGGCATGTCGGTGATGTCGACGCCATCGAGGAAGATCCGCCCTTCGGTCGGACGCTCGAAGCCGGCCAGCATGCGCAGCAAGGTGGATTTGCCGGAACCGGAGCCGCCCAGCAAGGCGAAGATCTCGCCCTTGCGGATTTCCAGGGACACATCGTCCACGGCTACCGTTTCGTCGAATTTTTTCGTGACCCGGTCGATTTTGACCAGCACCTGCTTGGGTTGCTGGCCACCCTCGAGGGCTTTCTTATAGGCACCGGAGGCAACTGCCATGAGTGAAACTCCCAACAAGATTTATGTGCCCACCGCTGCGCTGGCGGGCCTGGATTGTTACTTGCCCGACTTGACCTTGGTCCAGCTGCGGGTCATCAAACGTTGCACCTTGGGTGGCAACTCGGCGTTGACGAACATCTTGTCCAGCACTTCCTGCGGTGGGTAAACCGCGGCGTCAGTCCTCACGGCCTGGTCCATCAGGTCGCCAGCCTTGGGGTTCGGGTTGGCGTAACCGACGTAATCACTGACCTGGGCGATCACCTCAGGTTTCAGCAAATAGTTGATGAAGGCATGGGCCTCCTTGACGTTGCTGGCGTCCTTGGGAATCGCCAGCACATCGAACCAGAGGTTGCCGCCTTCCTTCGGGATGGCATAGGCCAGTTTCACGCCCTTCTTCGCTTCTTCAGCGCGGGCCTTGGCCTGGAACACGTCGCCGGAGAAGCCGGCGGCCACGCAGATATCGCCGTTGGCGAGATCGGTGATGTATTTCGAGGAGTGGAAGTAGGTCACGTACGGGCGCACGGCCAGCAGTTTCTCTTCCGCCTTCTGGTAATCCTTTGGATTGCTGCTGTTGGGGTCCAGCCCCATATAGTTGAGCACGGCCGGGAGCATCTCGTCGGCCGAGTCGAGGAAGGCCACGCCGCACTTGGCGAGCTTCTTCATGTTCTCGGGTTCGAACAGCACCGCCCAGGAGTCGATCTTGTCGGTGCCCAGCGCCGCCTTGACCTTCTCGACGTTGTAGCCGATGCCATTGGTGCCCCACAGGTAGGGGACGGCGTACTGGTTGCCCGGGTCGTTCTTCTCCAGGCGCTTCATCAGCGCCGGGTCGAGGTTCGCGTAGTTGGGCAGCAGGTCACGGTCGAGCTTCTGGAACGCGCCCGCCTTGATCTGCTTGCCGAGGAAATGGTTGGACGGCACGACCACGTCGTAGCCGGTGCGCCCGGCCAGCAGCTTGCCTTCCAGCGTCTCGTTGCTGTCGAAGACGTCGTACTTGGGGGTAATGCCGGTTTCCTTCTGGAACTCGGCAAGGGTATTGGGGCCGACATAGTCGGACCAGTTGTAGATGTGCACCGTGGGCGCCGCTTGGACGCTGCAAGCCAGCGTCAGGCCCGCTCCAGCCATCAAGGCCTTGCGAAATACAGAAATGGACAAGTGGGTGGTCCTCACAATCAGTGCCTCAAGTGGCGGAATAACTCGGCCGCACACGCAAAACCGGCGCGCAACTTACCTTCACGGCGTGGATGCCGCAAACTTATTTGCCTTAACCTGCCTCCAGGCCGGGAAACCCCGGCCCAGAGGGCCTTGCATCGGGCTTACTTGCCCGACTTGATCTTGGTCCAGCTGCGGGTGATCTCGCGCTGGGCGGTCTTCTCGGGCGCCTTGATGGCGTACAGCTTGGCCTTCACTTCATCGGACGGGTAGATCGCCGGATCGCTGGTGATCTCTTTGTCCACCAGGGGGGTGGCGGCCTTGTTGCCGTTCGGGAAGCGCACGGCATTGGTGATGCCGGCCATCACTTCCGGCTGCAGCAGGAAGTCCATGAACTTGTAGGCAGCCTCGACGTTCTCGGCGTCCTTCGGAATGGCGACCATGTCGTAGAAGGTACCGGCGCCTTCCTTCGGAATGGTGTAGCTCAGCTTGACCTTGTCGCCGGCCTCGTGGGCACGGGCCTTGGACTGCTCCAGGTCACCCGAGTAACCCACGGCCACGCAGATGTTGCCGTTGGCCAGGTCCGAGATGTACTTGGAGGAGTGGAAATAGGTGATCGAAGGACGGATCTTCAGGAACAGGTCTTCCGCGGCCTTCAGGTCTTCCTTCTTGGTGCTGTCGCTCGGCAGGCCCAGGTAGTGCAGCGCGGCCGGGATCATTTCGGTCGGGGCATCGAGGAAGCTCACGCCGCAGCTCTTGAGCTTGGCGATGTTCTCAGGCTTGAACACGGCGTCCCACGAGTCGATCTTGTCCACGCCCAGCGCGGCCTTGACCTTCTCCGGGTTGTAGCCGATGCCGATGGAGCCCCACATGTACGGGAAGGCGAACTTGTTGCCCGGGTCGCTGGCGTCGCCCACGGCCTTGAGCAGTGCCGGGTCGAGGTTCTTCCAGTTGGGCAGCTTGGAGCGGTCCAGCTCCTGATAGACGCCGGCCTTGATCTGCTTGGCCAGGAAGTTGTTGGACGGCACGACGATGTCATAGCCCGACTTGCCCGCCAGCAGCTTGGCTTCGAGGGTCTCGTTGCTGTCGAAGACGTCGTAGACCACCTTGATGCCGGTCTGCTTCTCGAAGTTGGCCACGGTGTCCGGGGCGATGTAGTCCGACCAGTTGTAGACGTGCAGCACCTTGTCGTCAGCCTGAACAGCGGTCGCCATGGCACCCATCAGGGCGGCGGCCAGCAGCGTCTTGCCCAATTTCTTCATGCGTAATGCTCCAGAATTTATTATCAAGCCATCTGTTCAGCAGCCAGGTACCACGGGACGCGCGCTGGGCGACTGAAACAGCCGTTAGTCTGGCAAGTTACAAGGCGCTGTTTCAACCGAAGCAGGGCCTTGCAGTGACTTAATGTCACCTCGCCAGCCTAGCAGACCGTCACTTGATCGCTTCGTACGTCAAATCCAGGCACTTGCGCGCCTTTTCCACCAGTTCGTCGATCTCGTCGCGGCTGATCACCAGCGGCGGCGCGATGATCATGGTGTCGCCCACCGCACGCATCACCAGGCCGTTCTCGAAGCAGTGGGTGCGGCAGATCATGCCCACGCCCTTGCCTTCGTAACGGCTGCGGGTCGCCTTGTCCTTGACCAACTCGATCGCCCCCAGCAGGCCCAGGCCGCGTACCTCGCCCACCAGCGGGTGGTCCTGCAGCTCACGCAGACGTTTCTGCAAATACGGTGCCGTTTCCGTGCGGGCGCGCTCGACGATCTTCTCGTCACGCAGGATGCGCAGGTTTTCCAGGCCCACCGCCGCCGCCACCGGGTGGCCGGAGTAGGTGAAGCCGTGGTTAAAATCACCGCCTTCGCTGATCACCTTGGCCACTTTGTCACGCACGATCACACCGCCCATGGGGATATAACCGGAGGTCAGGCCCTTGGCGATGGTCATCAAGTCGGGCTTGAGGTCGTAGTAGTCGGAGCCGAACCACTCGCCGGTGCGGCCGAAACCGCAGATCACTTCGTCGGCGACGAACAGGATGTCGTACTTCGCCAGAATTTCCTTGACCTTCGGCCAGTAGGTTTCAGGTGGGATGATGACCCCGCCGGCACCCTGAATCGGCTCGGCGATGAAGGCGGCGACGTTGTCCTCGCCGACTTCGAGAATCTTCTGCTCCAGCTGTTCGGCTGCCCACACACCGAATTCATCCGGGGTCATGTCACCGCCTTCGCCGAACCAGTAAGGCTGCGGAATGTGCACGATGCCCGGGATCGGCAGGCCGCCCTGCTCGTGCATGCCGCTCATGCCGCCCAGGCACGCACCGGCGAAGGTGGAGCCGTGGTAGCCGTTGATGCGGCCGATGATGGTCTGCTTGTGCGGCTTGCCCTTGAGCGCCCAGTAGTGGCGGACCATGCGCAGCACGGTGTCGTTGCCTTCGGAACCGGAGCCGGTGAAGAACACATGGGTCATGCCCTCGGGCGCCACGTCGGTGATCGCCTTGGCCAGCTCCAGGGCTGGCGGGTGGGCGGTCTGGAAGAACAGGTTGTAGTACGGCAGTTCGCGCATCTGCTTCTCTGCCGCCTGCACCAGCTCTTCACGGCCGTAACCGACCGCCACGCACCACAGGCCGGCCATGCCGTCGAGGATCTTGTGCCCCTCGCTGTCCCACAAATGCACGCCCTGCGCCTTGGTGATGATGCGCGGCCCCTTCTCCTTCAGCTGCGTGTAGTCGCTGAAAGGTGCAAGGTGGTGCTCGCCGCTCAGGGTCTGCCATTCACGGGTTTGCGGGTTGTTGACGCTCATGTGCCTCTCCATTTTCCGGTGGCCGCCCGCAGGCGGCCTCAGGGTTGATCACACAGCAAACAGCAGGAACTCACGCTCCCAGGAGCTGATGACACGCTTGAAGTTCTCATGCTCGGCGCGTTTGGTGGCGACGTAGCCGGTGATGAATTTCTTGCCCAGGTACTGCACCAGCGCGCGGCTGTTCTCCATGCGCTCGAGGGCGTCCTCGATGGTCAGCGGCAGGCGCAGGTTGCGACGCTCGTAGCCACGGCCCTGCACCGGCGCACTGGCCTCGATGCCTTCGACCATGCCGATATAGCCGCACAGCAGGCTGGCGGCGATGGCCAGGTACGGGTTGGCGTCGGCGCCCGGCAGGCGGTTCTCGACCCGGCGGTTCTGCGGGCCGGCATCCGGCACGCGCAGGCCGACGGTACGGTTCTCCTCGCCCCACTCGACGTTCACCGGCGCCGAGGTGTCGGGCAGGAAGCGGCGGAACGAGTTGACGTTGGGCGCGAACAGCGGCAACGCCTCGGGGATGAATTTCTGCAAGCCGCCGATATGGTGCAGGAACAGCTCGCTCATGCTGCCGTCGGCGTTGGAGAAGATGTTCTTGCCGGTGGCCACGTCGACCACGCTCTGGTGCAAGTGCATGGCGCTGCCCGGCTCGCCGGTCATGGGCTTGGCCATGAAGGTGGCGGCCACGTTGTGCTTGAGCGCCGCCTCGCGCATGGTGCGCTTGAACACCAGGATCTGGTCGGCCAGGTGCAGCGCGTCGCCGTGACGGAAGTTGATCTCCATCTGCGCCGTGCCGTCTTCGTGGATCAGCGTGTCGAGGTCCAGCTGCTGCAGTTCGCACCAGTCATAGACATCTTCGAACAGCGGGTCGAATTCGTTGGCGGCTTCGATGGAGAACGACTGACGGCCGGTTTCCGGGCGGCCGGAGCGGCCCACGGGCGGCTGCAGCGGGAAGTCCGGGTCTTCGCTGCGCTTGGTCAGGTAGAATTCCATCTCCGGCGCGACGATCGGCTGCCAGCCCTTGTCGGAATAAAGCTTGAGGACGCGCTTGAGGACGTTGCGCGGCGACAGCTCGACCGGGTTGCCTTTCTTGTCGTAGGTGTCGTGGATCACCTGGGCGGTCGGCTCGATGGCCCATGGCACCAGGAACACCGCCTTCTCGTCCGGGCGGCAGATCATGTCGATGTCGGCCGGGTCGAGCAGGTCGTAATAGATGTCGTCGTCGACGTAATCGCCGGTGACAGTCTGCAGCAGCACGCTCTCGGGCAGGCGCATGCCCTTCTCGGCAATGAACTTGTTGGTTGGCGAGATCTTGCCGCGGGTGATGCCGGTCAGGTCGCTGATCAGGCATTCCACTTCGGTGATCTTGTGCTCTTTCAACCAATCGGTGAGCTGGTCGAGGTTGTTACTCATAAATACCTCAGGAGGTAATGTGGCCCGGACGATGGATGCCGGCCGCCACTGACGCCTGGCGTCGGTCAAAATCGGCGCGCACGGCGCCGAGGGGCCTGGACAGGCCCGCGCCTTGATTCTGGATGCTGTGCATGGCTAAAGCAAAAACCCCCGCGCAGGACGGCAGTGGATACACTGCATAAGAGCGTGTCCACGATGGAAGCGAAGGGCAGATAGAAAGGAAGACGTGCGGTAAAACGTTACGAGGTATGGTTTTTTTGTGCGAACCGTCAATTATTGCGGCCAGTGCGACAGCCCATTGATGCAGCCGCGCAATGATCGGACGGTAACCGGGAGATGTGCCTGAACGCACCGTGCATGCGGCGCTGACAGGTCTCGACAGGCGGACCATGTGACCCTCGTATTATTGTGTTCTGGGTTGTGACCGAGCTTATCCTCGTTCATTTTTTTTCACAACCTCTCCGTAAAAAATAAAACACGCCCCGCTCGGGATAACCCTTCAGGACGAAAATAGCGGATAATGGCACGCCCTGATATGCAGCAAATCTGCCGTAGATGTGCCATTTAAGGGCATCATGGGGCTGGCTTGACTTCACCTGGTCTTTCCGATTGACTGGGGTTGCAAGCCCCCCTTGATTGATATTTTTAACAAAAAAGGTGTTGCATCATGTCGGTACCCCCGCGTGCCGTTCAGCTTAACGAAGCGAACGCGTTCCTTAAGGAACATCCTGAGGTTCTCTACGTTGACCTTCTGATTGCAGATATGAATGGTGTGGTGCGTGGCAAGCGCATCGAGCGCACCAGCCTCCACAAGGTTTACGAGAAAGGCATCAACCTGCCCGCCTCCCTCTTCGCCCTGGATATCAACGGTTCGACCGTCGAAAGCACCGGCCTTGGCCTGGACATCGGCGATGCCGACCGCATCTGCTACCCCATCCCCGGCACCCTCTCCAATGAACCCTGGCAGAAGCGCCCGACCGCGCAGCTGCTGATGACCATGCACGAAATCGAAGGCGAGCCGTTCTTCGCCGACCCGCGCGAAGTGCTGCGCCAGGTGGTGAGCAAGTTCACCGAGATGGGCCTGACCATCTGCGCCGCGTTCGAGCTGGAGTTCTACCTGATCGACCAGGAGAACGTGAACGGCCGTCCGCAGCCGCCGCGCTCGCCTATCTCGGGCAAGCGCCCGCAGTCGACCCAGGTCTACCTGATCGACGACCTCGACGAATACGCCGACTGCCTGCAGGACATCCTCGAAGGCGCGAAGGAGCAAGGCATCCCCGCCGACGCCATCGTCAAGGAAAGCGCCCCGGCGCAGTTCGAAGTCAACCTGCACCATGTCGCCGACCCGCTCAAGGCCTGTGACTATGCGGTACTGCTCAAGCGCCTGATCAAGAACATCGCCTACGACCATGAAATGGACACCACGTTCATGGCCAAGCCCTACCCGGGCCAGGCAGGCAATGGCCTGCATGTACACATCTCCGTGCTGGACAAAGATGGCAACAACATCTTCACCAGCGAGGATCCCGAGCAGAACGCCGCGCTACGTCACGCTGTCGGCGGTGTGCTCGAGACCCTGCCCGCTTCGATGGCGTTCCTTTGCCCGAACGTCAACTCGTACCGCCGTTTCGGCGCGCAGTTCTACGTGCCGAACGCACCGAGCTGGGGCCTGGACAACCGCACCGTCGCCCTGCGCGTCCCAACCGGTTCGCCGGATGCCGTGCGCATCGAGCACCGCGTGGCCGGCGCCGACGCCAACCCGTACCTGATGATGGCGGCCGTGCTGGCCGGCGTGCACCACGGCCTGACCAACAAGATCGAGCCGGGTGAACCGATCGAAGGCAACTCGTACGAGCAGCTGGAACAGAGCCTGCCGAACAACCTGCGCGATGCCCTGCGCGAGCTGGACGACAGCGAGATCCTCAACAAGTACATCGATCCGAAGTACATCGACATCTTCGTCGCGTGCAAGGAAAGCGAGCTGGAGGAGTTCGAACACTCGATCTCCGACCTCGAGTACAACTGGTACCTGCATACCGTGTGAACGAAAACGCCGCCCTCTGGGGCGGCGTTTTTCTTTGGCCTAATGGTCGCTGACCGCTGTGGGAGCGGCCTTGTGTCGCGAAAGGACCGCAAAGCGGTCCCCGTTTCCTTGTGGTGATTCTGATATCGCCGGGGCCGCTGCGCGCCCCTTTCGCGACACAAGGCCGCTCCCACAACAACGGCGCAAGCCTGCGAACGTATTTACAAAGGTTTCTCGAAGATCTTCGAATTGCGCTGGTAGTTGTACAGCGACGCCCGCGCCGCCGGCAGCCGCTCCACCTCGCTGGGTGAGAAGCCACGCTCGCGGAACCAGTGCGCGGTGCGGGTCGTCAGCACGAACAAGGTGCTCAGCCCCAGCGCCCGCGCCCGCGTCTCGATGCGTTCGAGCAACTCATCACCGCGCCCGCCATGCCGGTACTCCGGGTTCACCGCCAAGCACGCCAGCTCCCCCGCCTCGGAGTCGGCAATCGGGTACAGCGCCGCGCAGGCGATGATCATGCCTTCGCGCTCGACCACACTGAACTGCTCGATCTCCCGCTCCAGCACCTCGCGCGAACGACGCACCAGAATGCCCTGCTCTTCCAGCGGGCTGATCAGGTCCAGCAAGCCACCGACATCGTCGATGGTCGCCTCGCGCACCACCTCGAACTGCTCCTGGGACACCAGCGTGCCGCCACCGCCACGGGTGAACAACTCGGTCAGCAACGCACCATCCTCGGCATAACTGACGATATGGCTGCGCGCCACACCGCCCTTGCAGGCCTCGGCGGCGGCATCGAGCAACTCGCCCTGGTAATCGCTGCCCAGGCGCAGCAGATGCGGCGCCACCTGCTGCGGACGCAGTTCACGCACCAATTGGCCCTGTTCGTCCAGCAGCCCGCGCTCGGCACCGAACAGCAGCAGCTTGTCGGCACCCAGCTCGATGGCGGCACGGGTGGCAACGTCCTCGCAGGCCAGGTTGAAGATCTCACCAGTGGGTGAATAACCCAGTGGCGACAGCAGCACAATGGAACGCTCGTCGAGCAAGCGGTTGATACCCTTGCGGTCAACCCGGCGCACTTCGCCGGTGTGGTGGTAATCGACCCCCTCCAGCACGCCGATCGGCCGCGCTGTGACCAGGTTGCCGGAGGCTACGCGCAAGCGTGAGCCCTGCATCGGCGAGGCCGCCATGTCCATCGACAGGCGTGCCTCGATGGCCAGGCGCAGGGCGCCGACCGCATCGATCACGCAGTCCAGGGTTGCCGCGTCAGTGATGCGCATGCCGCGGTGGTAATGCGGGGTCAGGCCGCGCGCAGCCAGGCGGCTTTCGATCTGCGGGCGCGAGCCGTGTACCAGCACCAGGCGCACGCCAAGGCTGTGCAGCAGGACCAGGTCGTGGACGATATTGCCGAAATTAGGGTGTTCAACGCCGTCCCCCGGAAGCATGACCACGAAGGTGCAGTCGCGGTGGGCGTTGATGTAGGGGGAAGCATGGCGCAGCCAGTTGACGTAGTCGGGCATGACAAGGCCTGTGGATAAGTGAACGGAGAACGAAAAGGCGCACAACGTTCGAAAGTCATCGTCGGAACAGGCTTGCGGTCACGCGCGGTCTCCTCTAGGCAGGAACGAATCAGCTCAATGGACGTTTAGCTCAGGCAATAGTGCCGGATCAGGTCACGCAATAGACGCACGGTAGGCTCGATGCGTGACATTTCAAGGTATTCGCCAGGCTGGTGGGCGCAGGCGATGTCGCCTGGGCCGAGCACGATGGTCTGGCAGCCGAGCTGCTGAAGATAAGGCGCTTCGGTGCCAAAGGCCACTGCTTCGGCACGATGGCCGGTCAGGCGCTCGGCCAGCCGCACCAGCTCGCTGTCGGCAGCCTGCTCGAACGGCGGCACTTCGGGGAACAGCGGCGCGTAGTCGATGCGCACCTCGTGACGCTCCGCCAGCGGCTCCAGCTTGGCGCGAATGGCGGCGCGCAGCGGCTCCACATCCATGCCTGGCAGCGGGCGCAGGTCGAACTCCAGGGCGCACTGGCCGCAGATGCGGTTGGGGTTGTCGCCACCGTGGATGCAGCCGAAGTTCAGGGTGGGGGTTGGCACGCTGAACTGCGGGTTACGGTACTTTTCCTGCCAGCCACGACGCAGTTCCATCAGCTCGCCCATCACCGCGTGCATGGCCTCCATGGCGCTGTGGCCCAGGCTCGGATCCGACGAATGGCCACTGCGCCCGAGGATATCGATGCGGTCCATCAGGATGCCTTTGTGCATGCGGATCGGCTTGAGCCCTGTCGGCTCACCGATCACCGCCGCTCGCCCGAGCGGCTGGCCGGCTTCGGCCAGCGCGCGGGCGCCGGACATGGAGCTTTCCTCGTCGCAGGTGGCGAGGATCAGCAGCGGTTGCTTGAAGTCGTGTTCGAGCAGCGGGATCACGGCGTCGATGACCAGGGCGAAGAAGCCTTTCATGTCGCAACTGCCCAGCCCCACCCAACGGCCATCGACCTCGGTCAGCTTGAGCGGGTCGCTGCTCCACAGCTGAGGGTCGTAGGGCACTGTGTCGCTGTGCCCGGCCAGCACCAGGCCGCCCGGGCCGGTGCCGCGGCTGGCCAGCAGGTTGAACTTGCCGGGGCTGACCTGCTGGATCTCGCAGGTGAAGCCAAGGTCGCCCAGCCAACCGGCCAGCAGGTCGATGACCGGGCGGTTGGACTGGTCCAGCGCAGGCTGGGTGCAACTGACCGAGGGGGCGGCGATCAGGGCGGCGAACTGGTCTTTCAGCGACGGCAACGGCATGCGCGGACTCCTCGGCGGCATCGACGCTCATCATAACAACCCCGTCCCTGCGCAGAGCAAGCGATTGCCTGTAGGAGCGGGTTTACCCGCGATGGGCCGCAAAGCGGCCCCAAAACCGGCAGGCCACAGCCGACTCCTGTAGACTGCTCGCCAACGACGCCCCTCCTTCCCGAGCCCGCGATGCACAAAGAAACCGAACTCAAACTCCGCGCCAGCCGCGAGACCCTTGACGCCCTGCGCGAGCACCCGCTGCTGAAGAAGCGCAACAAGTCCGGCTGGCAGACCCGCGAGCTGCTCAACCAGTACTTCGACACTCCGGAACGCGAGCTCTCCGCCGCCCGCGTCGCCCTGCGCCTGCGCCGCGACGGCGAGGTCATCATCCAGACCCTCAAGTGCCGTGGCCAGAGCGTGGCCGGCCTGTCCGAGCGCAACGAGTACGAGTGGCACCTGGACAAGGTCAAGCTCGACCTGAAGAAGCTCGATGCCACCTGCTGGCCCGAGCAACTGGCCGACCTCGACAAGAAGACCATCAAGCCGCTGTTCACCACCGACTTCACCCGCGAGTACGCTGAAATCGCCTGGGGCCGTGGCAAGGCCAAGGTGGTGATCGAGGCCGCGCTGGACCGGGGCTTCGTGATCGCCGGCAAGCGCAAGGAAGAAATCTGCGAGCTGGAGCTGGAGCTGCGTGAAGGCGCACCGGAAGCGCTGCTGGAACTGGCCGCCGAGCTGGCTGCCTCGCTGCCGTTGATGCCCTGCGACATCAGCAAGGCCGAACGTGGCTACCGCCTGCTCGACCCGGACAGCTACGAGCTGGACCTCCCGCACACCGAGCTGGACGCCGAGACGCCACTGGACGACGCCTACGCCGCCCTCGCCTGGCAACTGCTGGGCAGCAGCCAGCGCCTGGCCGAGCAATTCCGCCACAACGGCCACTGGCGCCTGCTTCAGGACTGGGTCCGCTGCCTGGCCGAACTGCGCGCCCTCACCTCCAGCCTCGGCCAGGCTGCGCCGCGCCCTGCCACCCGCGCCCTGCGCAGCAGCCTCGACGCGCTGCTGGAAGACTGGCGCCCGCTGGTGCAGGCCGGCAATGATGACGAAGACATTCGCCGCGCCGCGCCCGAGCAGTTCGCCGAAGAGCTTGAAGATGTGCGCTGGGGCCAATTCTCCCTGGAGACCGCCAATTGGCTGAACGCCCGTGCCTGGACCGCCGAGCGCAAGGGTCGTGGCGAGCGCCAGGGCAAGGCCCAGCTGGCCAGCTGGCTGCAACACCAGCTGGGCGAGGAAGCCCGGGCATTGAAGCTGCCGCTGTACGTGCAGCGCCCGGAAGACCTGGCCGAACAACTGCCGCGCATCGAGTGCGTGCAGGCCTGGCTGCACCATGCGCGCCAGGTGCTGGACCTGCCGCAGCTGGACCGCCTCTACGGTGAGCTGAACAAGCTGCACCAGCTGGCCGAACAGCCGTTGCTGGACGAGCACAAGGACGAACTGCTGGAGGCCCGCATCGAGCAGGCCCGCGCCATCGAGCAGAACCGCGCCTGGAAGTACCTGCTCAAGGCCTGAGGCCCCTTCGCCGGCAAGCCGGCTCCTACACTGTCTGGATTGCCCCAGTCCACCGTCCGTAGGAGCCGGCTTGCCGGCGAACCGCTCCTCAACGCCCCAGCGGCAGGCTGGTGGTGCTCTTGATCTCCGACAGCGCCACGATCGAATTCACCTCCTGGATCCCCGGCACATTCGACAACTTCTCGAAGAAGAACCGTTCGTACGCCTCGATATCCGACGTGACGATCCGTAGCAGAAAGTCCACCGCCCCCATCAGTACGTAGCACTCCAGCACTTCAGGAAACCCACGGATCGCTTCGGTGAACTCGGCGAAATTCGAGCGGCCATGGGCATTGAGCTTCACCTCGGCGAAGATCTGTGTGTTCAACCCTACCTTCTTGCGGTCCAGCAGGGTCACCTGACCTCGGATCACGCCCTCTTCCTTCAAGCGCTGGATACGCCGCCAGCAAGGCGATTGCGACAACCCGACGCGCTCGGCAATCTGCGCACTGGATAGCGAAGCATCCTCCTGCAGCAATTCGAGGATGCGTCGATCATAGGCGTCCAACTCGCTTTGCATAGTTGATTCCTGATTTAGCTAAATATGAAATTGAATTATTCGACCGGGCGGTAAATCGAATAAATCATAGCGAAAAAATGCCCCGCCCCCCGTGCAAGAATTTCCCCACTTTCGCGGAGACCCGGCATGAACGCACTCGAACGCCCCCTCACCCCCTCTCGCGCCGACGCCTGGGCCGCCAACGCCGCCCACTGCACCGTGCGCTACCACTTGCAGGCTGAAGCCGAGCCAGACAGCCTGTGCCGCGTGCTCAACCTGTTCGCCCTGCAGTTCCTCACCCCGCACAGCGTGCAGGTCAGCCAATGCGACGACCTGCTGGACATGCAGATCGGCATCGGCGGCCTGAGCTGGCACCGTGCCGAAGTGATCGCGCAAAAGCTGCGCAACCTGGTTTGCGTCAGCGAAGTCAGCCTGGAAAACCTGCCAGCGCTGGCCGAGGTCGTCGCGCGCTGAATGACCCACGCAAGATTCCGAAACCCTTTGCCGGCGCAGTCTTGATCACCCGCGACTAGCCTTGCCCAGGCCACCGTTCGCCCGGCAGGGACGCCACCATGTTCGCCAACGCTACCCAAGACCTCGATCTCAATCGCCTGCTCGACGCGCTGCTGGCCGAACACCGGCTCACTGCCGGCGACGCGCTGGAGGTGCTCGAACGCGCCAAGGCGTGCCCCACCGAACATCCCCTGGAGCTGATCGCCGCGCTCGACCTGGCCGACCCGCTGCACCCCGGCCAGCGGCTGGACCTGAACACACTGTGCCGCTGGCTGGCAGACCAGGTTGGCCTGCCGTTCCTGCACATCGATCCCCTGCAGGTCGACCTGGCCCGGATGACTAGCCTGATGTCCGCCGGTTTCGCCCAGCGTCACGGCATACTGCCCATCGCGGTGGACGCTGGCGCCATCACGGTGGCCACTGCCCAGCCCTACCTGCGTGAATGGGAGGCCGAGCTCGCGCTCAGCCTGGGCAAGACGGTATGCCGCGTGCTGGCCAGCCCCAGGCAGATCCACCAACTGAGCCCGACGTTCTTCGGCCTGGCCCGCTCCGTGCGCGGTGCTGGCGCCCAGCCCCCGCCGGGCCTGGATGAGCTGGAGCAGCTGCTCGAAGTGGGCGTCAACCAGCCACAGGCCAGTGCCGATGATGCCCATATCGTGCATATCGTCGACTGGATGCTGCAGTACGCCATCGAACAACGGGCCAGCGATATCCACCTGGAGCCCCGCAGGGAACAAGGCCACCTGCGCCTGCGCATCGATGGCCTGCTGCACCAGGTCTACAGCTTCCCGGCCAACGTCACCTTGGCCATGGTCAGCCGCCTCAAGCACCTTGGGCGGATGAACGTCGCGGAAAAGCGCCGCCCGCAGGATGGCCGCCTGAAGAGCCGCTTGCCAGGCGGCACTGAGACCGAGCTTCGCCTTTCCACGCTACCGACGCCGTTCGGTGAAAAGCTGGTGCTGCGCCTGTTCGATCCACAGCAGCTGCACGACAACCTCGAAAGTCTGGGTCTGGACGGCCCGATGCTGGAGCAATGGCAAGCGCTGCTGCGTCAACGCCGGGGTATCCTCCTGGTGACCGGCCCCACCGGGTCAGGCAAGACCAGTACCCTCTACGCCAGCCTCAGGCATCTGGCCACTCCCCAGGTAAACCTGTGCAGCATCGAAGACCCCATCGAACGCCTGGAGCCGGCGATCAACCAGCTGCAGGTCCAGCCTGCGCTCGACCTGGGCTTCGCCAATGGCGTGCGTGCCCTGCTGCGCCAGGACCCGGACATCATCATGATCGGCGAGATCCGCGACCCGGAGACCGCCCAAGTGGCCGTACAGGCCGCATTGACCGGCCACCTGGTGCTGTCGACGCTGCACACCAACGATGCCTGCGGAGCAATCACCCGCCTGCAGGAACTGGGCGTCGCCGACTACCTGATCAAGGCCACCTTGAGCGGCGTCCTGGCCCAGCGCCTGGTTCGCACCCTTTGCCCGGCATGCCACGGCACACAGGCCTGCCAGCAGTGCCGTGGCACGGGCTACCACGGCCGCACCGGGCTGTTCGAGTTGCTGCCTGTCAGCCCACGCCTGCGCGAATGGATCACGCCGTCCACCGACATTGCCGCGCTGCACCAGCAAGCCCTGGCCGACGGCATGCGCGACCTGCGACGCTGTGCACAGGACAAGATCGAGCGCGGCCTGACCAGCCAGGAAGAGGTACTGCGTGTCTGTGGATAACCAAGAATTCCCCTGCGTGGCCGGGAACTTGCCGCAGGATCAGTGGATCAAACCGGCATCTCAACCGCCCTCATCCACCGAGGTGATTCAACATGCGTTTCAAAACAGCCATCGCAGCCACCGTCCTGTTCTCGCTGCCTATTGGCTCCGCCATGGCCGATACGTTCTGGCGTAACGTGATTTCCTCCGGCGCCACCACCGCCTCGACCTACCTGACGTTCAAGGATCACAAGCTGATCGTCGCCGCCCAGGACGACGCCGGCAGCTTTGTCGCCAGCGAGGGCGCGATCCGCGGGCCGTACCTGGAAGCCGCAATGCGCCAGGTGCGCGCGGACAACCCTGGCGTCCAGGCCAGCGACATGGAGCTGGCCAACGCAATCCTGGCCAAGAACGCCGTCGCCGAGTAACCCCCCTCGCCCTGTAGGAGCGGCTTCAGCCGCGATCACCCGCAAAGCGGGTGCCATGCACCGCGATATCCGCATCGCGGCTGAAGCCGCTCCTACACACCATTTCAGCGATACGCCTCCACCGGCACACACGCACAGAACAGATTCCTGTCCCCGTACACGTTGTCGACCCGGTTCACCGCCGGCCAGTACTTGTGCTGGCGCGCGTGAGCGCTGGGCGCCACCCCCTGCTCGATGCTGTAGGGCCGATCCCACGGCGCCAGCACATCGGCCAGGGTATGCGGGGCATGCTTGAGCGGATTGTCCTCGGCAGGCCAGTTCCCTTCCTGCACCTCACCGATTTCGGCACGAATTGCCAGCATCGCCTCGACGAACCGGTCCAGCTCGGCCTTCGACTCGCTCTCGGTGGGTTCGACCATCAGTGTGCCTGGCACCGGGAACGACATGGTCGGCGCATGGAAGCCATAGTCCATCAGGCGCTTGGCCACATCTTCCTCGCTGATACCGGTCAACGCCTTGAGCGGGCGCAGGTCAAGGATGCACTCGTGGGCCACACGCTCGTTGCGCCCACGGTAGAGCACCGGGAAGGCATCGCGCAGCTGGCTGGCCAGGTAGTTGGCCGACAGGATCGCCACCTCGCTGGCATCGGCCAGTTGCGGGCCCATCATCGCGATGTACATCCAGCTGATCGGCAAGATGCTGGCGCTGCCCCAGGGCGCGGCGCTGACCGCCGTCATGTTCGGATCCAGGCCGGGCACCGGCACCACCGGGTGGCTGGCGACGAACGGCTTGAGGTGGGCACGGATGCCGATCGGGCCCATGCCCGGGCCGCCACCGCCATGGGGGATGCAGAAGGTCTTGTGCAGGTTCATGTGCGACACGTCGGCACCAATGTCGGCGGGCCGCGTCAGGCCAACCTGGGCGTTGAGGTTGGCGCCATCCATGTACACCTGGCCACCGTGCTGGTGCACCACCTCGCAGATTTCGCGGATGCCCTCCTCGTATACGCCATGGGTCGATGGGTAAGTGACCATCAGGCATGACAACCGATCACCGGCCGCCTGCGCCTTGGCCTTGAGGTCGTCGAAGTCGATGTTGCCCTGCTCGTCGCATTCGACGATCACCACTTCCATCCCCGCCATCTGGGCCGACGCCGGGTTGGTGCCATGGGCCGACGACGGGATCAGGCACAGGGTGCGCCTGGCCTGGTGGCGGCTGCGGTGATAACGGGTGATGGCCATCAACCCCGCATATTCGCCCTGGGCGCCGGAGTTGGGCTGCATGCAGATGGCGTCGAAACCGGTGATCGCGCACAACCAGCGTTCCAGCTCGTCGATCATCGCTTTATAGCCCTGCATCTGGGTGAGCGGGGCAAACGGGTGTGGTTGCGAGAATGCAGGCCAGGTGATGGGGATCATCTCGCTGGTGGCGTTGAGCTTCATGGTGCAGGAACCCAGGGGGATCATCGACTGGTTCAGCGCCAGGTCCTTGTTCTCGAGCTGCTTGAGATAACGCAGCATCTCGGTTTCGCTGTGGTGCAGGTTGAACACCGGGTGCTGCAGGATCGGCGTGCGTCGTACCAGGGCACCGGGGATGCCTTCGGGCAGCGCTTTCTGATCAAGCTCGGTGATATCCAGCCCGTGGTCGACACCAAGGAAGATGTCGAACAGCTTGTACACCGTCGCTTCGTTGCAAGTTTCGTCCAGGCTGACACCCAGGTGCCCGCGCCCGAGGATGCGCAGGTTGATACGCGCCTCCTCGGCGCTGGTGATGATTGCTGCCTGGGTGCCGCCGACATCCAGCGTCAGGGTGTCAAAGAAATGCTGGTTGAGGCGCTTGATGCCCTTGGCCTCCAGCCCGGCGGCAAGGATGAAGGTCAGCCGGTGCACGCGCTGGGCGATGCGTTGCAGGCCCTCGGGGCCATGATAGACGGCGTAGAAGCCGGCAATGTTGGCAAGCAGCACCTGCGCCGTGCAGATATTCGAGTTGGCCTTCTCGCGGCGAATATGTTGCTCGCGGGTCTGCAGGGCCATGCGCAGCGCGGTGTTGCCACGGGCATCGCGGGACACACCGATGATGCGCCCGGGCATGGCCCGCTTGAAGTCGTCACGGCAGGCGAAATAGGCCGCATGAGGCCCGCCATAGCCCATGGGCACGCCGAAGCGCTGGGTCGAACCGAGCACCACGTCCGCCCCCAGCTCGCCCGGCGGGGTGAGCACCACCAGGCTGAGGATGTCGGCGGCCATGCAGGCCAGCGCCTGCTGGCCGTGCAACTGGTCGATGAGGGGACGCAAGTCGCGCACTTCGCCGTGGGTGTCCGGGTACTGCAGCAAGGCCCCGAATACCTTGTGCCTGGCTAGGTTATCCACAGAATCGACGATCAGTTCGAAGCCGAAACCCTCGGCGCGAGTCTTGAGTACCGACAGCGTCTGCGGATGGCAGTGCTCGTCGGCGAAGAAGGCGTTGCTCTTGCTGCGCGCCACCCGTTTGGCCAGGGCCATGGCTTCGGCCGCGGCGGTGGCCTCGTCGAGCAGCGAGGCATTGGCCAGCGCCAGCCCGGTCAGGTCTATGACCATCTGCTGGAAATTCAGCAACGCCTCAAGGCGCCCTTGGGCAATCTCTGGCTGGTAGGGTGTGTAGGCGGTGTACCAGCCTGGGTTCTCCAGCACGTTGCGCAGGATGACCGTGGGGGTGACGGTGGCGTGATAGCCCATGCCGATCAGGCTGGTCCACAGCTGGTTCTGCGCGGCGTAGCCGGCGAGCTTGTCGAGCGCGGCCTGTTCGTCGAGGGCTGGCGGCAAGTCGAGGGGGCGGTTGAGGCGAATGCCGGGCGGCACGGTCTGTTCGATCAGCGCATCGCGGCTGGCGACACCCAGTGCCTCGAGCATGGCCTGCTGCTCCGGGCCGTCGGGGCCCAGGTGGCGACGCAGGAAAGGGTTGGGCTCTTGCAGTTGACTCAGGGATGGCGACTGGGACATGGCGACGATCTCTTCCTGGACCAGTTCTCTTGGAGACTTACAAGTCTAGGAAGGGATCGGGGATGTTGCGGGAAAACTTGTGAAGCCTGTTCGCCAGCAAGCTGGCTCCTACATGAACGTGCGCATCCCTTGTAGGAGCCAGCCTTGCTGGCGAACCACGATCACTCGCCGATCAAAGCCTTATAGCCAGCAGCATCCAGCAGCTTGTCCAACTCGGACTTGTCGCTCGGCTTCAGCTTGAAGATCCACGCACCGTAAGGTTCTTCATTGAGCAGCTCCGGGCTGTCGGCCAGCTCGTCGTTGACCGCGATCACTTCGCCGCCCACCGGCGCGTAGATATCCGAAGCGGCCTTGACCGACTCGACCACGCCTGCGGCGTCGCCAGCCGCGAACACCTTGCCGACTTCGGCCAGTTCAACGAACACCACGTCACCCAGGGCTTGCTGGGCATGGTCGCTGATGCCCACGGTCACGGTGCCATCGGCTTCCAGGCGCGCCCATTCATGGCTTTCGGCAAAACGCAGGTCGGCGGGGATATTGCTCATGTCTTGTCTTCCTCGATTGGGTCAGCGGACGGCCCGCCGTTAAGTGTTCAGATCAGGATCTTGCCGTGGCGCACGAAGGTCGGCTTGACCACCCGCACCGGGTACCACTTGCCGCGAATCTCCACCTCGGCGCGATCACCGGTGGCCATGGGCACGCGCGCCAGGGCAATGGATTTGCTCAGCGTAGGCGAGAAACTACCACTGGTGATCTCCCCTTCGCCAATGCCGGATACACGGACCACCTGATGGGCGCGCAACACACCGCGCTCCTCGAGCACCAGGCCGACCAGTTTTTCCTTCACGCCCTGCTCGATTTCCGCCAGCAGGCCGCCGCGGCCGACGAACTCGCGGCCAGCCGGCTCCCAGGCGACGCTCCAGCCGAGATTGGAAGTCAGCGGGGTGTGCGACTCGTCGATGTCCTGGCCATACAGGTTCATGCCGGCTTCCAGGCGCAGCGTGTCACGGGCACCCAGGCCACTGGGGGCGATGCCCGCACCGACCAGGTCGTTGAAGAAGGCCGGGGCCTGTTCGCCGGGGAGGATGATCTCGAGGCCGTCCTCGCCGGTGTAGCCCGTGCGGGCGATGAACCAGTCACCTTCGGCGAAGCCCTCGAACGGGCGCAGTTCGCGGATGAGTGCGGCACGTGGCGCGCTGACCAGGGCGGCAACCTTTTCACGGGCTTGCGGGCCTTGAATCGCGAGGATTGCCAGCTCCGGGCGGGCGGTGAAACTGACCTTGAAGCCAGCGCTCTGCGCGTGCAGCCAGTTCAGCACCTTGTCGCGGGTGGCGGCGTTGGCCACCAGGCGATAACCCGCTTCGGTGCGGTAGGCGATCAGGTCGTCGATGACCCCGCCTTCATGATTGAGCAAAGGGCTGTAAAGCGCCTTGCCGGGGCTTTCCAGACGCGTCACGTCATTGGCGAGCAGGTGCTGCAGCCAGGGCGTGGCGGCACAGCCTTCGATATCGATGACGGTCATGTGCGAGACATCGAAAACCCCGCAGTCACTGCGCACCTGATGGTGCTCCTCGACCTGCGAGCCGTAGTGCAGGGGCATGTCCCAACCGCCGAAGTCGACCGTCTTGGCGCCAAGCGCCAGGTGCAGGTCATACAGAGGCGTACGCTGTCCCATGGGTTTCTCCTTCCGGGCGTGGCGAGGCGGCGGCGGGCGGCAATGTTTATCGACTGCCTGTTCTTGTAGGATCCGCCGCTGCGAATGCCGCGCATTGTAGCCGCAAGGAAGCGCCCTGGCACCCTTATCGCCGATGCCCCGGACGATGGGCCGAGCGACGGATCAGGCCGATCACCGGCAGCAAACCGACCAGCACCAGGGTCAGCGCCGGCAGCGAAGCCCGCGCCCATTCACCCTCGCTGGTCATCTCGAACACGCGCACGGCCAGGGTGTCCCAGCCGAACGGGCGCATCAGCAAGGTGGCTGGCATTTCCTTGAGCACATCGACGAACACCAGCAACGCGGCGCTCAGGGCTCCGGGCACCAGCAACGGCAGATACACCTTGAAAAACAATCCTGGCCCGCCAACGCCGAGGCTGCGCGATGCCTCCGGCAAGGAGGGCCGGATGCGCTCCAGGCTGCTTTCCAGCGGCCCGTAGGCAACGGCGATGAAGCGCACCAGGTAGGCCAACAGAAGCGCCGACAGGCTGCCCAGCAACAGCGGCTTGCCCGCCCCGCCCAGCCACTGCGACAACGGTATCACCAACTGGTTGTCCAGGTAGCTGAACGCCAGCATGATCGACACGGCCAGCACCGAGCCTGGCAACGCATAGCCCAGGTTGGCCAGCCCGACCCCGGCACGGATCCCCGTGGTGGGCGCCTGGCGACGGGCGAAGGCCAGCAGCATCGCCACGCTGACCGTGATCAACGCGGCCATGCCCCCCAGATACAGGGTGTGCACGACCAGCCCGAAATAGCGTTCGTCCAGGTCGTGCCGACCTCGCTGCCAGAACCACGCCAGCAGTTGCAGCAGTGGGATGACGAAGGCGCAGGCGAACACCAGCAGGCACCAGGCGCTGGCGGCGAACGCCTTGACGCCGCGCAGGTGATACAGCGCCTGCCCCCGTGGCCGTTCATTGCCACTGCGGCTGGCACCGCGGGCGCGGCGCTCGCCGTACAACACCAGGATGACCGCCAGCAACAGCAAGCTCGCCAGCTGCGCCGCGCTGGACAGGCTGAAGAAGCCGTACCAGGTCTTGTAGATCGCCGTGGTGAAGGTGTCGAAATTGAACACCGACACCGCGCCGAAATCGGCCAAGGTTTCCATCAGCGCCAGGGCGATACCCGCACCGATAGCTGGGCGCGCCATGGGCAGGGCGACGCGCCAGAACGCTTGCAGGGGGGACAGCCCAAGCACCCGCGCCGCTTCCATCAGGCCCTTGCCCTGGGCCAGGAACGCGGTGCGCGCCAGCAGGTAAACGTAGGGGTAGAACACCAGCACCAGCACCGTGATCACCCCACCGGTGGAACGCACCCGCGGCAGGCGCATGGGCCCGAACACTTCGCGCAGCGCCGTCTGCACGGGGCCGGCGAAATCCAGCAGGCCGACGAAGACGAATGCCAGCACATAGGCTGGGATGGCGAATGGGAGCATCAACGCCCAGTCGAGCCAACGCCGGCCCGGGAATTCACAAAGGCTGGTGAGCCAGGCCAGGCTCACCCCCAGCACCGTCACGCCGACACCAACGCCGACCACCAGGGTGAGGGTGTTGCCCAGCAGGCGGCCCATCTGGGTGTCGAGCAGGTGCGACCAGATCTGCGTGTCGATCGACTGCCATGAGATCAGCAGGACGCTCAGCGGCAGCAGGACCAGGGCGGCAGTGAGGAAGACCGGGAGGTACCAGCGGCGTTGGAGGGTATGGGGCAATGCAGGAGTCTCGATTGCAGGTGGCGACCGCTGCGCGGTCGTTCGCGGCTGAAGCCGCTCCTACAGGGGACCGTACAATCCTGTAGGAGCGGCTTCAGCCGCGAAGGGGCCCCTGAGGGCCCCGCAAGGATAAGCCGTGAAACTCAGTTCCAGCCAGCCCGGTCCATCAAGCGAATCGCCTCGGCCTGGCGCTTGCCGGCGACCTCGACCGGAATGCTGTCGGCCTTGAAGCTACCCCATGCTGCTACCTCTTCCGACGGTTTCACCTTCGGGTTGGCCGGGAATTCCTGGTTGATGTCGGCAAACAGCTTCTGTGCCTCTTCACCTGTCATCCACTCGACCAGCTTCTTCGCCGCTTCCGGGTGTGGCGCATGTTTGGTCAGGCCAATACCCGACAGGTTGACGTGCACGCCACGGTCGCCCTGGTTGGGCCAGAACAGCTTCACCGGCAGGTTCGGCTTCTCCTTGTGCAGGCGGCCGTAGTAGTAGGTGTTGACGATACCCACGTCGCACTGGCCGGCGGCGATGGCCTGGAGCAAGGCGGTGTCGTCGGAGAACACATCGGTGGACAGGTTGTTGACCCAGTCCTTGACCAGCTTCTCGGTCGCGGCCTCACCGTGGTTCTCGATCAGGGTGGCGGTCAGCGACTGGTTGTAGACCTTCTTCGCCGTGCGCAGGCACAGGCGGCCTTCCCAGTTCTTGTCGGCCAAGGCTTCGTAGGTGCTCAACTCGGACGGTTTGACCCGCTCGGTGGAGTAGGCGATGGTCCGCGCGCGCAAGCTCAGGCCGGTCCAGTCGTGGGACGAGGCGCGGTACTGTGCAGGAATGTTCTTGTCGATGATGTCCGACTTGATCGGCTGCAGGATGCCCATCTGCTCGGCCTGCCAGAGGTTGCCGGCATCGACGGTGAGCAGCAGGTCGGCCACGCCGTTCTCGCCCTCGGCCTTGATGCGCTGCATCAGCGGGGCTTCCTTGTCGGTGATGAACTTGATCTTCACCCCGGTCTTGGCGGTGTAGGCGTCGAATACCGGCTTGATCAGTTCGTCGATGCGCGAGGAGTACACCACCACTTCATCCGCTGCCTGGGCGGTGCCACCGAACAACGTGAGGGCCAGGGCGGCCAGTAGGGGCTTGCGGGATAACATTCGGAGCACTCCTCGCTGAGTTGAGAGGTGCAAATGGTAGTGGTTCCCATTTTGTGGCTCATCTGTCGAGCCGTTACCGGATGTTGCAAAGTGCCCGTTCGCCGGCAAGCCGGCTCCTACGCAGATCACTGTAGGAGCCGGCTTGCCGGCGAACCTTCACGCCCGCGCCAGTTCCGGCAGATCCCCGGACAACCCCAGCGCCTGGCGCACGAACAACGCCTTGGCCTCGGGCATCTGCTCCACCAGCTTCAACCCGCTGTTACGCAACCAGCGCAGCGGCAGCGGATTGGCCTGGAACAACCGCTCGAAACCTTCCATCGCCGCCATCAATGCCAGGTTGTGCGGCATCCGACGGCGCTCGAAACGGCTCAGCACCTTCACATCGGCCAGGCGCTCGCCGCGCTCGCAGGCCCGCACCAGCTCCTCGGCCAGCACCGCGGCATCGAGGAAGCCCAGGTTGACCCCCTGCCCCGCCAGCGGGTGGATGGTATGGGCCGCGTCGCCGATCAGCGCCAACCCTTCCTCCACGTAGCGCTTGGCGTGACGCTGACGCAGCGGCACGCAGACCCGCGGGTCGGCCTGCAACACCTCGCCCAGGCGGCCCTCGAAGGCCCGTTCCAGCGCCTTGCAGAACGCCTCGTCATCCATCGCCATGGCCTGCTCGGCCTGCTCCGGCGTGGTCGACCAGACGATCGAGCACCAGTCCTGCCGGCCGTCACGATCGAGCGGCAGGAAGGCCAGCGGCCCCTCGTCGGTGAAACGCTGCCAGGCCGTGGCCCGGTGAGCCTCGCTGCAGCGCACGCTGGTGACGATGGCGTGGTGCAGGTAATCCCACTCACGGGTCTCGCAACCCGCCAGGCGCCGCACCGCCGAGTTGGCACCGTCGGCGGCGATCACCAGCGGCGAGCGCAACTGGCGGCCATCGGCCAAGGTCAGCAGCCATTCGTCGCCGGAACGGCGCAACTGCTCAAGACGAGCGTTGGGCAGCAGGCCGACATCACTGTCGTGCAGGCGCTCCAGCAGGCCGTCCTGGACCACGCGGTTCTCGACGATATGGCCCAGCACCTGGGCATGCACGCTGGCCGCCGAGAAGTGAATCTCGCCAGTACCGCTGCCATCCCAGACGCGCATGTGCGAATACGGCGATACGCGCCGCCGAGCGATGCCCTCCCAGGCCCCCACACGCTCGAGAATGCGCTGGCTGGCCGCCGACAACGCGCTGACCCGCGGCTCGAACGCCGCGTCGCTGTCGAAGGGCTTGACCGACAGCGGGCCGCCGTCGAGCAGAAGGACTTCCAGGCCGCTGTGGCGCAAGGCCAGGGCCAGTGCGCTGCCGACCATACCGGCACCGACAATCAACAGATCCGCGCGCATTTCCATGCCTTACGCCTGCCTCGCTTGCGGCTTGAGCCGCACATATAGGGTTTTGTCGACCCGCGCCACCAGCTCGCCGACGCCATCGCGGATCTCCACCTGCAACCGGGGCAGGTATTTCTTGCCGCTGGCGGTCTGCTGGCGGATGTCGTCCAGCAGCGCGTCATCGACGTGCAGTTCGGCATACACCGGGCCCTTGCCCGGCGAGATGAAATCGATGCTGGCGGCCTTGTCCCAGACGATGTACTCGCGCCCCAGCTGCTCGATCAGCAGCAGCATGTAGAACGGGTCGACCATCGAATACAGGCTGCCGCCGAACTGGGTGCCGACGTAGTTGCGATTCCACCGCGTCAGCTTCATGCGCACCTTGACGCGGCGCATGTCCGGGCTGATTTCCTGGATGTGGATGCCGGCACCGAGGTAAGGCGGGTAGAGGTTCAGCAGCCAACGCAGCATGCGGGCCCGGCGGGCGAGCTTGCGGGAGTCGCTCATGCCTGGCCTCGCGGGTCGGGGCGTGTCCCCAGGCCCATGGCCTGGCGGGCGAACCAGCTTTTCGCGGGGGGCAGCAAGTCGAGGCCGAGCAGGCCGATATTGCGCCCAGCCGCCATCAAAGGCTGGTTGCTGCCGAACAGGCGAGTGACCTGGTCGGAGAAGCCGATGGTCATCGCCTGGTCGAGGCGCTGGCGCTTCTGGTAGACCTGCAGCGTGGCCAGGTCGCCAGGTTGCTGCGGGCCGGCCAACAATGCATCGGCCAGCGCCTGCACATCGCGCAGCGACAGATTGAAACCCTGGCCGGCAATCGGGTGCAGGCTGTGGGCGGCGTTGCCCAGCACCACCAGGTGCGGGCGCACCTGCTCCTCGGCCTCGACCAGCGCCAGCGGATACAGATGGCGGGCGCCCACCTGGCGCAGCGCGCCCAGGCGATAGCCGAAGGCGTCCTGCAGCTCGCGCAGGAAACTGCGCTCATCGAGTTCGGCCAGGCGCCTGGCGTCCATCCCCTGGCGCGTCCAGACCAGCGCGCAACGGTTCTCGGACAATGGCAACAGCGCCATCGGACCCTGCTCGGTGAAGCGTTCGAAGGCTTGGCCGCCATGGGCCTCGCCCGGAGTGATGTTGGCGATCAGCGCGCTCTGGTCATAGGGCGTGCGCCGCACATGAATGCCCAACTGCTCGCGCAGGCCCGAGCGCCCACCATCGGCCAGCACCGCCAGGTCGCACTCAAGCGAGGTGTCGTCGTCCAGTTGCAGCCGATAGCCACCGGCGATTGCCTGCATGGCCTTCACTTCGGCCGGGCAACGCCAACTGACCACCTCGCTGTCGATGGCCTGCCACAGGCACTGCCCGAGCCAGGCGTTCTCCACCACATAGCCGAGCGCCGGCACGCCCTCCTCGCCGGCATCCAGGCGCGTGGCACCAAAGCGGCCACGGTCGGAGACCTGGATCTGCAGGATCGGTTCGGCACGACGGCTGATGGCCTGCCACAGCCCCAGTTGCTCATAGATCTGCCGGGTGCCGTAGGACAGCGCCGAAGAACGCGCGTCGTAGCTGGGCTGGAAGCTGTCGCCCGGGGCGAACGGCTCGATCAGCAGGATCTTCCAGCCACGCGCCTTGGCCGCGGCCTGCAGGGTCAACGCCAGGCTGGCGCCGACCAGGCCGCCACCGATGATCGCCAGATTGACCCGGTTCATGCGGCGTCCTCGCGGGCACCGAGCATCAACGCCTCGATCTCCGGGACAGTCTTGGGTACGCCTGAAGTAAGGATTTCACAACCTTGCCTGGTGACTACCACGTCGTCCTCGATCCTTACGCCGATGCCGCGCCATTTTTTCGCGACGTTCTGGTTGTCGGCGGCAATGTAGATGCCGGGTTCGACGGTCAGCGCCATGCCCGGTTCAAGCACCCGCCACTGGCCACCGACCTTGTATTCGCCCACGTCGTGCACGTCCATGCCCAGCCAGTGCCCGGCACGGTGCATGTAGAAAGCGCGATGGGCTTCGCTGTCGATCAGCGCCTGTACCTCGCCCTTGAGCAGGCCCAGTTCCACCAGCCCTTCGGTGATCACCCGCACGGTCGCCTCGTGGGCGTGGTTCCAGTGCTTGCCCGGGGCGATCACCTCGAACGCGGCTTCCTGGGCCTTGAGCACCAGCTCGTAGATGGCCTTCTGCTCCGGCGAGAAGCGCCCGCTGACCGGGAAGGTGCGGGTGATGTCGCTGGCGTAGCAGTCGATCTCGCAGCCGGCGTCGATCAGTACCAGGTCACCGTCCTTGAGCGGTGCGTCGTTCTGCTGGTAATGCAGGATGCAGCTGTTGCGCCCGGCCGCGACGATCGAGCCGTACGCCGGCATCTTCGCCCCGCCCTTGCGGAACTCGTAGTCGAGCTCGGCTTCCAGGCTGTATTCGTGCAACCCCGCACGGCACGCCTGCATGGCCCGGACGTGGGCGCGGGCGGAGATTGCCGCGGCCTCGCGCATCACCTTCACTTCCGCCGCCGATTTATACAGGCGCATGTCGTGCAGCAGATGATCCAGGGCAACGAACTCGTTCGGCGGCTGGGCACCCAGGCGGGCCTTCGAACGGATCACGTTGATCCAGTCCATCAGCCGCCGGTCGAACTCGGCATTGCTGCCCATGGCGCTGTACACCCGCTCGCGGCCTTCGATCAGGCCGGGCAGGATCTCGTCGATGTCGGTGATGGGGAAGGCGTCGTCGGCACCGAAGTCGCGCATCGCGCCTTCCTGGCCGGCACGCAGGCCGTCCCATTGCTCGCGCTCAGGGTTGCGCTCGCGGCAGAACAGCACGTACTCACCGTGCTCGCGGCCAGGGATCAGCGCGATCACCGCCTCGGGCTCGGGGAAGCCGCTGAGGTACTGGAAATCGCTGTCCTGGCGATAGACGTGCTCGACGTCACGGTTGCGGATGGCAACCGCGGCGGCCGGCAGGATGGCGATGCTGTTGGGGACCATCTGCGCCATCAGCGCCTTGCGCCGACGGGCGTACTCCGCCTTGGGTATGTGGCTCATGGGCAAACGACCCCGGTTCAGATCAGTGCAGCGATGGCTTGGTGGCGGGCGCTTCCGGTTTCGCCAGCTCCGTGTAGAGCAGCAGCGGCGCTACACGCAGGTATTCCATGACTTCCATGTAGTCGTTTTCGCCGTCCTCGGATTCTTCCAGCGCTTCCTGGACCTGCGAAATGGCCACCAGGTCCTGGAGCACTTCCTTCGCGTCGGTGGACAAGTCCTTGCCGCCGGCGTTCAAGCCGAAACCGGTAATGAAGCCCTGGCACCACTGGCCCAGCGCGGCGGCGCGGTCGGCCAGCGCGGCATCATCGGACGGCAGCAGCAGGACGATGGCGACGTCCTCGCCGGTCAGTTCGGCCTTGACCATCTCTTGCAGGCCGACCAGGGCGTTGCGAACGGTGTCACCAGGCTCGGTCTCGAGCAGCTGGGCCGCATCGGCCAGCCAGGCGTCGGCATCGAAGCCGGCGCCGGCGCAGCTGCGGCCGATCAGCAGGCCATGCAGCTCGGCGGGAGTGACAGGGTGGCCATTGCTCGAAAGCAACATGGCGAAGGCGATGTAGGGCGATTGGGTATTGGGCATGGGCAGCTAGGCGCCAGACGGCGCAATGACTAGAATGGAGACCTTGTATCCTAGCACCGGCAGGCGCGCCAAGACCATCGGCACTGGCCGTCTCGCCCCTGGGGCAGGCATGATCGCCAGGTGAGTCAAGGAATCGAGTGCAACCCATGCAAGAGAACGACCTGCAAGCGCTGATGAGCCGGTTCGAGCTGCTGATCGAGCGCGTCGAGCAACTAAAACGGCAAAATGCACTCCTACTAGCTCAGGAACGATCCTGGCGCGAGGAGCGCGCCCACCTCATCGAAAAGAACGAGATCGCCAAACGCAAGATCGAATCGATGATCCTGCGCCTCAAGGCCCTGGAGCAAGACTCATGAGTTCAAGCAATAGCGTCACCGTGCAGATCCTCGACAAGGAATACTCGATCATCTGCCCGCCCGAGGAGCGCAACAACCTGGTCGGTGCCGCGCGTTATCTCGATGGCAAGATGCGCGAGATCCGCAGCAGCGGCAAGGTGATCGGCGCCGACCGCATCGCCGTGATGGCCGCGCTCAACATCACCCACGAGCTGCTGCACCGCCAGGAACGCCCGGAAGTCGCCAGCGGCGGCACCACCCGCGAGCAGGTGCGCGACCTGCTGGAACGGGTCGACCAGGCACTCACCGACGATCCGGTTAGCAAAAACGATTGAGATTGGTATACTGGCGCCACTCCCTGGGGGATGCGCCAGTCGGTTATGTCCCTGAGCCGATACGCACAACCACGGGGGTTGCACGCTGGGGCCGGTGTGCATGTCCGCCCGACGGAAAGCCTTAACGCCCCCTGCAATCTCCACCTTGAACTTTCGGGTTCAAGGGCTACACCGATAGCGGTCTTGTCGGGGAGCCTGAATTCTATTGCCCGCCTTCCTGGCGGGCATTTCGTTTTGGCCGCCAGCCTCATCGGGGATCGCCCGTGCCATGACCGACATCGCGCCGCTCACCCGCCCCCAACTGCGCCGCCTGCTGCGCAACGCCCGCCGCGCACTGACAACATCCCAGCAACGCCAGGCTGCAATCGGCCTGTACCGCCAGTTGGCGCAGGACCCGCTGTTCCGTCGCGCCCGGCATATCGCCCTGTACCTGCCCAACGACGGCGAGATCGACCCGCGCCTGCTGCTGCGCGAAGCCCACAAGCGCGGCAAACGGGTGTATCTGCCCGTGCTGCACGCCTGGCCACGCACGCGTATGGTGTTCCAGCGCTTCGAGCCGGGTGAAAAACTGCGCCCCAACCGCTTCCGCATCGCGGAGCCGGTGATCGAGCGCAAGCGTCAACGACCGGTCTGGGCGCTGGATCTTGTCCTGCTGCCGTTGGTCGGGTTCGATGAAGTGGGCGGTCGCCTGGGCATGGGCGGCGGCTTCTACGACCGCAGCCTGGCCTACCAAGCGCGGCGCAAGGCCTGGAAAAAACCAGTGCTGCTGGGGCTGGCACACGAATGCCAGAAGGTGGAGCGGCTGGCCCAGGCGAGCTGGGATGTACCGTTGCGCGGGACGGTCTCGGACCGTGGCAGGTACCTGGCGCCGAAGTGAACGGGCGCGAAAAGGGGGATCAGCGGTGCTGCTGTTGCGCCGGGTCGACCGGGGCCTGTTGATAGGCGGCGTCCAGCTTGCGCTCCCACAAACCCTGGGCGTAACCGGTGGTGACCACACCCAGGCCGAAGATGAAGGCCAGGATCCAGAGCAGGTCCGGTTTACGTTGTTTCATCGATTGCCCCCCTAGGCAATAGTTCATGCTCGGCGGCTTTCTTGATGGCTGCCGGAGCGTCTAGCTTTAAAATCGGCGCATTTTCCGACAACGTGAGTCGACACGCAAACGTTGACGCCAACCGACTGTCGGTTTCATGCAACGATTTATTTCAAACCCTTTCAGGAGCTGCATCCATGGCCTATTGGCTGATGAAATCCGAGCCCGACGAGCTGTCGATCGAGGCCTTGGCACGCCTGGGCGAAGCCCGCTGGGACGGTGTGCGCAACTACCAGGCGCGCAATTTTCTGCGGGCCATGAGCGTAGGTGACGAGTTCCTGTTCTACCACTCCAGATGCCCGCAACCGGGCGTCGCCGGTATCGCCCGGATCACCGCCGCCGCTTATCCGGACCCCACGGCGCTGGACCCTGAAAGCCACTACTTCGACGCCAAGGCCAGCACCGAGAAGAACCCGTGGAGCGCGGTGGACGTGGCCCATGTACAGACCTTCCGCCGGGTGCTCGGCCTGGGCCTGCTCAAGCAGCAGGCCGCCTTGGAGGCATTGCCCCTGGTGCAGAAAGGCACCCGCCTGTCGGTGATGCCCGTGACACCCGATCAGTGGGCGGCAATCCTCGCACTGAACTGAATAGCCGTCTATCGTCAGGGGTTTGACCGATATCAACGCGCCAGGAAGTGCGCCGCGCCAGGATTGAGGCGTGCCAGCCGCAGGATGCAGACCGATGAACCGAATCGCCCCCAGACTCTTCGCTGGCGCCTTGATCGCCCTGCTATTGGCGGCAGGTGGGCTGGGTTACTGGAAATCCCTCCACGACCGCCTGCCTGAAGGCCTGAGCATGGGCAACGGCCGCCTAGAGTCCACCGAAGTGCAGATCGCCAGCAAGGTCCCCGGCCGCCTGGCCGAGGTGCTGGTGGACGAAGGCGACAAAGTCAGCCGTGGCCAACTGCTCGCACGCATCGACACCCGCACGATGGAAGCCCAACGCGCCCAGGCCGAGGCCGAAGTGCTGCGCGCCAACGAGAACTACGCCGCCGCCCAGGCCAGCGTGCAACTGCGCCAGAGCGAGCTGCTGCTGGCCAGCCAGGAGCTCAAGCGGGTGCGCGAAATCTACCAGCGCAAGTTCGCCAGCCAGCAGTTGCTGGACCAGCAGCAAGCCCGCTACGACACCGCCAACGCCGCCGTGGTCGCCGCCCGGGCGCAACTGGCGGCGATCAAGGCCGCCATCGGCGCCGCCGAGGCCCAGGTGGCGCAACTCACCAGCGAGATCGACGACAGCAGCCTGCGCGCCCCCATCGACGGCATCATCCAGCTGCGCCTGGCCGAGCCCGGCGAAGTGCTCGGTGCTGGCGGCCGGGTGTTGATGCTGATCGACCCCAGCGACCAGTACATGAACCTCTACTTGCCCGCCGCCACCACCGGGCGGCTGACGGTTGGCGATCAGGCACGGATCGTCCTCGACGCCCTGCCGGAAAAGGCCTTGCCGGCCAAGGTAGCGTTCGTTGCGGCGAAGGCGCAGTTCACCCCGAAACAGGTGGAGACCCGCGACGAACGGCAGAAGCTGGTGTTCCGGGTGAAACTGCGCCTGAGTGAACCCAGCGCCGTGCCCCAGGCCAAGCCCGGCATGCCCGGCGCTGGTTACGTGCGCACCGCCGACGTGGACTGGCCGGCCAACCTGCAATGAACGCCGCACCAGCGCTGCTGGCCGAAGACATCAACCACCGTTACGGCGATATCCAGGCCCTGCGCGACGTGGCCTTCAGCCTGCCGGCCGGCACCCGCTGCGGCCTGATCGGCCCGGATGGCGCCGGCAAGTCGACGCTGCTCGGGCTGATCGCCGGGGTCAAGCGCCTGCAACAGGGTGAGCTGCAGGTGCTTGGCGGCCCGATCCGCCAGCGCCGTCACCGCACCGCGCTGTACCCCAGGGTCGCGTTCATGCCCCAAGGCCTGGGCAACAATTTGTACCCGGAGCTGTCGATCCGCGAGAACATCCAGTTCTTCGCCACCCTGTTCGGCCTGGGCCGCGCCGAATGCCGGGAGCGCATGGCCAGCCTGCTGCGCGCCACCGACCTGGAACGCTTCGCCGAGCGCCCGGCGGGCAAGTTGTCCGGTGGCATGAAGCAGAAGCTCGGTTTGTGTTGCGCGCTGATCCACGAACCGGACCTGCTGATCCTCGACGAGCCAACCACGGGCGTCGACCCGTTGTCGCGGCGGCGCTTCTGGGAACTGGTGGAGCAGGTCCGCGTCCAGCGCCCTCAACTGACCCTGCTGGTGGCCACCGCCTACATGGAAGAGGCCGAGCAGTTCGAGCACTGCCTGATGCTCGACGGCGGGCGCCTGCTGGCGGCCGGCCCCAGCCAGGAACTGGCCGCCGTTACCGCCAGCGGCAAGCTGGACGATGCCTTCACCCACTTCCAGGGCGCCGGGCGCGAACAGCCCGCCCCCTTGCACATTCCGCCCCACGAGGCCGACGACGGCCCGGTTGCCATCGAAGCCCACGACCTGACCCTGCGCTTCGGCGACTTCACTGCCGTGAACAAGGTCAGCTTCGCCATCGGCCGTGGCGAGATCTTCGGCTTCCTCGGTTCCAACGGCTGCGGCAAGACCACCACCATGAAAGTGCTTACCGGCCTGATGCCGGCCAGTGAAGGCAGCGCCAGCCTGCTCGGCCGCCCCGTGGACGCCGGCGATCTGGCCACGCGCAAGCGGGTGGGGTTCATGTCCCAGAGTTTTTCCCTGTATGGCGAGCTGAGTACCCGACAGAACCTCGAGCTGCACGCACGTCTGTTCGACCTGGCCAAGGCCGACAGCGCCCCGCGCATCGCCGAGTTGATCGAGCGTTTCGACCTCGGCGCGATTGCCGACCAACCGTCCGGCGCCCTGCCCCTGGGCTTGCGCCAGCGCCTGTCGCTGGCCGTGGCAGTGCTGCACCGCCCGGAAGTGCTGATCCTCGACGAACCTACCTCCGGCGTCGACCCGGCCGCCCGCGACGGCTTCTGGCGCTTGCTGGTTGAACTGTCCCGCGAACAGGGTGTGACCATCTTCCTCTCCACCCACTTCATGAACGAAGCCCTGCGCTGCGACCGCATCTCGCTGATGCACGCCGGCCGGGTGCTGGCCTGCGACACCCCGCAGGCGCTGCAGCGACGGTTCGGCGGGGACACCCTGGAAGACGCCTTCGTGCGCTGCCTCGAACAGGCTCAGGACACGCCAACCCAGGCCCAGGCCGAGACAGCTCTGCAACAGGCCGGCACGCCTCCACCGCCAATGCGCCAGGCCTTCAGCCTGCGCCGCCTGCTGGCCGTGGCCAGCCGTGAAGGCAAGGAACTGCTGCGCGACAAGGTGCGCCTGGCCTTTGCCCTGCTCGGTGCGCTGTTCATGATGGTGATATTCGGCTATGGCATTTCGCTGGACGTGGAGAACCTGGCCTTCGCCGTCTACGACCAGGACCAGAGCACGCAAAGCCGCGCCTACCTCGAAGCCTTCCGCGGCTCACGCTACTTCGCCGAACAAGCGCCGATTCGCGATGCCCGCCAGCTGCACCAGCGCCTGCAACGCTCGGAGATCAAGCTGGCCCTGGAAATCCCACCAGGCTTCGGCCGCGACCTGCACGCCGGGCGCCAGCCGGTGGTAGCGGCCTGGCTCGACGGCGGCATGCCGTTCCGCGCCGAAACCAGCCGCAACTATGTCGAGGCCGTGCACCAGGCCAACCTCGAGCAGCTCGCCGCCCTCAGCCCGCACCCGGTGTCGCGCCAGCAGCCCGTGCGCCTGGAGACGCGCTTTCGCTACAACCAGGATGTGGTCAGCGTCAACGCCATCGGCCCCGGAGTGATGGCGCTGATCCTGGCGTTCATCCCGGCCATGCTCACCGCGCTGGGGATCGTGCGGGAAAAGGAGCTGGGCTCGATCACCAACTTCTACGCCACCCCGCTCACCCGCCTGGAGTTCCTGCTCGGCAAGCAGGCGCCCTACCTGGCGGTGAGCCTGGTCAACCTGGCGCTACTGGTGGCGATGAACCGCTGGCTGTTCGGCGTGCCGCTCAAGGGGAGCCCGCTGGCCCTGGCCTGCGGTGGCCTGGCCTACCTGCTGGCGACGACCAGCCTCGGCTTGTTGATCTCGGCTTTCACCCGCACGCAGATCGCGGCGATCCTCGGCACCATGATCATCACCAGCCTGCCGACCATCCAGTTCTCCGGGCTGATCGTGCCGCGTTCATCGCTGGACGGTTCGGCGGCGCTCATGGGCCAGCTGTTCCCGGCCGGGTACTTCCTCGACATCGCCGTCGGCACCTTCACCAAGGCCCTGGGCCTGCGTGAGCTGTGGCCACAGTGCCTGATCTTGCTGGGCTTCTTTGCCGCCTTCACCGGCCTGAGCCTGGCCATGCTGAAAAAGCAGGAGGCCTGAGATGAGCCGACTCGCGCATACCTTGCGCCTGGGCCTGAAGGAGCTGACTAGCCTGCGTCACGACAGCGTGTTGCTGCTGTTCCTGCTGTATGCCTTCAGCGTGGCGATCTACATGCCTGCCGCAGGCTCGGTGATCGGCGTGCACAACGCCAGCGTGGCGGTGGTCGACGAAGACCGCAGCGCGCTGTCGCGCAAGCTCGCCGAGTCGCTGCAACCACCCGAGTTCCAGCCGGCCGCGACCCTGCCAGCCGACCGCCTGGACCAAGCCATGGACAGCGGCCAGTACACCTTCGTCATCAACGTGCCGGTGAACTTCCAGAGTGACCTGCTGGCCGGGCGCTCGCCGGAGCTGCAGGTCAACGTCGATGCCACGGCCATGAGCCAGGCGTTCATGGGCGCCGGCTACATCGGCCGGATCTTCGAGCGCGAACTGCTCGAATACGCCGACCGCAGCGCCACCAGCCCCGCGTTGATCAACCCCAAGGCACTGTTCAACCCCAACCTGGAGGGTGGCTGGTTCCTGGCGGTGATCCAGATCGTCAACAACATCACCATCCTCGCGATCGTGCTCACCGGCACCGCGTTGCTGCGCGAACGCGAGCACGGCACCCTCGATCACTTGCTGGTGCTGCCGCTGACGGCGCTGGAAATCATGTTGGCGAAGATCGGCAGCAACGCCCTGGTGGTGGTGCTGTGCACCTGGGTTTCGCTGGAGGTGGTGGTCAAGGGCGCGCTGGGCGTGCCGCTGGCGGGCTCGCTGGGGTTGTTCCTGGGGGTAACCGCGCTGTACCTGTTCGCCAGCACGGCACTGGGCATCTTCCTCGCCACCCTGGCGCGCTCGACGCCGCAGTTCGGCCTGCTGGCGATCCCCGTGATCATCCCGATGCTGCTGCTCTCGGGCGGCAGCACGCCGCTGGACAGCATGCCGCAATGGCTGCAGTGGGTCATGCAGGGCTCGCCCTCGACCCACTTCGTCAGCCTGGGCGCGGCGATCCTGTTCCGCGACGCCGGGCTGAGCGTGGTGTGGCCAGACGTGCTGGCCCTGGCCGTGATCGGCCTGGTGTTCTTCAGCGTGGCGTTGCTGCGCTTTCGCCGCAGCCTCGCCGCCTGATCACTGCACGATCAGGTTGTTGAACAGCAGGTCCTCGACGATCGGCTTGCCCTCTTCGGACTCCATCACCTGCTGCACCTGCTTCAGGGCTTCCTGGCGCAGTTTTTCCTTGGCTTCGACGTTGCTCATGTTGTCCACGCCCTGCTGGGTGAACAGCGCCACCAGCTGGTTGCGGATCAGCGGCTCGTGGTGCTTGACCGCAGTGGCGGCGGCATCGCCGGTGACGCGCAGGGCCACGTCGGCCTTGTACACCCGCAGTTTCGGGCCACCATCGAGCGCGTAGTTGCCGACGAAGGGCGGGCTCAGGGTGATGTAGGAGACTTTCGGTTCCCCTTCCTTGGCTTCCTCGGCCATTGCCGCCACTGGCAGCATCAGGGCCAGCACCATCAAGATCCACGCTTTCACGAATTCGCTCCTCAATACAGTTGGCGCCAGCTTACCCAGCGCGCCAGCCAAACCCAAGCCCGGGCTTATGCCGGCTCATCAGGGCGGGCCATGCTCGTTGACCGCAGTCACCGCCCTCCTACACTTATCGGCCACCACACGCAAAGGAATAGCCCTGATGAAAGCCTTGTTGTGCAAAGCCCTGGGCCCGGCGCGGGACCTGGTCCTGGAAGAGGTCGCCAGCCCCACGCCGAAGAAAAACGAAATTCTGCTCGACGTGCATGCCGCGGGGGTCAACTTCCCCGACACCCTGATCATCGAGGGCAAGTACCAGTTCCAGCCGCCCCTGCCCTTTTCGCCCGGTGGCGAGGCGGCCGGCGTGGTGGCGGCGGTCGGCGAGAAGGCCGGCGCGTTCAAGGTGGGCGACCGGGTCATGGCCCTGACCGGCTGGGGCGCTTTCGCCGAACAGGTGGCGGTGCCGTTCTACAACGTGCTGCCGATTCCGGCCGGCATGGACTTCACCACCGCCGCCGCCTTCGGCATGACCTACGGCACGTCGATGCACGCGCTGACCCAGCGCGGCCAGCTCAAGGCCGGCGAGACCTTGCTGGTGCTCGGCGCCTCGGGTGGCGTGGGGCTGGCGGCGGTGGAAATCGGCAAGGCCCTCGGCGCGCGGGTGATCGCCGCGGCCAGCAGCGCCGAGAAGCTCGCGGTAGCCAAGGCTGCCGGGGCCGATGAGCTGATCGACTACAGCCAGGCCAGCCTGAAGGATGAGATCAAGCGCCTGACCGGTGGCCAGGGCGTGGACGTGGTCTACGACCCGGTCGGCGGCGAGCTGTTCGACCAAGCCGTGCGCGGGCTGGCCTGGAACGGGCGGTTGCTGGTGGTGGGCTTTGCCAGCGGCACGATCCCGCAGTTGCCGGTGAACCTGGCGCTGCTCAAGGGCGCGGCGGTGCTCGGGGTGTTCTGGGGGGCATTCGCCCAGCGTCAGCCGGAGGACAATGCGAAGAACTTCCGCCAGCTGTTTGCCTGGCATGCCGAGGGCAAGTTGAAGCCGTTGGTGTCGCAGACCTATCCGTTGGCCGAGGGGGGCGCGGCGATCGAGCGCCTCGCGCAGCGCCAGGCGGTGGGCAAGCTAGTCGTGGTGGCCAGGTAGAGGGGTTCGCCGACAACAGCGTCCGTAGGAGCCGGCTTGCCGGCGAACCTCTCAGACCTCACGCAGGTTGTGGCAGCGCCTGAACCGCGCCTCCAGGTTGCGATCCGGCATCTGGTGGCTGCGCAGGGCGTTGAGGGTCTGCTCCACATAATCCCGCGTCGTGCCATAGCGCCCCTTGGCGCTGGCCAGAATGTGGCTCAGCAAGGTGTCTGGCAAGTTTCCGGCATAGCACGGCAAGTGCCGCTCCAGCACGAAACCCAGCGCCTGCACCTTGCTGCCATCACTGAGACGGCAACTGAGCCAGTGCGGTCGATAAGCGGGATAAGGCATCTCGCGTTGCCACAGGGCCATCAGCGAGTCTTCCAGGTTGCTGTCGTCCAGCCGGTAGGCGAAACCACTGCAGGAGCCGCCACGATCCAGGCCGAACACCAGCCCAGGGCATTCCGGGGTGCCGCGATGCTCGTGGGACCAGAGGTAGAGGCCCCGATGATAGCCATGCACCCGTGCTCGCTGGCGTTCCACCGAATGGCACTCAGGGCGCCAGATCAATGAGCCATAGGCGAACAGCCACACCGGGCCGCCCATGTGCTGTGACAGGGTGACATTCATCGACTGTTGTAGTTGCTCGCGGGTCAACTGTTGCCCGAAGTCGAGCGAGGGGGGATATGTGACCTGCCAGGATGAACTTTCAAGTGCCGACATAAACTGCCGCCATAATTCCTGTGAACTGCCAGAGTGCCGGTTCTACTGCGATACTTAGAGTGCTTGTACGGGCGTATTCGCGGCTGAAGCCGCTCCTACAGAGGCCTGCGCTACTCCTGTAGGAGCGGCTTCAGCCGCGAAGGCCCTGGCGCCTAACGTAAGACAGAATGCAGGTTCGGCTCAAGCCCGAAATCAAAGTTTCATTCAGTCGCCCGCCGAACGGAAACTAATATTTCGAGTATAGCGACAGTTATTAACCGTATCGGCAATAATTCCCGCCATATAATCATGCGAAAAAAGTTGGTTATTAAAAACAGCACACCCTTGCAGTGTGCTGTTTCACGATCAGCCGCGCGGCGCGTAGGCGAATACGTCGGCGCGCATGCGGTGGGCGTCCATACCCGCCTCGACCAGGGCGTCGAGGGTGGCATAGACCATGTTCGGCGAGCCGCTGGCATAGACATGGACCTGGTTCAGGTCGCCGATGTCCTCGCACACCGCTTCGTGGAGCAGGCCACAACGCCCTTCCCAACCGCACAGGTCGCTGACGACCTTGTGCAGGAACAGGTTGGGCAGGCGCTGCCACTCATCCCAATGCTCGATCTCGTAGAAGTCCTCGGGTCGGCGCACGCCCCAGTACAGGTGCACCGGGTACTTGAAGCCATTGGCGCGGCAATGCTCGACCAGGCTGTGCATCTGGCCCATGCCGGTGCCCGCGGCAATCAGCACCAGCGGGCCATCCGGCAGCTCGGCCAGGTGGGCGTCGCCAAACGGCAGCTCGATACGCGCGATGCCATTGCGCTGCAATTGCGCGATCAGTTGCACGGCACTGCTCTCACGCGCCAGCACATGCAGCTCCAGGTCACGGCCGCCGTGGGGGGCCGAGGCCAGGGAGAATGCGGCCTTGTCGGCGCCCTCGCGCTCGATCATCAGGTACTGCCCGGCGTGATAGCGCGGTGGCTTGCCGGCCGGGGCACGCAGGCGCACGCGCCAGACGTCGCCACCCACCTCGACGCACTCGCTCACGGTGCAGGCCAGCTTGCGCACCGGGAGTTCGCCCAAGGCCAGCACACCATCCCAGAGCACCACGCAATCCTCCAGAGGCTCGGCGATGCAAGTGAACAGCTCGCCGTGATCACGGACCACGCCCTCCTGGCGCACACGCCCTTCCACCAGCAACGCGGCACAGACATGACAGTTGCCATTACGGCAACTGCTCGGGCAGTCGTAACCCAGCCGCCGCGCCGCATCCAGAATCCTTTCCCCGGGCTCCACCGCCAGTACCGCCCCGGAAGGCTGCAAGGTCACCTGCATCAATCTATTCCCAACTGGTCCCACAGCTCATCGATACGGCGGGTGACGGCCTCGTCCTTGACGATGACCCGGCCCCATTCGCGTGTAGTTTCGCCCGGCCACTTGTGGGTGGCGTCCAGGCCCATCTTCGACCCCAGCCCCGACACCGGCGACGCGAAGTCGAGGTAGTCGATGGGGGTATTGTCGATCATCACCGTATCACGCTTGGGGTCCATGCGCGTGGTGATGGCCCAGATCACATCGTTCCAGTCGCGGGCGTTGATATCGTCGTCGGTGACGATAACGAACTTGGTGTACATGAACTGTCGCAGGAACGACCACACACCCAGCATTACGCGCTTGGCGTGGCCTGGATACTGCTTCTTCATGGTCACCACCGCCATGCGGTAAGAGCAGCCTTCCGGTGGCAGGTAGAAATCGACGATCTCGGGGAACTGCTTCTGCAGGATCGGCACGAACACTTCGTTCAGCGCCACACCGAGGATCGCCGGCTCATCCGGCGGACGGCCGGTGTAGGTGCTGTGGTAGATCGGCTTCTGCCGGTGGGTGATGCGCTCTACGGTGAACACCGGGAAGCTGTCCACTTCATTGTAGTAACCGGTGTGGTCGCCGTACGGGCCTTCGGGGGCCATTTCGCCCGGATGGATCACGCCTTCGAGGATGATCTCGGCGGTGGCCGGGACCTGCAGGTCATTGCCACGGCATTTGACCAGTTCGGTGCGGTTGCCACGCAGGAGGCCGGCGAAGGCGTATTCGGAGAGCGTGTCCGGCACCGGCGTGACCGCGCCGAGGATGGTCGCAGGGTCCGCGCCCAGGGCCACCGCCACCGGGAAAGGCTGGCCGGGGTGCTTCTGGCACCATTCGCGGTAGTCCAGGGCGCCACCGCGGTGGCTCAGCCAGCGCATGATGACCTTGTTGCGGCCGATCACCTGCTGGCGGTAGATGCCCAGGTTCTGGCGGTCCTTGTTCGGGCCACGGGTCACGGTCAGGCCCCAGGTGATCAGCGGTGCCACGTCGCCCGGCCAGCAATGCTGGATGGGCAGTTGCGACAGGTCGACATCGTCGCCCTCGACCACGATCTCCTGGCACACCGCGTCCTTGACCACTTTCGGGGCCATCGACACGACTTTCTTGAAGATCGGCAGTTTCGACCAGGCGTCCTTCAGGCCTTTCGGCGGCTCGGGTTCCTTGAGGAACGCCAGCAGCTTGCCGATTTCACGCAGCTCTTCGGTCGATTCGGCGCCCATGCCCATGGCCACGCGCTCGGGGGTGCCGAACAGGTTGCCCAGCACCGGGATGTCGAAGCCGGTGGGCTTTTCGAACAGCAACGCCGGGCCCTTGGCGCGCAGGGTGCGGTCGCAGACTTCGGTCATTTCCAGGACGGGGGAGATGGGAACCTGGATGCGCTTGAGTTCACCGCGCTGTTCCAGGCCACGGATGAAGTCGCGCAAATCGCGATACTGCATGCATGAGCCTCGTGTTGGCCGTATCGGTCGGGGTGCAGAGTGTAGCGCCGTTCACGCCTTGTTTGGGGGCAAAAATGAAACGGGGCCGCTTCGCGCCCCATCGCGGCTGAAGGCCGCTCCTACAGCGGTCCGCGTATGCAGAACCCGTGTAGGAGCGGCCTTCAGCCGCGATGGGCTGCGAAGCAGCCCCAGTTACAGCCTGATCTATGAGCTTACTTGCGCTTCATCGACAGGAAGAACTCGTCGTTGGTCTTGGTCTGCTTGAGCTTGTCGACCAGGAACTCGATGGCGGCGATCTCGTCCATCGGGTGCAGCAGCTTGCGCAGGATCCACATGCGCTGCAGTTCGTCGTCGGCGGTCAGCAGCTCTTCGCGGCGGGTACCGGACTTGTTGATGTTGATGGCCGGGAACACACGCTTTTCAGCAATGCGACGGTCCAGGGGCAGCTCCATGTTGCCGGTACCCTTGAACTCTTCGTAGATCACTTCGTCCATCTTCGAGCCGGTCTCGACCAGCGCGGTGGCGATGATGGTCAGCGAACCGCCTTCCTCGATGTTGCGCGCGGCGCCGAAGAAACGCTTTGGCTTCTCCAGGGCGTGGGCGTCGACACCACCGGTCAGTACCTTGCCGGAGCTCGGGATCACGGTGTTGTAGGCACGGGCCAGACGGGTGATCGAGTCGAGCAGGATGACCACGTCCTTCTTGTGCTCGACCAGGCGCTTGGCCTTCTCGATGACCATTTCGGCGACCTGCACGTGGCGGGTCGGCGGCTCGTCGAAGGTGGAGGCAACCACTTCGCCGCGCACGGTGCGCTGCATCTCGGTCACTTCTTCCGGGCGCTCGTCGATCAGCAGGACGATCAGATGGCACTCGGGGTTGTTGCGGGTAATGTTCGCCGCGATGTTCTGCAGCATGATCGTCTTGCCCGCTTTTGGTGGGGCGACGATCAGGCCACGCTGGCCTTTGCCGATCGGGGCGCACAGGTCGATGACGCGACCGGTGAGGTCTTCGGTGGAACCGTTGCCGGCTTCCATCTTCAGGCGCTTGTTGGGGAACAGCGGCGTCAGGTTTTCGAACAGGATCTTGTTCTTCGCGTTTTCCGGACGGTCGAAGTTGATGGTGTCGACTTTGAGCAGGGCGAAGTAACGCTCACCTTCCTTCGGTGGACGGATCTTGCCGACGATGGTGTCGCCGGTGCGCAGGTTGAAGCGGCGGATCTGGCTGGGCGACACGTAGATGTCGTCAGGGCCGGCCAGGTAGGAGGCATCCGCCGAACGCAGGAAACCGAAACCATCCTGGAGAATCTCCAGCACGCCGTCACCCGAGATCTCTTCGCCGCTTTTCGCATGCTTTTTCAGCAGGGCGAAAATCACGTCCTGTTTGCGCGAACGGGCCATGTTTTCGATGCCCATCTGTTCGGCCATTTCCAAAAGATCGGTAATCGGCTTTTGCTTGAGTTCTGTCAGGTTCATAAGGGGAGTGACGTAATCATGTAAGAAGGGAGAGAGTAAGCATTTGGCTTAATGAGGCCGCGCCGCTAGATGGCGACAAGATCGCGTACTGATTCGAATTAGGGATGCTTCGGCGACGGCGTGCAGAGGGCACTGAAAGGGTCAGTGCGAGGCCGAATGTAACACTTGATTTTTTCGACGTCTAGTGGTTTTAGCCACACATATCGACAGGTTTTTACCGGAAGGGGCGATATCGTGGGGCGCGCCTGCTTGCGCCGATATTTCCCACGGCAGGCAAAGAAAAGCCCCGCATTTGCGGGGCTTTTTCACATCACAGGTTGGCGTCGATGAACGCCTGCAGCTGCGATTTCGACAGGGCGCCGACCTTGGTGGCCTCGACGTTGCCGTTCTTGAACAGCATCAGGGTCGGGATGCCGCGCACGCCGTGCTTGGCCGGGGTTTCCTGGTTTTCGTCGATGTTCAGCTTGGCGACGACCAGTTTGCCTGCGTAGTCTTCGGCGATGGCGTCCAGTACCGGAGCGATCATCTTGCATGGGCCGCACCATTCAGCCCAGTAGTCGACCAGCACCGCGCCTTCGGCCTTGAGTACGTCGGCTTCGAAGCTGGCGTCGGTGACGTGTTTGATTTTGTCGCTCATGGAAATCTCCAAGGTCGTAAGCAATAAAAAACGTTGCCCATCATAGCGGCACCCTGGCGCGACAGGAAGCCACGGACGATTGAGTGTAACTATAGTTGTGCAAGACCCCACGAATCGAAACGGTCATGTCGCTGCCATAACATTGCCATGACCTTGCCATGCATCAAGCCTTGCAGCGCCGCGCGTTGGCGGATGGCCACGATCGTGGCACGATTGCCGGGTTAACGACCGAGAACCTCCAGACCATGCCGCAAACCACCGCGAAGAACCTGTCTCTGATCGCCGCCATCGACCTGGGCTCCAACAGCTTCCACATGGTGGTGGCCAAGGCCCATCACACGGAAATCCGTATTCTAGAGAGGCTTGGAGAAAAGGTTCAGCTCGCCGCCGGCATCGACGAGGAGCGCAGGCTCAGCGAAGAGGCCATGCAGCGAGGGCTGGAGTGCCTCAAGCGCTTCGCCCAGCTGATCAACGGTATGCCCGCAGGCTCCGTGCGCATCGTCGGCACCAACGCCCTGCGCGAAGCGCGCAACCGCAACGAATTCATTCAACGCGCCGAAGCCATCCTCGGCCACCCGGTCGAGGTCATCTCCGGCCGTGAAGAGGCGCGCCTGATCTACCTCGGCGTTTCGCATACCCTGGCCGACAACCCCGGCAAGCGCCTGGTTGCCGACATCGGCGGCGGCAGCACCGAGTTCATCATCGGCCAGCGCTTCGAGCCGCTGCTGCGCGAAAGCCTGCAGATGGGCTGTGTAAGCTTCACCCAGCGCTACTTCCGCGACGGCAAGGTCACCCCCGCACGCTATGCCCAGGCCTACACCGCCGCGCGCCTGGAGCTGATGAGCATCGAGAACGCCCTGCACCGCCTGACCTGGGACGAAGCGATCGGCTCCTCGGGCACCATCCGCGCCATTGGCGCGGCGATCAAGGCCGGTGGCCTGGGCAATGGCGAGGTCAACGCCGAGGGCCTGGCCTGGGTCAAGCGCAAGCTGTTCAAACTGGGCGAGACCGACAAGATCGACTTCGACGGGGTCAAGCCGGACCGTCGGGCGATCTTCCCGGCCGGCCTGGCCATTCTGGAAGCGATTTTCGATGCCCTGGAGCTGGCGCGCATGGACCATTGCGACGGTGCCCTGCGCGAAGGCGTGCTGTTCGACCTGCTGGGCCGCCATCACCACGAAGACGTGCGCGAGCGCACCCTGAACTCGTTGATGGAGCGTTACCACGTTGACCAGGGCCAGGCCGCGCGCGTGGAGCGCAAGGCGCTGCATGCCTTCGACCAAGTGGCTGAGGCATGGGATCTGGAAGATGGAAATTGGCGCGATCTGCTGGGCTGGGCGGCGAAAATCCACGAAATAGGGTTGGATATCGCGCACTACCACTACCACAAGCATGGCGCCTACCTGATCGAGCACTCCGACCTGTCCGGTTTCTCCCGCGAGGACCAGCAGATGATGGCCCTGCTGGTGCGTGGCCATCGCCGCAACATCCCCAAGGACAAGTTCGCCGAGCTGGGTGAAGAAGGCATCAAGCTGCTGCGCCTGTGCGTGTTGCTGCGCTTTGCCATCCTGTTCCACCACATCCGTGGCACCCAGCAGATGCCGAAGGTGGTGCTGCAGGCTGGGGAAGACAGCCTCGACGTGGTGTTCCCGGAGGGTTGGCTGGAGCAGAACCAATTGACCCAGGCCGACTTCGCCAACGAGGCGGAATGGCTGGCGCGGGTCAATTTCGTGCTTAGCGTCAGGTAACGTGCGGTGCATGGCACCGGCTGCGCCGGTGTTCGCCGGCAAAGCCGGCTCCTACAGGTTTGGCGCTGACCGTGGGCCTGGTGCAACCCCTGTAGGAGCGGCTTCAGCCGCGATTCAGGCGACGCGGTGCCTGGCACCGGCTACGCCGGTGATCGCGGCTGAAGCCGCTCCTACAGGGCTGCAGAACGGCACCAGCCATCGGCACTAGCGAACGTTGAGCACCGGGTTGCTCAGGCGCTCCAGCAGGGTCGCCTGGGCACTGCGCGGGTTCTGGTTGCCGGTTGGGGTGCTGCGCACGTAGCGCCCGTCCGGCTGCAGGGTCCAGGCCTGGGTATTGTCGGTGAGATACCCCTCCAGCTCCTTCTTCACCCGTAGCAGCAGCTTCTTGCCTTCCACCGGGAAGCAGGTCTCGACGCGCTTGTCGAGGTTGCGCTCCATCCAGTCGGCGCTGGACAGGTAGATCTGCTCCTCGCCACCGTTGAGGAAGTAGAACACCCGAGTGTGCTCGAGGAAGCGGCCGATGATCGAGCGCACATGGATGTTGTGCGACACCCCCGCGATGCCCGGCCGCAGGCAGCACATGCCACGCACCACCAGGTCGATGCGCACGCCCGACTGGCTGGCCTTGTACAGCGCCTTGATGATCTTGGCGTCGGTCAGCGAGTTGAACTTGGCGATGATGTGCGCCGGCTTGCCTTCCAGGGCGAACTGGGTCTCCCGGGCGATCATGTCGAGCATGCCCTTCTTCAGGGTGAAGGGCGCGTGCAGCAGCTTCTTCATGCGCAGGGTCTTGCCCATGCCGATCAGCTGGCTGAACAGGCGGCCGACGTCCTCGGTGAGGGCGTCGTCGGAGGTCAGCAGGCTGTAGTCGGTGTACAGGCGGGCGTTGCCGGCGTGGTAGTTGCCGGTCCCCAGGTGCGCGTAACGCACGATCTCGCCCTGCTCGCGGCGCAGGATCAGCATCATCTTGGCGTGGGTCTTGAAGCCCACAACGCCGTAGATCACCACCGCGCCGGCGGCCTGCAGGCGGCTGGCCATCTGCAGGTTGGACTCTTCGTCGAAGCGCGCGCGCAGCTCGATCACCGCAGTGACCTCCTTGCCGTTACGCGCCGCGTCCACCAGGGCGTCGACGATCTCCGAGTTGGCACCGGAGCGGTAGAGCGTCTGGCGCACGGCGAGCACATGCGGGTCCTTGGCGGCCTGGCGCAGCAGGTCGATCACCGGGGTGAACGACTCGAACGGGTGCATCAGCAGCACGTCCTGCTTGCCGATCACGCTGAAGATGTTGTCGGCGTTCTGCAGCAGCTTGGGGATCGCCGGGGTGAACGGCGTGTACTGCAGCTCCGGGTGGCTGTCGAGCCCGGTGATGCTGAACAGGCGGGTCAGGTTGACCGGGCCATTGACCTGGTACAACTCGCTCTCGCTCAGGCTGAATTGCTTGAGCAGGTAGTCGGAGAGGTGTTTCGGGCAGGTGTCGGCCACCTCGAGGCGCACGGCATCGCCGTAGCGACGCGAGAACAGCTCGCCGCGCAGGGCGCGGGCCAGGTCGTCGACTTCTTCGGAGTCCAGCGCCAGGTCGGCGTTGCGGGTCAGGCGGAACTGGTAGCAGCCCTTGACCTTCATGCCCTGGAACAGGTCGTCGGCGTGAGCGTGAATCATCGACGACAGGAACACATAGTTGTCGCCTGGGCCGCCGACCTCTTCCGGCACGCGGATCACTCGTGGCAGCAAGCGTGGCGCCGGGATGATCGCCAGGCCCGAGTCGCGACCGAAGGCGTCGACACCCTCGAGCTCGACGATGAAGTTGAGGCTCTTGTTCACCAGCAGCGGGAACGGGTGGGTCGGGTCGAGGCCGATCGGGGTGATGATCGGCGCGATCTCGTCGCGGAAGTAGCGGCGCACCCAGGTCTTGAGCTTGGGCGTCCAGTAGCGGCGGCGGATGAAGCGGATCTGGTGCTTCTCCAGCTCCGGCAGCAACACATCGTTGAGGATCGCGTACTGGCGGTCCACCTCGATGTGCACCAGCTCGCTGATGCGGGCCAGCGCCTGGTGCGGCTGCAGGCCGTCGGCGCCGGCTTGTTCGCGGGCGAAGTTGATCTGTTTCTTCAGGCCCGCCACGCGGATCTCGAAGAACTCGTCCAGGTTGCTGGAGAAAATCAGCAGGAACTTCAGGCGCTCGAGCAGCGGGTACGACTCGTCCAGCGCCTGTTCCAGCACGCGGATGTTGAACTGCAGCTGCGAGAGCTCGCGATGAATGTACAGGCTGCTGTCGTCCAGGCTCGGCACGGCGATCGCTGGCGCAGGCGCCGGAGCAGGCGCGGCGGCCTCTACTACCGGCTCCGGGGCGGCGGGCAGGTCGGGCGGGGTCTGTACCAGCTCTTCGGGCACGGCCTGGGCGTCCTTGATCTCGACAGGGGTTAGCACTTCGTTATTCATCTGACGTTCCTGGAGGGCGTTACTGCCCTCTCATCAATTGAGCGGCACGCACGGCGAAATAGGTCAGGATGCCATCAGCGCCTGCCCGTTTGAAAGCGGTGAGGGATTCGAGGATCACGGCCTCGCTCAGCCAGCCGTTCTGGATCGCCGCCATGTGCATGGCGTACTCGCCGCTGACCTGGTAGACGAAGGTCGGCACTTTGAACTCGGTCTTCACTCGGTGAACGATGTCCAGGTACGGCATGCCCGGCTTGACCATGACCATGTCGGCGCCTTCGGCGAGGTCCAGGGCCACTTCGTGCAGGGCCTCGTCGCTGTTGGCCGGGTCCATCTGGTAGGAGGCCTTGTTGGCCTTGCCCAGGTTCAGCGCCGAGCCGACCGCATCACGGAATGGGCCGTAGTAGGCGCTGGCGTACTTGGCCGAGTAGGCCATGATGCGCACGTTGACGTGGCCGGCCACTTCCAGGGCCTCGCGGATCGCGCCGAGGCGCCCGTCCATCATGTCCGACGGCGCGACAACCTGGGCGCCTGCTTCAGCGTGGGACAGGGCCTGGCGCACCAGGGCGTCGACGGTGATGTCGTTCTGGACGTAGCCCTCTTCATCGAGGATGCCGTCCTGGCCGTGGGTGGTGAACGGGTCCAGGGCGACGTCGGTGATCACCCCCAGCTCCGGGAAGCGGGCACGCAGGGCGCGGGTGGCGCGCTGGGCAATGCCATCCGGGTTCCAGGCTTCGGCACCGTCCAGGGACTTCTTCTCGGTAGGCGTCACCGGGAACAGTGCCAGCGCCGGAATGCCCAGCTCAACCCAACCCTGTGCGGCTTCCAGCAGCAGGTCGATCGACAGGCGCTCGACGCCCGGCATGGACGGCACTTCCTCGCGGCGGTTCTCGCCGTCCAGCACGAATACCGGAAGAATCAGGTCATCGACGGTCAGGGTGTTTTCGCGAACCAGGCGACGGGAGAACTCGTCCCGGCGGTTGCGACGCAGGCGGGTGGCAGGAAACAGACGGTTGGCGGGGGTAAAGCTCACGGCAGACTCCTGAGCCCGCGCAGGCGGGCGAGCGCGACAGTTATAAGCGGCCATTATGACGCCTGTGTTACACCCAAGGGCAACCCTGCGACTCGTGGCCGCAGTCATTGTCCTTGTAGGAAATGTTCACGTCGAGACACATTTGGACACTTTCCCGAACGCCCACGAAGGGGTAGGCTGCGCGTTCATTTCGCCAGCACGCCAGAAAATGCTTCAACAATTCCTGAACGATTTCGGCTACTTTGCCCTTTTTCTCGGCACGTTCTTCGAGGGCGAGACCATCCTGGTGCTCGCGGGCTTTCTTGCGTTCCGCGAATACATGGATATCAAGCTGGTGGTCGCGGTGGCCTTCTGCGGCAGCTATGCCGGTGACCAGCTGTGGTACTTCATGGGCCGCCGCCACGGGCGCAAGATTCTCGCCCGCAAGCCGCGCTGGCAGGCCATGGGCGACCGGGCGCTGGAGCATATCCGCCGCCATCCCGACATCTGGGTGCTGAGTTTCCGCTTCGTCTACGGCCTGCGCACGGTGATGCCGGTGGCCATCGGCCTGTCCGGCTACCCGCCGCGCCGCTACCTGCTGCTCAACGGCATCGGCGCCGCGGTCTGGGCCCTGGCCCTGGGCCTGGCGGCCTACCACTTCGGCGCCATCCTCGAAGGCATGCTGGGCAGCATCAAGAAATACGAGCTATGGGTGCTCGGCGGCCTGCTGGTGCTGGGCCTGCTGCTGTGGCTGCGCCGGCGTTTTCGCAATATCCGCGCCGAGCGCCGCGCGGCGGCAGAAGGCGAGGCCAGCGAGGCTGAGCAGGCTGTAGCCCAGGAGCAGCCACCACGCCAGGGGCGTGACCAGCACTAAGCCCAGCGCGCCGGCCAGGTACAGGGCCGGCGCATTCGACAGCAGACGCGCCAGCTCCAGGCGCCCTGCCCAGGGCCGGTCCTCCAGGGCCGCGCCCAGCACGAACAGACCGAACGCCATCAGCGCCCAGCCCAGCACCAGGGCCGAGGGCGACAAGCGCCCGGCGTTGTCCATCAGGTAACTGCCCAACGCCACGTAGACCGCGAACTGCAGCGTGACATACAGCTGTTGCCTGCCACCGAGCGGGATGGCGAACTTGCGAAAGCGCGCCAGGTCCTGCTTGGGCTGCGGATGGGCGGCCGCCACATCGGCCGGGCGCCAGCCGGTGGGCATGAACCAGATACGCAGCCGGTCCCACCCGCTGGACGTGAGCCGGGCGTCGCTCCACAACTGCGCGTAGAACTGCACGTTGGCCCACAGCGGATTCCAGCTGGCCAAGGGCGTGGTCACGCCGAAGATCACCGGCTCTCGCTCGTCTTCTTCCTGGAAGGTGCCGAACAGGCGATCCCAGAGGATGAACACACCGCCGTAGTTGCGATCCAAGTACAGAGGATTCTGCGCATGGTGGACGCGATGGTTGGACGGCGTGATGAAGATCCACTCCAGCCAGCCCAGCTTGGGCACATGGCGGGTGTGCACCCAGAACTGGTACAGCAGGTTCAGCGAAGCCACGGTGATGAACACCACCAGCGGCACGCCCAGCAGCGCCAGGGGCAGGTAGAAGATCCACGAGAACAGGAAGCCGCTGCTGGTCTGGCGCAGGGCGGTGGTGAGGTTGTACTCCTCGCTCTGGTGATGCACCGAGTGGGCGGCCCAGAGGATGTTGCGTTCGTGGCCGAGGCGGTGCAGCCAGTAGTAGCAGAAATCGTAGAGCACGAAGGCGAACACCCATACCCACCAGGCATCGGCGCTCAAATGCAGCAGCGCCAGGTGCTCCAGGGCCAGGGCGTAGGTGACCAAACCCACGCCCTTGGTCAGCAGCCCGGTGCTGGTCGACAGCGCCCCGGTGCTCAGGCTGTTGATCGAGTCGGCCAGGCGGTAGTTGCGTTGGCCACGCGCACGGTCGGCGATCAGCTCCACGGCGATCAGCACGAAGAAGAACGGCACGGCCAGCAGAATCAGGTCCATGAACGGCCACCTCCAAGGTTATCCACAAAGATTAGGCCGCCTCCGAGGCAAATCCCATGGATACATCTGCCAAACTAGAGGACATTTAGCGCCTCGACACTGGAGTATTGAGCATGACGAAAAAAGTTGCGGTGATTCTTTCCGGCTGTGGCGTGTACGACGGCGCCGAAATCCACGAAAGCGTGATCACCCTGCTGCGCCTGGACCAGCGTGGCGCCAAGGTGCAGTGCTTTGCCCCGAACATCGCGCAGATGCACGTGATCGACCACCTCACCGGTGAACAGATGCCCGAATCGCGCAATGTGCTGGTGGAGTCGGCGCGCATTGCCCGTGGCGAGGTGAAGGACATCCGTGAGGCCGACGCGAAGGAGTTCGACGCCTTGATCGTGCCTGGTGGTTTCGGCGCAGCGAAGAACCTGTCCAACTTCGCCGTCGAAGGCGCCAACTGCACCGTGCACCCCGATGTGCTGGCCCTGGCCGAAGCCTTTGCCGACGCCTGCAAGCCGGTCGGGCTGATCTGCATCTCGCCTGCGCTAGCGGCGAAGATCTACGGGCCGGGCGTAGTCTGCACCATTGGCAAGGACGCCGGCACCAGCGCGGCGGTGGTGAAGATGGGCGGTACCCATGAAGAATGCGATGTGCATGACATCGTCGAGGATGTGCAGCGCAAGCTGGTGACCACTCCAGCGTACATGGAAGCGAAGTCGATCAGCGAAGCCGCCAGTGGCATCTACAAGCTGGTGGACCGGGTGCTGGAGCTGACCCACGAGGGTGACCAGTAAGGCCTCTTCGCCGGCAAGCCGGCTCCTACAGAGGACCCCGTAGGAGCCGGCTTGCCGGCGAACCGCACCACCACCGAATCAGCCTTTGGCAAGCCGGGTCAAGATCCGATCCAGGGCATTGGCGAACGCCTGCTTCTCCCGCTCGCCATAGGGCGCCTGCCCGCCCCCCACCTGCCCCTGTTCACGCAACTCGGTGAACAGGTTGCGCACGGCCAACCGCTCGCCCATGTTGCGCTCGTCAAACTCGCGCCCGCGCGGGTCCAGCGCCGCCACGCCCTTCTTGATCAGCCGGTCAGCCAGCGGCACATCACTGCAGATCACCAGCTCGCCGGGCACGGCGTTTTCCACCAGGTAGTCATCGGCCGCGTCCATGCCGCTGGGCACCACGATCAGCCGTACGCAGGCGAAGGCCGGCTTGATCTGCGGCTGGCCCGCGACCATCACCACCTCCAGCTTGCGCTTGAGGGCGAACTTGACGATCAGGTCCTTGGCCGCCTTGGGGCAGGCGTCGGCATCGATCCATACACGCATTGCTTTCGTATCCTCGCAAAGCTGGGAGGGCTGCGCCCTCCTTTCGCGACACAAGGCCGCTCCTACAGAGTTGTCAGTATGCCTGTGGGTGCAACTGACTTGCACTGGGCAACACAAGGCCTTAGGTAGACACGGTCACTGTGGGAGCGGCCTTGCGTCGCGATGGGCCGCGTAGCGGCCCCACTCTATGATCAGCTGGCCGCCGCCCTGCGCTTCTCGGCCAGCCAGCTGCGCCCATACAGGAACATCACCGCCAGCAACGCCACCGCCTGGGCGCCCAGCGAATACGCATCGGCATGAATCCCCAGCCAGTCGAACTCGAAGAATGCCACCGGCCGCGTGCCCAGCACGCCGGCCTCCTGTAGCGCCTTGACGCCATGCCCGGCGAACACCACCGACAATGCGCACAGCAGCCCGGCGTTGATGCTGAAGAACAGTGCCAGCGGCAGCTTGGCCGAACCGCGCAGGATCACCCAGGCCAGGCCCACCAGCAGCACCAGCGCCGTGGCGCCACCTGCCAGCACCGCCTGGTGCCCGGCCGGGCCCGCCTGCAGCCACAGGGTCTCGTAGAACAGGATCACCTCGAACAGCTCGCGGTACACCGAGAAGAACGCCAGCAAGGCGAAGCCGAAGCGCCCACCGCCGCTGACCAGGCTGCTCTTGATGTAGTTCTGCCAGGCGGCGGCGTGGCGGCGGTCGTGCATCCACACGCCCAGCCACAGCACCATTACCGAGGCGAACAACGCGGTGCAGCCTTCGAGTAGTTCACGCTGCGCGCCGCCCACGTCGATCACGTAGGCCGCCAGGGCCCAGGTGCCGAAGCCGGCGAGCAGCGCCAGGCCCCAGCCGATGTTGACGCTGCGCACCGCCGACTGCTGGCCGGTGTTGCGCAGGAAGGCGAGGATCGCCGCCAGCACCAGGATTGCTTCCAGGCCCTCGCGCAGCAGGATCAACAGGCCGGAGATGTAGCTCAGCGACCAGCTCAGGCCATCGCTGCCCAGCAGCTTGGCCGCTTGGGCAAGCTTGATCTTGGCTTCGGCCAGGCGCTGTTCGGCCTGGGCCAATGGCAAGCCGTCCTGCAACGACTGACGGTAGGCCATCAGGGACTTTTCAGTGTCCTTGCGCACCTGGGTGTCGATGTTGTCGAGCGAGCTTTCCACCAGCTCGAAGCCTTCCAGATACGCCGCCACCGACAGGTCGTAGGCCTGGTCGTGGTCACCAGCGCGGTAGGCCGCCAGGCTCTTGTCCAGGGTGCTGGAGGTGTAGTCGAGCAACTGCGCCGGGCCACGCTTGACCTGCGGCGGCTGGGCGCGCTGGGCGCGGAATGCCGGCACGGCGTCGGCGCCTTCAGTGGTGGCGATTTCGGCGGGTGTCTGCCTGGCCAGGTCGGCGATGTTCCAGGTCTTGTCGCCCTTGGCCGCCTGCGGATCGGCGGTAAAGCTGGCGATGTAAGCAGCCACATCCCAACGCTGGCGCTCGTCGAGTTGGTCGGCGAACGAGGGCATCTCGGTACCATCGATGCCCAAAGTCAGGGTGTTATAGAGGTCGAACAGGCTGAGCTGGTCCAAGCGCTCGGCGTTGCGCAGGTTGGCCGGCGCAGGCTCCAGGCCCACACCCGCAGGGCCGTCGCCCAGCCCGGTGTCGCCATGACAGATCGAGCAATTCTGCGCATACAGCGCCGCGCCACGGGCCGCGTCCGGGGTGATCACCGGGGCCTGGCTGACTTCATAGGCCACCGCCAGGCGCGCCCCCAACTGGCGGGCCTGGTGGGCGACGGTACTGCCGTCCTGGCGCTGTTCGATGGCCTGGCGCAGTGCCTGCACGCCCTGCTCCAGCCCGGCGCGCTCGGCATTGGCCGGCAAGCCTTTGACCAGCTCGGCCAGCAGCGCGCTGAACTCCTGCTGCTCGCGGTATTCCCCCGTGTCCACCACCTTGCCGTCACGCACCGTCGGCGGATAGTCGGCACCGATGTAGTCCAGCAAGTGCAGGGCCTTGGCCGCATCGGCCGGGGCCTCGGCCAGTGCCAGGGTACTGCCCAGGGCCAGTAGCGGCCACATCAACAAGGCGAGAAGACAGGAACGGGAAATCATGGCCAATCTCGACGGAAATACGAAAGAGAACATTGTTCACTTCCACTTCCCATCGCTCAAGGCTCAGCGGCGGATTTCATGAAAAATCTTGCAACATCCGCATTTCAAAGCCTGCTATCCGACTGATGGCACCAAGCGAAAAATAAGAACCATTTGGCCATCACATAGCTACCACTTTGGGTATAATCCCGCGCCGCCTTAATAGCCATTTGCGATCAAGGTGCCTTCATCGAGAGGTTACGGCGATGAACAGAGGGACCTGCCGCCCCCGCCTGCGCGGCTCAACTGTTTTCAGGGAAAGAAGTCCGATGGTATCCCGCGCCCTAACCTTGGCGACCCTGGTCGTCGCCGTGCAGCTCACAGGCTGCTCGGTGTTCCGCAGCTACGACAGCGAACTGCAGGAAACCAACCAGCAGCTGGCCGCCGGCAACGTCGACGCCGCCCTCGCCTTGCTGGAAAGCCACAACAAGGGCGAGCAGAAAGACCTGCTCTACTACTTCGAGAAGGGCGAGCTGCTGCGCTCCAAGGGCGACCTCAAGGGCAGCCAGGACGCCTGGCGCGCAGCTGACAGTGTGGTATTCCAGTGGGAAGAATCGGTCAAGCTCGACACCGACAAGTACCTGAGCCAGTTCGGCAGCTACCTGGTCAACGACAAGGTCCGCCGCTACGAAGGCTACGACTACGAAAAAGTCATGCTGACCACGCAGATGGCCCTGAACCTGCTGGCCCAGAACGACTTCGACGGCGCCCGCACCGAAATCAAGAAGACCCACGAGCGCGAGGCGGTCATCGCCGAGCTGCGTGACAAGGAATACCTCAAGCGCGAGGAAGAAGCCGAGAAAGAGGGCATCAAGACCGAGTACAAGGACCTGCAGGGCTACCCGGTCGCCAGCCTCGACGCCCCCGACGTGGTGGGCCTGAAGAACAGCTACCAGAGCGCCTTCAGCCACTACCTGTCCGGTTTCGTCTACGAAGCCCTGGGCGAGAAAGGCCTGGCCGCGCCGGGCTACCGCAAGGCCGCCGAACTGCGGCCGAAGACCCCGCTGCTGGAGCAGGCCCTGCTCGACCTCGACAAGAACAGCGCCAAGCCCGGCGAGAGCGATGTGTTGATCGTGGTGCAGACCGGCCTGGCGCCGGCCCGCGACTCGATTCGCATCCCCCTGCCGCTGCCGATCGACAACAACCTGGTGATCACCCCGCTGTCGTTCCCGATCATCAAGGACGACACCTCGACCGCGCACCTGAGCGAGATCCAGCTCAACGACAAGGCCCTGGCCCTGACCGCGCTGAACAGCACCAGCGCCATGTCGCGCCGCGCCCTGCGCGACGACATGCCCGGCATCATCCTGCGCACCAGTGTGCGCGCCATCAGCCGCGGCGTGGCGCAGAAAAACCTGAACAAGACCAACCCCATGGCCGGCCTGGTGGTAGGTATCGCCGGCACCGTGCTCGAAGGCGCCGACACCCGCACCTGGCGCACCCTGCCGAACGAGACCCAGGTCGCCCGGGTACGCCTCAAGCAAGGCGAGCATCACCTGAACCTGCCGTCGAGCCTCGGTGGCACCCAGGTCACCGTGAAGGTCGATCGCCCGTACCAGGTGGTCAGCCTGCGTGTGGTCGGCAACCGCGTGTTCGCCGGCGGCCCGGCCGTCGAAGTCGCCCCACAGGCCTCGGCGCAAGCCGTGGCCAGCCTCAAGTAAGTCAAGGATCGATCATGCGCAGAACATGCCTCGCCCTGGCCGCCGTCGCCCTCCTGGCCGGCTGTGCCACCCCGCCCCCTGCCCCAGGCAGCGCCGCCAGCAAGGTGGTGACCATGGGCCAGCTGGACAACATCGAGGTCGGCCAGATGCGGGTCGCCCGCGAGAACGGTTTCCTCACCGTCAACGTGGCGCTGAACAACACCGGCCGCAGCAACCAGACCCTGTACTACCGCTTTGCCTGGCTGGGCAACGACGGCTTCCCGGTGGCTGACGAAGAGTCCTGGAAGACCCTGCCGCTGTACGGCAAGCAGGCCAAGTACCTGCCCGCCATCGCCCCGACGCCCAAGGCCACCGACTTCCGCCTCGAAGTCCACACCCGGTAACCCCTTTCAGGAGCATTTCCCATGTTTGCACGCCTTTCCCTCGCCGCCGTCGCCATCGCCCTGGTCAGCGGCTGCAGCAGCCCTTCCCCGGTTCTGGGCAGCAAGAACATCAACTACGGCGACAGCAAGGCCGTTGAGCTGATCACCAACGAGTTCGGCTCCACCGACCTGCAGATGATCGCCGAGAGCATGACCCGCTCCCTGGCCCAGTCCGGCGTGCTGCACGGCCGCCCGGTGGTGCAGGTATACGACGTGAAGAACAAGACCAGCGAGTACATCGATACCCGCGAGATCACCACCTCGATCAAGACCCAGTTGATGAAGTCCGGCACCGCCCGCTTCGCCAGCGACAACACCGAGATGCAGAGCCAGGTCGACCAGCTCAAGCTGCAGAACCAGAGCGGCCTGTACAAGAAGAACACCGTGGCCAAGACCGGCAACATGATCGCCGCCAAGTACCGCCTGGAAGGCTCGATCAGCTCGATCGTCAAGCGCAGCAGCGACTACAAGGACGTGTTCTACAAGTTCAGCCTGCAGTTGATCGACGTGGAAAGCGGCCTGGCCGAGTGGATGGACGAAAAAGAAATCCGCAAGACCACGGAGCGCTGATCGATGCGTGCATGGATGACCATCATCGGCCTGGCCTGGGCGTTCGGCGCCCAGGCGGCCCCCAAGGTGGCGGTGACCGACCTGGCCTACCAGGAGCGGGTGGAGGAGTACATCCACACCGTCGAGGCACAGAACAGCCACCAGTCGAGCCTGTACAGCGCCAGCGGCCAGTCTAGCTACAGCGAGTACGAGAGCCGCAACAGCTACATCGAGCAGACCGAAGTGCGCAAGTTCGGTGGCGATATCAAGGGTGAGATCCTCAAGAGTGGCCTGTTCCAGCTGGTCCAGGGCAAGCCCTACACCGCCGGCTCCGAGGAAGACGTGTACGACGTGATCCGCCGGATCAAGAACGGCGCGTTCGAGGGTGCCGACTACGTGCTGTTCGGCACCCTGTCGGACATCGACTTCCAGGAAGACATCAACGCCCTGGACCACACCGACAGCTTCTCGGCGGTGCTGGGCCTGACGGTGGTCGCCGACTTCAGCCTGATCAACACCCGCACCTACGAGATCACCTCGGCGTTCACCGCCATGGGCGAAGGGCAGGACACCAAGCTGGTGAAGAGCCGCGACCGCAGCGTGACGCTGAACCGCCCGCGGGTGGTGCGCGACGTGTCGAAGGCGCTGGGGGAAGATGTGGCGCAGCAGCTGGCTGAACAGCTGGGTGGCTCGGTGCCGGGGAAAGCCCGGCCGCCGCGGGGGCAGGACAACCTGCCGCCGGATGAGCCGGCGCAAATCCTGCGGTAATCGTTGAAAACGCCCGGTGATCCACCGGGCGTTTTCATTCAAGCGGGCTCAAATGCTCATGTCACCCGATTCATCCCCAACTCCATGTCATCGATCAGCGCCTTGGCCAGCTCGCTGAGAATCCGCGCCGCGCTCCCGGCCATGCGGTCGTTTTCCATTTCCGCTTCGGTGGTCAGGTGGCGGATGCAACCGAGCAGGACCGACAGCTGGGAAAACGCGTGGTCGAAGGGCACGCCGGGGCACATCTGGAACAGGTCGAAGGTCGCCTTGCCAGCCGTCTGGGTGGCTTTCAGCTCGTCGGTCATGGCTTTGCTCCCTCCGTCATCGTCTGGTCGTGCAATACCGTCATGAAGCGGCACAGCAGGCGGATGTTCATGCCCATCGCATCGCGCGCACGGCCGGGCTGGCTGTCGAGGAAGACGTTCACGGTTTCGTGCATGATCAGGCTCAGGGTGTGGAGCATGCTGTGGCATTCGTTGATGCCGAGCGGGGATTGCAGCGCGAGGGGTGGGGGTTCGAAGGGGATCAATGGGGTGGAAGGTGGATCGGGGACGATCTTTTTCATTCTGGAAGCTCCTATTGAAATGCCAGGAACTGCCGTCCTATTCGTCTCACGGAAATGGTGGCAGCAACACGCGGGGGTGAGACCCGGGCCAATAGGAAACCCGACCAGGCCGAAGCCTGCCCGCGTGCGGCTGCCATGGAGTGGCATCTATTGATCCAGGGGTCTCAATCCCGGTCGCCCGAAAGCGACCCGAAGACGTTATGCCTGGGGCATTTCCCCGACAACATCGAAGCTTCCGCAAGGCGCGTAGGATACTTCCGAAGCCAAGAATGGCTGAAGGATTTGGTTTCAGATTCGGAAAAGTCGCACGGCACAAGGCAACATAAAACTTCCCTATGGTTTGTTCTTGAGCGACATTTATTTACTGCCTACGCGATCCTGGGGCTGCTTTGCAGCCCTTTCGCGACACAAGGCCGCTCCCACATGGACTGCGGGAAACATGAGCCTCACTGCAAATCTGTAGGAGCCAGCCTTGCTGGCGATGCCCGGCAAGGCCGGGCCAGCATCCACAAGTAAGATAGTTTTTCCCACAGGGGAACACGACATCCTGTGGGAGCGGCCTTGCCGAGGCGTCGGACCGGTCGGAAAGGGCCGCAAAGCGGCCCCGGCATTTTCTAGCTCAGGCGCGTACGCCTTCAGGCAACGGCAACGCCAGCAAACGCTCGTCCAGCAGCCCCAGCCCTTCCTGGAACAGCTGGTTGCTGCGCTCGGTCTCACCCAGCCCCGCCAGCAGGCGCGCCAGCTCGGCACACGCCTCCGGGTTGCGCTCCATGCGCAGACTGCTTTCCAGATAATCCCGGGCCTTGCCCCACAGTCGGTTCTGCAAGCTCAGACGGCCGAGAGTAAGCAACAGGCTCGGGTCCTGCGGATGCTCCTTCAACCAGCCTTCGGCCGTTTGCAACTGACGCGCCGGATCATCACCCCGCACCAATCCATACAAACGGGCCAGGTGGCTTTCATAAGCGCGTTTGAGCGCCCCTCGCAGCACCTGTTCGGCTTCACCCTGCGCGCCCACCTGGCGCAACTGCTCGGCATAGGCCAGAACCAACTGGGGCTCCTGACGCTGTGCGGCGGTGAGTTGCTGCCAGGCACGCTCCAGCGCCTGGCGCGCCGCCTGCGGATCTTCACCGCGGGTCGCCGCCAGCCCCAAGTTCTGCCCCCAGGCACGCTGCTCAAGGTCAGCCAGTTCATTGGCCGGCAGCACCTTGTGCTTGCGCAGGTCCGGCAGCAGGCGGATCACCGCAGACCAGTCACCGCGTTCCAGATGCAGCCGCTGCAACAGGCGCAGCACCTGGGCGTTGTTCGGGTAGCGCTCCTGCATGGCCAGCAGGGCTTCCAGGGCCCCATCACTTTCGCCACGGTCCATCTGCAGCTGGGCATGGGCCAGGGCGATGGCGAGCTCGGCCTGGGGCTGGCGCTCCAGGGCACGCTCCAGCAAGTTGTCGCGGTCTTCGACACGGCCCAGCTCGTTGGCTGCACGCGCAGCACCGAGGTAATAGAGCAGCGGCTGGCGAGCGGACTCGGCGGCCCGCTGCAGATGGCGCTGGGCACTGGTCCAGCGGCCTTCGGCCAGGTCCAGCTGGCCTTGCTCGATGGCGATGCGGTCGCGACGAACGCGGTTACGGCGCGACCAGGGGTTGACCACGCCAGTCGACGTCAGCACCAGCCCGATCAAATAACGCAGCACCAGCAACAGCAGCACGATACCGACCAGCGCGCCCAGTGCGGCCCAAAGGCCGGACTGGTAACGGAAACCGCCATAGGCGATCAGTACGTAGCCGCTGTGCTTGGCAATGGCGATGCCCAGCGCCGCGGCGATCACGATCGCCAGCACCGCCAGCAGGTAGGCACGTTTCATGGCTTGGCCCCCTCGGCCGGGGCCGGCAGGTGACGGCGCTGAATGTAAGCCTGTACGGCCGCCAGGCTCTCGCTCAGGTCAGGGGTCACGACCGACACCGGTTGCTCGGCGAGCTGGTTGAGGCTGTCGAGCATGGCCTTGCTTTGCGGGTTGTCCGGGTTGAAGTTGGCCAGCAGCACGCTGCGGGCGTCATCCAGCGCCTGGCTGTAGACCTTGTCCTGGCCATTGAGCGCCGCCCACTGGGCCTGCTCGATGGTCAGGCTGAGGGCCAGGCGCAGTTGGTTCAACGACTGCCCGGAAAGCAGCGGGCGCACATTGTCGTCGGCGTTGAACTCGATCTGGAAGTATTTGGAAATCTCGGCCCACCACTGCGACCAGCGGCTGGCGCCATCGCCGTCGGCGGTCAGGGCGCCCATGGCATCGGCATTGGCGGCGAACTCCGGCGATTGGGCGCTGAGCTGCTGCACCAGTTCACGCTGGGCGGCGAGCTTGAGGAACAGGCCGGTGCGGTCCGGCTGCTGGGTGCTGTTGAGCGTGGCCAGGCTGCGCGCCAACTGCTCGCGGGCCGCGAAGGCGCCCGGGTCGCTCTGCTCGCGCAGGATTTCGTCGGCGCCCTCGACCAGGGCCTTGGCGCTGGCGACATCCTGCAACGCCGACAGGCGCAGCGTGGCCAGGCGCAGCAGGTGCTCGGCCTCGGCCAGGCGCCATTCCTTGCGGCTCTCGCCAAGCACGGTTTCCAACCGCTGGCTCAGGCGCTGCTGATCACCCTGCAGTTGCGCCACCAGGCGGCGACGGTCCTCCAGTTCGCCAGCTGCCGGCAGGCTGGCCAGTTGCGCGGTCAGCTGCTGCTCGCGTTGCTGCAATGCGTCGGCCCGCTGGGTGAGGGCCTGCAGGTGTTCGCCCTGCCCTTGCTCGCTGCCCTGCAGCTGGCGTACCTGCAAGACGCCCCAGCCGCCCACGGCGACCCCGGCGGCGCCCACTAACAGGGCCAGCAGTGCCAAGCCATTGCCGGAGCGTCGGGCGGGCGTGGCGGTGGAAGTTTGCGGCGCGTCTGGCGCCGAGGGCTGTTCCGTGTTGGACAAGACAGTTTCGCTCACGTATCCATCCTTTGCATGGTGGCGCATCGTTCTCTAGCTTAGCGCCTTAAAAGGCAGGCGCAGCGGTTCGCTGCACGGCTGCCAGCAAGGCCGCGGCACTGGCGCCACGGCAATCCACAACCTCGCGGGCCCCCAGCGCGCGGGCCTGGTCGGCGACCCGCGGGCTGGGCACGAACAGCGGCAGGCGCGAAAGCCGCGGCCAGTCCGTCCCCGCTAATTGATGCAAGTGTTCAAGACCCTGCCCACTGCTGACCACCAGGCCATTGAGGCGTTCCCCATCGATGCACTGCGTCAGCGTCCCGGCCGGGTAGTGCGGCAGGCAGCGGCGATACAGTTCCAGATAATCGACACTAGCACCTTGCTCCGCAAGACGCTCGGCGAGCAGTTCGCGACCTCCGACACCACGGACAATAAGGACGCGGGATGTAGGAAGCGCGATAGCCTGACGTAGGAATGGATGAGCCAGCAAGGCCTCGCTGTCATCACCTTCTGTAGGGAAAGTCACCAAAAGCCCACGCGCCTGAAGCACGCCCGCCGTGGCCTCCCCCACCGTGAACCAGCCCGCATGCGGCGGTTCGACGCCTGCCTGGTCAAGCTGTTCGAGCAGCAGACGTGCAGCCGGCTTGCTCACCACAATGATCGCCTGCGCCTGGCCAATCTCAGCCAGGCGCTCCTGTTGCCGGGGCTCCAGTGCGACCGGCTCGATGGCCAGCAAGGGCAGGCTGGCACTGGCGATGCCGGCATCGGCCAGCGACTGCGCCAGTGCCGCACAGTCCTCTTCAGGGCGGGTCAGCAGCAGGCGCCAGGGGCTCACGGGTGGCCAGCCTCGCCATAGACTTCCTTGAGGATCGCTTCGGCGCCCTGGCTGAGCAGGTCCTCGGCTACCTGCACGCCCAATGCTTCTGCACTAGCGCGTGGCGCCCGAGCATCGGCCACCAGCAGGGTGCCGCCGGAGGGCTGGCCGACCAGGCCGCGCAGCCACAGCTGATCGCCTTCGAGCACCGCGTAGCAGGCGATCGGCACCTGGCAGCCGCCGTTCAGGCGCTTGTTCAGGGCCCGCTCGGCTACCACGCGATCGGCGGTATCGATATGGTGCAGCGGCGCCAGCAGCGCGTGGATCTCGCTGTCGGCGCTGCGGCACTCGATGCCCACGGCACCCTGGCCGCCCGCCGGCAGGCTATCGTCGACGCTGATGGTGGAGGTGATGCGGTCCTCGAAGCCCAGGCGGACCAGGCCGGCTGCGGCGAGAATGATGGCGTCGTACTCGCCGGCATCGAGCTTGGCCAGGCGGGTGTTGACATTGCCGCGCAGAAAGCGGATTTCCAAGTCAGGGCGACGCGCCAGCAACTGGGCCTGGCGACGCAGGCTGGAGGTGCCGACGACGCTGCCGGCCGGCAGTGCTTCAAGGCTCTTGAAGGTGTTGGAGACAAAGGCATCACGCGGGTCTTCGCGCTCACAGATGCAGTACAAGCCCAGGCCTTCGGGGAAGTCCATGGGCACGTCCTTCATCGAATGCACGGCGATGTCGGCTTCGTTGTCCAGCAGGGCGGTTTCCAGCTCTTTTACGAACAGGCCCTTGCCGCCGATCTTGGCCAGCGGTGCGTCGAGCAGCTTGTCGCCACGGCTGACCATGGGTACCAGGCTGACCTGCAGGCCGGGATGGGCCTGTTCGAGACGGGCTTTGACGTATTCGGCCTGCCACAGGGCCAAGGCACTTTTACGGGTGGCAATGCGGATTTCGCGAGTGGACATGAAACGCCCCGATCCAGAGAAATGCGGTCGATGATAACAGCTCCTCCGGCTGTTCCCGCAGATTCAGATCAGCTATCCGTGCCCATTCGCGGGTAAACCCGCGAATGGGCCAATCGGGTTTCAATGCAGCGTCTGCATCATCTTGCGCACCCCGGCCACATGCCGGCGGCTGACGGTCAGGGCGTCCCCTTCCAACCCCTTGAGATAGAGCTGGAAATGCCCCAGCGGCGTGCGCTGCAGTTTTTCGATGCGCTCGCGGGCGACCAGGGCGTTACGGTGTATGCGCACAAAGCGCTCGCCGAACTCGTCTTCCAGCGCCTTCAACGGCTCGTCGAGCAGCACCTCGCCCGCTTCGTGGCGCAGGGTGACGTATTTATGGTCGGCGATGAAATAGATGACTTGCGGCAACGGGATCAGCTCGATGCCCTTGCGGGTGCGGGCACTGATATGGCTGCGCGGGCCGCCACCCTCATCGCTGGTGGGCCGGGTCAGCGCCGCCAATTGCGCGCGGTTGGGTTTTTCCGCGCGGCGCAAGGCGTCGCGCAGGGTCTGGGGCTGGATGGGTTTGTCGACATGGCTCAAGGTGCTCTCCTTGAAGGCCTGGCTGCCGTATTCGTCGTCACCGGTGCAGAACACCACCGCCGGCGGCGCCTCGCGCTCGCACAGCTTGGCGGCCACCTGCAGGCCATCGAGGCCGGGCATACCGATGTCCAGCAGCACCACATCGGGCTTGAGGCTCTCGATCAGTGCCAGGGCCTCCTCGCCGTTGGTGGCGCTGGGCTCCATCACGGTGTAGCCCTCCAGCTCGCCGAGCAGCCGGCTCAGGCGTTCGCGGGCTTGGGGTTCGTCATCAACGATCAGGACATTCATAATTGCGCTGGATTCCTGAGTGAGTCTCGCACGGGTATAGCGTAGACAAGTGTGGGGAGACCGGAAACGGTCACGCTACAGACCGGTGCGAAGGCCAAAGATTCACTGGCCTGGCAGATTCACCGCCAGTCCTCTGTCCAACTGTAGACGGTCCGTGGAACACTGCCGTTCAATCGTTGAATATGCCGCACCCCCTTGCCCGCGCGCTTCTCTCGACCAGCGCCCTGCGGCGGTGGGCGCAACCCTGCTATGATCGGCGCCACTTTTTCCGTTCACGCCTTCAAAGAGTGAATCCATGAGCACCGACAAGACCAATCAGTCCTGGGGCGGCCGCTTCAGTGAGCCCGTCGACGCCTTCGTCGCCCGCTTCACCGCCTCGGTCGACTTCGACAAGCGCCTGTACCGCCACGACATCATGGGTTCGATCGCCCACGCCACCATGCTGGCGCAGGTCGGCGTGCTCAACGATAAAGAGCGCGACACCATCATCGATGGCCTGAAGACCATCCAGGGCGAGATCGAGGCCGGCAACTTCGACTGGCGCGTCGACCTGGAAGACGTGCACATGAACATCGAGGCACGCCTGACCGACCGCATCGGCATCACCGGCAAGAAGCTGCACACCGGCCGCAGCCGCAACGACCAGGTGGCCACCGACATCCGCCTGTGGCTGCGCGACGAGATCGACATCATCCTGGGCGAGATCACCCGCCTGCAGCAGGGCCTGCTGGAGCAGGCCGAGCGCGAAGCCGAAACCATCATGCCCGGCTTCACCCACCTGCAGACCGCCCAGCCAGTGACCTTCGGCCACCACCTGCTGGCCTGGTTCGAAATGCTCAGCCGCGACTACGAGCGCCTGGTCGACTGCCGCAAGCGCGCCAACCGCATGCCGCTGGGCAGCGCCGCGCTGGCCGGCACCACCTACCCGATCGACCGCGAGCTGACCTGCAAGCTGCTGGGCTTCGAAGCCGTGGCCGGCAACTCGCTCGATGGCGTCTCGGACCGTGACTTCGCCATCGAATTCTGCGCCGCCGCGAGCATCGCGATGATGCACCTGTCGCGCTTCTCCGAAGAGCTGGTGCTGTGGACCAGCGCCCAGTTCCAGTTCATCGACCTGCCCGACCGCTTCTGCACCGGCAGCTCGATCATGCCGCAGAAGAAGAACCCGGACGTGCCGGAGCTGGTGCGTGGCAAGACCGGCCGCGTGTTCGGTGCCCTGACCGGCCTGCTGACCCTGATGAAAGGCCAGCCACTGGCCTACAACAAGGACAACCAGGAAGACAAGGAGCCGCTGTTCGACGCCGCCGACACCCTGCGCGACTCGCTGCGCGCCTTCGCCGACATGATCCCGGCGATCAAGCCCAAGCACGCGATCATGCGCGAGGCGGCCCTGCGCGGGTTCTCCACCGCCACGGACCTTGCCGACTACCTGGTGCGCCGCGGCCTGCCGTTCCGTGATTGCCACGAGATCGTCGGCCATGCCGTGAAGTACGGTGTCGACACCGGCAAGGACCTGGCCGAGATGAGCCTGGACGAGCTGCGCCAGTTCAGCGACCAGATCGAACAGGATGTGTTCGCGGTGCTGACCCTGGAAGGTTCGGTGAATGCGCGTAACCACATCGGCGGCACCGCGCCGGCGCAGGTGCGCGCAGCCGTGGCGCGCGGCAAAGCCTTGCTGGCTTCGCGTTGACTGCATTCGCCGGCAAGCCGGCTCCTACGCGTGTAGGAGCCGGCTTGCCGGCGAACCGCTGCTGGCCTATCGCTTACCGCTCTTGATCATTTCCTGGAACGCCGGCATCGCCGCGTCCTTGTCTGCCACGATCCGCGCCATGTGCGGGTTCTCGCGCAGTTTCTCCAGCAACGCCGCCGCCTGCGGGAAGTCCGCGAGGAAGTCGACGTTCAGCACTTTCTTGCCCACGGCGTAAGCCAGATCGACCGAGAAGCAGAACATCAGGTCGGCGATGGTCATCTGCTCACCCGCCACATAAGGCTGGAACCGCCCATTGCGCTTGAGCGTGGCGAACCCCGCCAGCAGGTCGGCCCTTGCACGTTCCTTGATCAGCGGCTCCACCGCCGCGCCAAAGAATGCCTCGCCGTAGCAGGTGCGCGCCGGCAATTCGATGTACAGCTCGATCTCCCGGAGCAGTTCACGCACTTTCGCCTGACCATAGGCATCAGCCGGCAGCAGCGGCGTGCCAGGCTGGGTCTGCTCGATATAGTCGAGGATCACACCCGTCTCGCTGATGAAGCCGTGCTCGGTCTCCAGCACCGGCACCTTGCCACGCGGGCTGATGGCCAACGCCTGGGGCGACGGGCCGCCGAAGAACGGCACCTCTTCGAAGGGCACGCCTTTCTCCAGCAAGGCCAGCTTGACCATGTTGTAGTAGTTGCTGACCGCGAATCCATGAAGCTTGAGCATGTGAGACAGCCTCCAAGGCCGTATGGGGTTGGCCCGGCTTTTATAGCCCCCCCGCGCCGCCTTGGCCAGTGCCATGGCCGGCGCTGATGGCCGGGCATTGCCGGCGCAGGCATGGCACACTGTGCGCTTCACCACAGGAGCACCGCCATGAGCGAGCACGACGATATCGACGGCAACGACGAAGAAGCCTTCACCGAGGCCACCCTCACCCAAGCCATCGAAAACCAGATCGAAAGCGGCGAGCCCCCAGCGGCCAAGGCCACCTTCAACAAGCTGACCCTGGTCGGCTACGAGCGCGAGGACATCCTCAACCTCATGGCCCATGTGCTGGCCGTGGAAATCGACGCCATGCTCGACGAGGACCGCCCCTTCGACACCGAGTGGTACGAAACCGCCCTGCGCGCCCTGCCGGAGCTGCCACCTGAGGCGGATCAAGGCGATATCGAATAAGCCTGACTACACTCCTGACTTCCATCCTTGTCTGGAAGTCAGGAGTCGCCCATGTCCTTCACCCCCGAACTGATCGCCGAACTGGAAGTCCTCGCCCTGTTCAACCTGGACAGCCACCAGGAAGGCATCAAGGTTCACAGCAATGCCTCCCCTGCCCTGATCGCCGCCGCGAAACGCCTGCACGACAAACAACTGACCGACCAGCCCGATGGCGGCTACCTCACCAGCCTGGGCCTGGATGCCGCGCAGAGTGTCCAACAGCTGCTGACCATTTTGAAAACCGCACAGCCTGCCTGATCGATCATCATGCTGGCGAACGGCATTGCTATGCGGTTCGCCAGCAAGCTGGCTCCTACAACGACGAGCGGCGCTGGAAAAATGGCGTCAAAAAGCCACTTTTCACTTATCCGAGTGTCCCGCTCAGGCTAAACTCGCCAGTGCTTCCCCAGCCTGCCTGAGTGCGCAATGAACCACCCCCATGAAATCCGCCCCGACATCGACCAAGGCATCGACCGCAAGGAGTTGTCCAGGCTGCGCGCACGGTTCCTGAAGATCAACCAGGGGCGGTTGGCACGGGCGCTGGAAGGGTTGTCCACGCGCCAGCAACAGGTGCTCACGCTGTTGCCGCTGTTTTTCCACGTCAACCACCCGTTGTTGCCGGGCTATGTCTCGGGTAACACCCCTGCCGGCGTTTCAGGCTTCGAGCCGGATACAGAGCTGCTGGCCGAAGCCCAGCGCCTGACCCGCTCGTTCACCTACAAGGCGCGTCACGGCAACCCGCCTCAGCCCATCCACGGCCTGTTCCTGATGGGCAGCCTCGGCACCCTGGCCCAGGCTGAGCAAAGCGATATGGACCTGTGGGTGTGCCACGCGCCCGGGCTGGACGAACAGGCGCTGGCGGAGCTGCGGCGCAAGTGCCAGTTGCTCGAGGACTGGGCCGCCACCCAGGGCGCCGAGGCGCACCTGTTCCTGATCGAGCCCCAGGGCTTTGTCCAGGGCGAGCGCGACAGCCGGCTCAGCTCGGACGATTGCGGCACCACCCAGCACTACCTGCTGCTCGACGAGTTCTACCGCACCGCGCTCTGGCTTGCCGGGCGCACGCCCCTGTGGTGGCTGGTGCCGGTGTACCAGGAGCACAACTACCGGGACTACACCCAGACCCTGCTGTCCAAGCGCTTCATCCGCGTGACCGATGCCCTGGACCTCGGCCATCTGGCGCACATCCCAGCCGGTGAGTACGTCGGTGCCGGGCTGTGGCAGCTGTACAAGGGCATCGACTCACCCTACAAGTCGCTGCTCAAGCTGCTGCTCACCGAAACCTACGCCAGCGAACACCCCCACGTGCGCTGCCTGAGCCTGGACTTCAAGCAGGCCGTGTTCGCCAACCGCCTGGACCTGGATGAGCTCGACCCCTATGTCATGGTCTACCGGCGTATCGAACAGTACCTGCTGCGCCGTGGCGAGACCGCGCGCCTTGAGCTGGTGCGCCGCAGCCTCTACTTGAAGGTGAACAAGAAGCTCGGCGGCCTGGGCCGTTCGCGCAACGTCGGCTGGCAGCGCCAGTTGCTGGCCCGCCTGGCCGAGGAATGGGGCTGGGACGAACGCCAGCTGGCACTGCTCGACAGCCGCAGCCAGTGGAAGGTGCGCCAGGTCGCGGTCGAGCGCCGCGAGCTGGTGGCCGAGCTGAACCACAGCTACCGCTTCCTCACCCAGTTCGCCCGCGAACAGAACGCCAACAGCCGCGCCGACCAGCGCGACCTCAATGTGCTGGGCCGTCGCCTTTACGCCGCCTTCGAGCGCCGTGCCGGCAAGATCGAGATGATCAACCCCGGTATTGCGCCAGACCTGGCCGAGGACACCCTCACGCTCGTGCAATCGCCCAACCGCAAGGAGCCGGGCACCCATCACTGGGGCCTGTACAACGGCAACCTGGGCGTGCACGAATGGGAGCATTTCAGCCCTATCAAGCGTTGCCGTGAACTGCTCGAACTGCTGACCTGGGCCCACCGCAATGGCGTAATCGATAGCAGCACACGCCTGGCCCTGCACCCAGGCGCCAGCGATCTAAGCGAGTTCGAACTGTTCAACCTGATCGGCAGCCTGCAACAGAGCATCCCGCTGCCTCTGGAAACCGTCAGCGAGGTGCGCCTGCTGCAACCCAGCGTGGCTGACGAGATCCTGCTACTGGTCAACGTCGGTGTCGACCCGCTGCGCCATCACCGCGACCTGAACATCCTGATGACCACCGAGCGCACCGACTCGCTGAGTTATGCCGGGGTGCGCGAGAACCTGGTACTGACCCTCGACCAGATCACCTTGAACAGCTGGAACGAAGTGCTGGTGCAGCGCTACGACGGCGAGCACGCGCTGGCGCGCTGCCTGCGCGACTTCCTCAACAGCCTCGGCCATCGCAGCCACCGCCCCCGGGTGCGGGTATGCTGCTACTGCCACAACCGGGCACAGGCCATCAGCCAGCGGGTCGAGGAAATCTTCGATACCGTGCAATTGCTGCTCGACCAGAACCTCAATCACCGCTACCTGCTGCAGGTCGCCCGGCACACCCATGTGCTGGAACTGCAGCCCGGGCAAGTGACGCTGGCCACCCTCGTCGAACATGACGCGCTGCTCGCCACCCTCGGCGAGGAACGCAACAGCTACAGCCCGCTGCATCTCGACGCCAATGCGTTGCAGGACTACGACCTGCCGCTGGTGCTCAGCCAGGGCCAGCCCCAGTGCATCCAGGTGTTCTACCGCCTGCTCGACGGCTGGGCCGACCTCTATGTGCTGGATGAGTACAACGCGCTCTGGCAGCAACGCCTGCCCCTGCAGGACGAACTGCATCTACTGCTGCCGCTGCAACGCTTCCTGCAATCGATGGTGATGCGCCGCGACGCACAGTTGCCGCTGGACAGCCTGCAGCAGGCCTCGCTGGATATCCTCTACTACCAGTTGCTGCCATCCGGGGTTGGCAAGGCACGTGGGCTGGAGCCACGCCCGGCCCCCGTCGATGGGCGCGACCGGCCGTACTACGAGGTCCAGGCGATTCTCCAGGCCAGCATGGGTGACGAGGTGCATGTCACGCTCTATTGCGACCAGCAGGAATACTCCGAGCTGGAACATGGCGACCAGCTGTACAGCGTGGTGGCCCGGCAAATCCTGCGTCAACGCCACAGCGCCAGTAGCTACCGCTGCTACATCACCGACCTGGACCTTTCCGAGCTACTGGGTGACGACCAAGGCTCGACCAGTCTGTACCTGCGCTACAAGAGCGAGCTGGAACAGGCGCTCAATGAGGGACTGGAGCGTTTGCAAGCACGACTGGCCCCCTGAGAAACATCTCGTTTGAGGGAAGGACTTCTCACTGCCGTACGGCTATTCGCGGGATACATCCTACGCACTCTCCAACAAATCAAATAAGAGTGCAGTCATGAACAAAGAACACTGGATGGGTGCTCACCCTGAACTGGGACGCCTGCGCATCGATCAGCTCATCCTGCCCGGCTCACACGATTCCGGCATGGATAAACTGGCATCGAGCATGAACCTGCCCAACGAAATCACCCAGGACGTTTCCTGCATCGAGCAGATTCGTGGTGGGATACGCGTATTGGACTTGCGCGTGAGGGCACATCCGCACCACCCAAGGAACAGCCCACTGCATTTTCAGCTGTTTCACCTGAGTTCGTCCGGGCGCACGATCCAGGCGGACATCGTCGATGCGCTGAGCGACTTCTACGCCAACCCGGGCAATGCAAGGGAAATCGTGATTCTCGACTTCCATGAGTTCAGCGACTTCGATTCCGACGAGCACCAGTTACTGCAGACAGTGCTCGCAGAACTGAGCCCTCGAATGATTCCATATTCACTGCATGGGCTCACGCTGGGCGAACTATGGAGCCAGCATCCAGGCAAGACCATAGTGATTGGTTACGATACTGGTCACACCCCACCCGAGTACTGGCCGAGCGTCCAACATCGCTGGATTGGCGAAAACACACCCAGTGCCAGCAAACTGAAGGAATACATGGATGAGGTGGCCACATACGGCGACGCTGGCCTGCCCCTGACATCAATCCAGTGCGCCAAGTATGTCTGGCCATTTTTTGTGCCCGATGACTTCCACGACAAGATTGACGCCTGGTTCGAGTCCCGGGACCTGAACAGCTACATCCAGCATTTCCGGATCATAAATACCGATTGGTCGCTGAGGGGCAGGATTGTGGACAACTGTATCCACGCCAACCGCCTCCGCGCATCGGTCATTGGCTGACCGACAAGAGGCGGCAGTTCGCCACCTCAACTCCGTTCAGAGATCGAAGTCGCCCGCAGCTTCCGGCTGATACTCAACCGCCAGCAGTTCGAGCTTGAGAGTCTTGCCGCCCGGCGCGGGCCAGTCGATCTGGTCGCCCACCGACAGGCCCAAGAGCGCGCAGCCAATCGGCGCAAGAATCGAGACATTGCCTTCCGGCCCGGCATCCTTCGGGTAGACCAGCGTCAGGTGGTAATCCTTGCCACTGGCGATCTCACGGCAATGCACGCGGGAATTCATGGTGACCACGCCCGCCGGCACTTCCTCATGACCGACCACCTGTTCGGCGCGGTCCAGCTCGTCCTGCAGGGCGAGCACACCCGGGGTGCTCTCATCGAGGCTGTCGAGCAGGCGCTCGAGACGCTGCACGTCCAAGCGGGTGAGGATGAGGGAGGGCTTGGTGCTCATGATCCAGTCAGACTCCTTTGAACAGGCGATTTTCCACAGACAGATAAAGCAAAACCCCGCCCAAGGGCGGGGTTTGCGAAATGCTTCTGGCGTCAATGACGCAGAACCTGACACTACCACAGCGGGGCAAATACACAAGCCCGCAGGAAACCTGTGGCTATCGTCCAGAACGTGCCTTGAGCACCTCGGCCTCGCGGCAGATCTGCCGGCGCCGCTCGTCGTCAGCCGCGCGCCACTCGCGGATATGCTCGACATGGCGGTGGCAACCAGTACAAACCTTGTACTCGTCCAGCCGACATATGCTGATACAAGGTGACGGTACTGCCGGGCTGACGTTGCTGTAGAGCGGCTTGGGCGGCCGGGGTTGATCACTCATTTCAGATCTCGTCGAAATCCAGCTTCTCGCCGGCCCGTTCCCAGACAATGCGCTCGAGCATTTCACCGAGCAGTTCCTCGGTCTTCTCGCACACCCACTTGCCGCTTTCTTCGTCGTAGTCGAAGTGGAAGCCACCGGAGCGGTCGGCCAGCCACAATTGGCGCAGTGGTTCCTGGCGGCTGAAGATCAGCTGGCTGCCGTTGTCGAACTTGACGGTCAGCACACCGGCGGAGTTTTCCATGTCCAGGTCCAGGTCGCTCTCGTCGAACAGGTCTTCCAGGGCCTGTTGGGTCGCGTCGACCAGATCGTGGAAACGCGCTTCGCTCAAACTCATTGCAGGAACCTCGAAAAATGGCTGCACACACGCAAGCCGGGCACGATAAGGCCGGTTGGTCGTGATTGCAAAGTTTAGCGCTGATCTGCGGCCCTTTCGCCGGCTTGCCGGCGAACAAGGCATGCCCGCCAAGCGGACCGGTGCTTGCATAGGCAATCGGGTGGTCGCTCGGTATACTCGGCCGCAATACTGCATATTTCCAAGGATTTCACCCATGAAGCGCCTGATTTCCTCCCTCGCGGCACTGGTCGCGGTTGCCTGCCTCGTTTCGGCCTGCGGCCAGAAAGGCCCCCTGTACCTGCCCGAAGACGGCAAGGACGGCAAAGGCCCGCGCAAGTCGCACCAGCAGCACCAGCACGCCCAACCGGCCCAGCAGCAGGCACCGGAGCAGCAAGAGCAGGCTGAGCCGTCTCCCGCGCCGTAAGGAAATCCCATGGATGCATTCAACTACCGCGACGGCGAGCTGTTCGCGGAAGGGGTGGCCCTGTCGGCAGTCGCCGAGCGCTTCGGCACGCCGACCTACGTGTACTCCCGCGCCCACATCGAGGCCCAGTACCGTAGCTATACCGACGCCCTGCAGGGGGTCGAGCACCTGGTCTGCTTCGCGGTCAAGGCCAACTCCAACCTGGGCGTGCTGAACCTGCTGGCGCGCCTGGGCGCGGGTTTCGACATCGTCTCCGGCGGTGAGCTGGAGCGCGTACTGGCCGCCGGTGGCCGCGCCGATCGCGTGGTGTTCTCCGGTGTCGGCAAGACCCGTGAAGACATGCGCCGTGCCCTGGAAGTCGGCGTACACTGCTTCAACGTCGAGTCCAGCGACGAGCTCGAACGCCTGCAGGTCGTTGCCGCCGAGATGGGCAAGACGGCCCCGGTCTCGCTGCGTGTGAACCCGGACGTCGACGCCGGCACCCACCCGTACATCTCCACCGGCCTCAAAGAAAACAAGTTCGGCATCGCCATCGCCGACGCCGAAGCCATCTACGTGCGCGCCGCGCAGCTGCCCAACCTGGACGTGGTCGGCGTCGACTGCCACATCGGTTCGCAACTGACCACCGTCGAGCCCTTCCTCGATGCCCTCGACCGCCTGCTGGTGCTGGTCGACCGCCTGGCCGAGTGCGGCATCCACCTGCGTCACCTCGACCTCGGTGGCGGTGTCGGCGTGCGTTATCGCGACGAGCAGCCTCCGGTGCTGGCCGACTACATCCAGGCCATCCGCGAGCGCGTTGGCGACCGTGAGCTGGCCCTGGTATTCGAGCCGGGCCGCTACATCGTCGCCAACGGCGGCGTGCTGCTGACTCGCGTGGAATACCTCAAGCACACCGAGCACAAGGACTTCGCCATCATCGACGCAGCGATGAACGACCTGATCCGCCCGGCCCTGTACCAGGCCTGGATGGACGTCAGCGCGGTCAAGCCCCGCGAAGGCGAAGGCCGTGCCTACGACCTGGTCGGCCCGATCTGCGAGACCGGCGACTTCCTGGGCAAGGACCGTGTACTGGACCTGGCCGAAGGCGACCTGCTGGCCGTCCGCTCCGCGGGCGCCTATGGTTTCGTCATGAGCTCGAACTACAACACCCGTGGCCGTTGCGCCGAAGTGCTGGTCGACGGCGACCAGGCCTTCGAAGTGCGTCGCCGCGAGACCGTCGCCGAATTGTTCGCCGGCGAAAGCCTGCTGCCGGAGTAAGCCCATGCTGCTGCGTTTCACCAAGATGCACGGGCTGGGCAACGACTTCATGGTCCTCGACCTGGTCAGCCAGCACGCCCATATCCAACCCAAGCACGCCAAGCAATGGGGCGACCGCAACACCGGCATCGGCTTCGACCAGTTGCTGATCGTCGAGGCCCCCAGCAACCCGGACGTGGACTTCCGCTATCGGATCTTCAACGCCGATGGTTCCGAGGTCGAACAGTGCGGCAACGGTGCGCGCTGCTTCGCCCGCTTCGTGCTGGACAAGCGCCTGACCGCGAAAAAGCGTATCCGCGTCGAAACCAAGGGCGGCATCATCGAGCTGGATGTGCGCAACGATGGCCAGGTCTGTGTCGACATGGGCCCGCCGCGCTTCGTGCCAGCCGATATCCCGTTCATCGCCGATGAGCAGGCGTTGAGCTACCCGCTCGAAGTCGATGGACAGGTGCACCAGATTGCCGCCGTGTCCATGGGCAACCCGCATTCGGTACTGCGCGTCGACGATGTGCGTACCGCGCCGGTCCACGAGCTGGGGCCGAAGATCGAGCACCACCCGCGCTTCCCGCAGCGGGTCAACGCCGGCTTCATCCAGGTCGTCGACCGCCACCGCGCCAACCTGCGGGTATGGGAGCGCGGCGCGGGCGAAACCCAAGCCTGCGGTACCGGCGCCTGTGCCGCGGCCGTTGCGGCCATCGCCCAGGGCTGGATGGACTCGCCGGTGACCATCGACCTGCCAGGCGGGCGCCTGAGCATCGAGTGGGCCGGCCCCGGCAAGCCTGTGCTGATGACCGGCCCGGCTGTACGCGTTTTCGAAGGACAGGTTCGTCTCTAAGCGAGTATCCGCCATGACCGATCAGCCTAACGTTGCACCCCAGGCCAACGCGCTCGACGAAGAGGCCGTGGTCGCCTACCTGCGCGCCCATCCCAGCTTCTTCGCCGAGCACGACGAGCTGCTGCTCGAGCAGCGTATCCCCCACCAGCGCGGCGACAGCGTGTCGCTGGTGGAGCGCCAGCTCAAGCTGCTGCGCGACCGCAATATCGAGATGCGCCATCGCCTGTCGCAATTGATGGACGTGGCCCGCGACAACGACCGGTTGTTCGACAAGACCCGCCGGCTGATCCTCGACCTCCTCGATGCCAGCAGCCTTGAAGAAGTGGTGATGGCCGTCGAGGACAGCCTGCGCCAGGAATTTCAGGTGCCCTTCGTCAGCCTGATCCTGTTCGGCGAAAACGCCGCGCCGGTCGGCCGCTGGGTACCTGGCGCCGAGGCGCAACAAGCCATCGGCGGCCTGATCGGCGGCGGCAAGACCATCAGCGGCAGCCTGCGCGAGCACGAGCTGGCCTTCCTGTTCGGCGACACGGCCCACAAGGAAGTCGGCTCCAGTGCCGTGGCCACCCTCGAACACCAGGGCCTGCATGGCGTGCTGGCGATCGGCAGCCGCGACCCGCAGCACTACAAGAGCAGCGTCGGCACCCTGTTCCTCAGCTACATCGCCGAAGTGCTCGGTCGCGTGCTGCCGCGCTTCACCCAGACGCTGCGCTCGGTGCGCTGATGGAACGCCAGCTGGAGGCTTATTGCGCACACCTGCGCAACGAGCGCCAGGTGTCCGGGCACACCCTGCTGGCCTACCGCCGCGACCTCGAGAAAGTCATCGAATTCTGCAACAACCAAGGCATTGCCGGCTGGGATGCGCTGCAGGTCCAGCAGTTGCGCCAACTGGTGGCGCGCCAGCACCACCATGGCCAGTCCTCGCGCAGCCTGGCACGCCTGCTCTCGGCGGTGCGCGGCCTGTACCGCTACCTCAACCGCGAAGGCCTGTGCCAGCACGATCCGGCCAACGGTCTGGCACCACCGAAGGGCGAGCGTCGCCTGCCCAAGACCCTGGATACCGACCGCGCCCTGCAGTTGCTCGATGGCGGCGTCGACGATGACTTCATCGCCCGGCGCGACCAGGCCATCCTCGAGCTGTTCTACTCCTCGGGCCTGCGCCTGTCGGAGCTGGCCGGCCTCGATCTGGAACACCTGGACCTGACCGGTGGGCTGGTCCAGGTACTCGGCAAGGGCGGTAAGAGCCGCGTGCTGCCGGTCGGGCGCAAGGCTTGCGAAGCGTTGCAGGAATGGTTCAGGCTGCGTGGCATCGCCGCCCCCCGGGACGGCGCGGTGTTCATCACCCGCCAGGGCAACCGCTTGAGCACACGGGCCATCCAGATGCGGGTCAAGACCTTCGGCGAGCGCGAGCTGGGCCAGCACCTGCACCCGCACATGCTCCGCCACTCCTTCGCCAGCCACCTACTTGAGTCGTCCCAGGACCTGCGCGCGGTGCAGGAGATGCTTGGCCACGCTGACATCAGCACCACGCAGATCTACACCCACCTGGACTTCCAGCACCTGGCCGCCGTGTACGACAGCGCCCACCCTCGGGCCAAACGCAGCAAAGGCAACGAATCATGAGCATCAAGCTGATCACCTTCGACCTGGACGACACCCTATGGGACACCGCGCCGGTGATCGCCAGCGCCGAGACTGTCCTGCGCGACTGGCTGGCAGCCAATGCGCCGACCCTCGGCGGGGTGCCGATCGAGCACCTGTTCGCCATCCGCGAGCGCCTGGTGCAGGCCGAGCCGGGCCTCAAGCACCGCATCAGCGCCCTGCGCCGTCGCGTGCTGTTCCACGCCCTGGAAGAGGTCGGCTACAGCGAGAAGCATGCCCAGGAGCTGGCCAACGAAGGCTTCGAGGTGTTCCTGCATGCGCGACACCAGATCGAGGTGTTCCCCGAGGTGCAGCCGGTGCTGGAGATCCTGCGCCATCACTACACCCTTGGCGTGGTCACCAACGGTAATGCCGACGTGCGTCGGTTGGGGCTGGCGGACTATTTCAAGTTTGCGCTGTGCGCCGAGGACCTGGGCATCGGCAAGCCTGATCCGGCGCCCTTCATCGAAGCCCTCAAGCGTGGTGGCGTGGTGGCCGAGGCCGCCGTGCACGTCGGCGACCATCCGGGTGACGATATCGCTGGCGCCCAACGTGCCGGACTGCGGGCGATCTGGTTCAATCCACAACTCAAGCCCTGGAGTGGTGAACGGCCCCCTGATGCGCAAATACAACGGCTTTCGCAGTTGCCCGAGGCCCTGGCGCGTTGGCGCTGAGCCTCAGGACAAGGCGAAGGCCACAGGCTTGCGCTGTCGACAACGAAAAAAGCCTGATATACAGGCTCCCTTGCGTACCCAACCACGGCGTTGCCAACCCGCCTGGCACCTAGACTGCGGCATTGAAACCTGCACTTACCATGAAGCACACCTCACTATGAAACTGTCCATTGTCGCCACGCTGTACCAGTCGGCCTCTCATCTGCAGGAGTTTCATGCCCGCTGCAGCAGCGTCGCGCAAGCCTACGCCGGTGACGACTATGAGATCGTCCTGGTCAATGATGGCTCGCCCGACGACAGCCTGGCCCGGGCCATTCGTCTGACAGAAACCGACAGTCATGTGGTGCTGGTCGACCTATCGAGAAACTTCGGCCATCACAAGGCGATCATGACGGGGTTGGCACATAGCAGGGGTGATCAGGTGTTCCTGATAGACAGCGATCTGGAGGAACCGCCGGAATACCTGTCGAAGTTTGCCGAACAGTTGCAGGGGGAAGACTGCGATGTGGTCTATGGCGTGCAGGAGCAACGCAAAGGCAGCTGGTTCGAACGCCTCAGCGGCGGCGTTTTCTGGACGCTGATCAATCGTCTGTCGGGGCTGTCGCTGCCGGCCAACGTGGTCACCGCCCGCCTGATGACCCGGCGCTATGTCGATGCGCTGCTGTGTCATGACGAACAGGAAGTGTTCATGGCCGGCCTGTTCCAGATTACCGGTTTCGCCCAGAAAGCCATCACCATCAAGAAGCTCAGCAGCGGCCAATCCACCTATACGTTGCGGCGCAAGCTGGCGCTGCTGGTGAACTCGGTGACCTCGTTCAGTGCCTTGCCACTGGTCGCCATTTTCTACATCGGCCTGCTCATTTTCTCGTTCTCATGTTGCTATGCCGCCTATCTGACCGTGCACTCGCTGTTCTTCTCCTACACCCTGCCGGGCTGGACATCGGTAATGGTCTCGATCTGGGTGCTGGGTGGCCTGATCCTCTCCTGCATGGGCGTCATCGGGATCTATCTGTCGAAAGTCTTCTCGGAAAGCAAACGCCGCCCCTACACCATCGTCAGGCATATCTATGGCCGCCCATGACCATACCCAGCCCGCTCGTACGAGCCTGGGCGCACGGTTCAAGCACCGGCTACCCCTGGCCCAACTCGTCAAGTACGGCATCATCGGCCTGCTCAGCAACGCCTGCGGCTATGCCCTCTATCTGCTGCTGACCGAACTGGGTGCTCCTCCGAAGCTGGTCATGACACTGCTCTACCTCACCGGCGCACTGATCGGCTTCTTCGGCAACCGCCGGCTGACGTTCTCCTACCAGGGCGGGCTCCTCGGTTCGGGCTTTCGCTACATCCTGGCCCATACGTTGGGCTATGGCATCAACCTGGCCCTGTTGACGGTATTCGTCGACCACTTCGGGTACGCCCACCAGTGGGTGCAGGCCATGGCTATCCTGGTCGTCGCCGGCTACCTGTTCCTCACCTTAAAATTCTTCGTGTTCAAGGCCAGCCAATGACTTCGCCCGATCGCTCCCCGTTTCCGTCGTCGACGTTCGCCCAGCTTGCCCAGGCGGAGTCGGGGCACTGGTGGTTCAGAACCCGCAACCAGATCGTGCTCTGGGCCTTGGCGAAGAAGGTCAAACCTTTCAATAGCCTTCTAGAGATTGGTTGTGGCACCGGGTATGTGCTCGAAGGTATCAGCCGTGCCTGGCCGCAGATCGAACTGCACGGCTCCGAGTACTACGAAGAAGGGCTTGAACACGCCCGCAAACGCATCCCCAATGCACAACTGAAGCAACTGGACGCGACACGGATGCAAGAGGTCGAGCGCTACGACATCGTCGGCGCCTTCGATGTCATCGAACATATCGAACAAGACGAGACCGTACTGCGAAACCTGACCCGCGCCCTGCGCCCCGGCGGCTCACTGGTGGTCACCGTGCCTCAGCATCGCTGGCTCTGGTCGCAAGTCGACGAGTACGCTTGTCACGTTCGCCGTTACAGCCGCGCCGAGCTGGTGGAAAAAGCCCAGCGGGCCGGCCTGCAGGTCAGCTACGTCAGCTCGTTCGTCAGCTTGCTGGTACCCTTGATGTGGCTGTCCAGAAAGCGCGCCAACAAGCAGCATGACCCCATGGGCGAATTCAACATTCCCCGCTGGCTGAACCAGTCCCTGGAAATGCTGATGCGGTTGGAGCTCGGGCTGATCAAGGCCGGCGTGCGCTTTCCCATCGGCGGCTCACTGCTGATGGTCGCAACCAAGCCCTGATCCGTCCTGTCACTAACGATTGCCGAAATCGACACAGCAGTAGCCCTGGTCGTTGCGCTGCTGGCCATCACGCAGCTCATTGGGCACCCATTCGCAACGGGTGATCAGGCCAGGGCTGTTACGCGCCTTGAGAAACGGCAACAGCTTGCCGTTGAGCAAGTCCGCACCATAGCCTAACTCGGAGACATACAGGACATGCACAGGTTTGCTGTCCTGCAGATAGGCGAAATACGTCATGTGATCGAGTACCACATGTTCAGCCCCCGCTCGCGGTATATGGCAGGTGTCGCCCAGTTTTAGGATCGAGTCCAGATGTGCCTGGGTATTCAGCAGCGGAATGGATAGCGACTGCCCTGGCAGGCTGGCGTTTGCATAACCGGCGTTGCGCAGCAGAGTCGGCGTGACCAGAGAGAACAGCGCAAACAACGAGGCCAGCGACAGTCCACTCATGAGCGTCACTGCCAAGTAGCCCGTTGCCCGCACCCCAGGCCACTGTGGCACGGTCGGCACACAATGGAACAACAAGGTGACGATCATCAGGGACAACGGAATGTACTGGATGCCTGCATAGAAGTTCTGCAGGTTGTACAACGCCGCATTGATCAGGTCAGCTGCGGCCAGCAATGCCGCCAGCAGCAAGGCCGCCGGCAGCCGCCTGCGGATCAGCGCGATTGCCGCCAGTAGCAGCGCCAGCAAGTGGCTGCCGACCACCAACACCAACAATGCGCAGGCGATAAGCGGGTTCAGCCAGCGCAACCACACCGGTTGCTCCGTCAGAGACGCAAGCCAGCCCGACTGGAAAGTGGGGTTGAAGGTCAGGTGCGCGAGCATGCGCCCTGGAAACAGACTGACGTTCTGCCAGGCGGCAACCAGGAATGCCACCGGATCCTCCAACAGCATGCCGGGCAGCAAGCTGTTGGTTGCCAGAAGCGCCTGTACGGCTGGTGCATCCTGGCACCCGCCCAGCAGACTGGCATCATGCAGGACCTGCCCGCTCAACACGAGTATGTAAAGCACCAGGCCAGTACGGATCAGCAGACTGCTCCCACGCGTGGCGAACCAAGTGGCAACGAGCGCAAAGGGCGCGAAGAACACGCTTTTGGGGTGCGCATAAAAGAATACCGATAGCACCACCACCAAGCCGACGGTCACGGCAAGCTGCCGCTTCCTGCTGTTTTGCACAGGCGTCAGCAACGCCACCATGCACATGATCAGTAACGGCAGCAGCATGAACTGCTCAGGCCGCGAAAACACCCAAAGGTAAGGCATCACACCCAGCGCCGCAAAAGCTGCCAGGAAGCTGAAGCGACCGATGCCGCCCTCAGCTGCCTGCCTGCGACACCAGTAGGCCAGCAGCACAAACCAGGCCAATGTCAGGACGATCCCGCTCAGCCGTATGCCCAATGGCCCCAGATGAGCGTATACCGAGGAAATCAGCAGCGCGGCCGGGTAAAAGACCCAGGCCACGCCATGACCCACGGTGCTGGTGCATTGTGGAAAGAACGAGACCATCTGGCCCCCTTCCAGGAAGAAGCGGGCCACGCTGAACTTGGTCACGACCTCATCGGAGTAGACCGGAAGAAACACGCCACTGAGCAACGCGCAAAGCAGCACCAAAGGTGTCAGTAGCAAACCCGCCCTACTTAAAGCGTTACTCATGACTCAGCATCCGGCTAGAAGACACACAGGGTGCGAACGCTACCATTTGCTGGATAGCGGGTGAAGCAGGTCATGTCCCTGGCAAGTCTCGAAAACACCCACAAAAAAGCCCGCAGCGACGGCGGGCTCTTTTGCATTCAGCCACTCAGATAGGGCGGCTGCCGTACTTGTTGTCCGGCTTCTTGGGCGGATCGGCGACCACGTTGGCCTCCACTTCCTGCACCTTGCCACCGCGCGACAGGAATTCTTCCATCGCCTTGGCCAGCGCATCGCGCTCTTTCTGCTTGGCTTCCATGCTCGGCATCTCGTCTACCGAGACAGCCGCCTTGGACTTGCCCTTGGCAGCAGGCGCGGGGCTGCTGTCGTCATCGCCAGCGTCTTCCGCGCCATCGTCAGCGGCCGCTTCGAGGCCTTCATCAGCCTCGTCTTCGTCGCCTACTTCGAGGTCGTCATTTTCCAGATCGTCGTCGCTCATGTTCTACCTCATGACTTGCGAAAAGCAGGTTAGTTATAGACCGGTGCAGCCGTAGACCGGCAGCCACCAGTGAAAATTCAACTGGCCGTGGGTTGGCCACTGCCCTGGGTGTCCGCCCCCTCATGGGGAGCCTGGCACCCTGCAGGCCCTGCTCCTGGCAAGGCCTGACGAAATACGTTGCACCCTTGCTGGCCACAGGCTATTGGCAAGCCTAGCAAAGGGTGGCGAAGTGTGTGGACTACTCGTCCTGCTTCCTTCGGCGCGCATTCTAGCGCGCTCGCAGAAAAAGCAAAGCACCAGAAACACCCGATGGCTTGTAAGAATTCTGCCCAGGTCGCGAACAGGTGGGGTAAACCGTTTGCATCGCGTAAAGCAGCAAACTACAGGCAAAAAAATGCCCGGCGAACCGGGCAAGTTTTCCAGCGTCACGGTTACAGGTTGTAGCCGCGCTCGTTGTGTTGAGCCAGGTCGAGGCCGACCGACTCTTCTTCTTCGCTGACCCGCAGGCCCATCACCAGGTCGAGCACCTTGAGGATCACGTAGGTGACGATGGCGGTGTAGACCACGGTGAAGATCACGCCCTTGGCCTGGATCCAGAACTGCGCGGCGATGTCGGTGACCGCGCCGAAGCCGCCCAGGGCGGGGGCTGCGAACACACCGGTGAGCAGCGCGCCGATGATGCCGCCGATGCCGTGCACGCCGAAGGCGTCGAGGGAGTCGTCATACCCGAGCTTGCGCTTGAGGCTGGTGGCACAGAAGTAGCAGACGATGCCGGACACCAGGCCGATCACCAAAGCACCCATCGGGCCGACGGTGCCGGCGGCCGGGGTGATGGCGACCAGGCCGGCAACCACGCCCGAGGCGATGCCCAGTGCGCTGGGTTTGCCGTGGAAGATCCACTCGGCGAACATCCAGCCCAGCGCGGCGGCGGCGGTGGCGATCTGGGTCACCAGCATGGCCATGCCGGCGGTGCCGTTGGCGGCGGCGGCGGAACCTGCGTTGAAGCCGAACCAGCCGATCCACAGCATGGCCGCGCCCATCAGGGTGTAGCCCAGGTTGTGCGGCGCCATCGGCGTGGTTGGGTAGCCCTTGCGCTTGCCCAGCACCAGGCAGCAGACCAGGCCGGCGATACCGGCGTTGATGTGCACTACGGTGCCGCCGGCGAAGTCGAGCACGCCCCAGTCCCACATTAGCGCGCCGTCACCGCTCCAGACCATGTGCGCGATCGGCGCGTAGACCAGGGTGAACCACACGCCCATGAAGATCAGCATCGCCGAGAACTTCATGCGTTCGGCGAAGGCACCGACGATCAGCGCTGGGGTGATGATGGCGAAGGTCATCTGGAAGGTGATGAACACCGCTTCCGGGAACAGCGCGGTGGCCGAAGTCAGGCCCGACGGCGTGACGCCGTTGAGGAAAGCCTTGGAGAAGCCACCGATGAAGGAATTGAAGTTGAGCACGCCCTTTTCCATACCGGCGGTATCGAAGGCGAGGCTGTAGCCGTAGATGACCCACAGGATGCTGATCAGCCCGGTGATGGCGAAGCACTGCATCATCACCGACAGCACGTTCTTCGAGCGCACCATGCCGCCGTAGAACAGGGCCAGGCCCGGGATGGTCATGAACAGGACCAGCGCCGTCGAGGTGAGCATCCAGGCGGTGTCGCCGGAGTTCAGCACCGGGGCGGCCGTTTCCTCGGCCAGGGCCAGCCCTGGCATTACGAGGGACAATAGGGCTCCTAGCCCTGCGATCTTGCGCAGAGTCATGTTGTTTTCTCCTGGGGCGTTTGGGTTTGGTGAGGCTTGGTTCTGGCGCTTAGATCGCGTCGGTATCGGTTTCGCCGGTACGGATACGGATTGCCTGCTCCAGGTTGACCACGAAGATCTTGCCGTCGCCGATCTTGCCGGTGTTGGCCGCCTTGGTGATGGCCTCGATCACCCGATCAAGGTCCTTGTCGTCGATGGCCACATCGATCTTCACCTTGGGCAGGAAATCGACCACGTATTCGGCGCCGCGGTACAGCTCGGTGTGACCCTTCTGACGACCGAAACCTTTGACTTCGGTGACGGTGATGCCCTGCACGCCGATTTCCGACAGCGACTCGCGCACGTCGTCCAGCTTGAACGGCTTGATGATGGCAGTGACTAGCTTCATGAAACTCTCTCCCGATTTGGTGGACTTGCCCCAGGAAAACAAACCCGACTCAAGTCTAAGCGCAGCGCCTGGCTTTGTAACGCGTCGTCGGCTCCATCCTCCCCGCCGACGCACGATCCGGCTTTGACGAAGAACCCTCCGGCTCCGCCTGCGCACTGCCTGGTCACAAGGGACTGCATCAGTGCATGGCTCGATCAGGTCTTTGCAGAAACCTTGCCAGTTGGCGCAAGTGACGAAAAAACAGCTAGTTGCGTGAACAGGCCGGGATTGGCCAATCGCCAGCAGCGAAAAAGCGCACAAAATCGGTGCGCGACCTTTGGCCGCCCTGCGCGAAAAGCGTGCAGCGCAAGTAGGCGAAGGCCGCGTGCTACACTGCTGCCCTTTCAGTGATCAGCGGATAGCCAACATGCTCGCGCCCAAAGCCTTTCTCGATGCCCTGAGCGACCAGGCCTCGCGCCTGTTCAGCGGCGACACCGCTGCGCCTCGCGCCGAACTGGAAAGCCAGTTCAAGGTGCTGATGCAGGGCGCCTTCAGCAAGCTCGACCTGGTCAGCCGCGAAGAGTTCGACAGTCAAATGGTGGTGCTGGCCCGCACCCGCGCCCGGCTGGAAGCCCTGGAGAAACAAGTCGCCGAGCTGGAAGCACGGATGGCCCCGCCCGCCGCGGAATAACAATCGATACACGGAGCGTTTCCCATGAAAGTCAGTGCCCGCAATGTCTTCGAAGGTACCGTCAGCAGTGTTCAACCCGGCGCAGTGAATGCCGAGGTGGAAGTGACCCTGGCCGGCGGTGAGAAACTGGTCGCGGTAGTCACCATGGCCAGCCTGCACAACCTCAGCATCAATGTCGGCAAGCAGGCCGTGGCCCTGGTGAAGGCACCGTGGGTGGTGCTGATGACCGATGCCGCCGGCTACAAGCTGTCTGCGCGCAACAGCCTGGAAGGCGAAGTGGTGCGAGTCGGCGACGGTGCGGTGAACGCTGAAGTGGTCCTGAAGCTGTCCGGTGGCACCGAGGTCTACGCCATCGTCACCCGTGAAGCGGTGCAGGAGCTCGGCCTCAAGCCAGGCGTAAAAGCCACCGCGCTGATCAAGGCCTCGCACATCATCCTCGGCGCCAAGGCCTGACCCTGGCAACCCGGCTCCTGTAGGAGCCGGCTTTGCCGGCGATGCCGTTCTCATGACCCACAGATCTTGCGCGGCCTCTGTAGGAGCGGCTTTAGCCGCGATCACCCGCAAAGCGGGTGCCACACACCGCGTTGCCTGCATCGCGGCTAAAGCCGCTCCTACAGCGCTGATTCAGCAAAACCAAATATTCCCTGAACCAACCAGATGAAACTTATTTAAGTTTCACCTCCCCGGTTGACTTGCCCGCTATGCTTTGCATAAAGTTCACCCGCCCCGAAAAAGCGGGCCTTTATTTCAACTCACGAAGACGTCAATGGACACAGTATCTAGTCGCTGCCTGGCCGCTTATGCCTGCCAGGCACTTGAACCGGAACTCCGGGCCCGCCCCCTTGGTCGGGCAAGCCGCGCCAGAGCCTGATTGCTCCGCCGTTGCTTGCCGCCCCGGGTGCCCGCCCGGTCGGAGGCAAGCTCATGAACTTCATCACCTTTATCCGCGATCGCCTGCACGCCCCAGCGCGCAAGGCCTTGCCATGCCTATCCCCACCCCGCGCGAGCGCTTCAAGGCTGCGCGCCACCTGGCTGCCCCAGCTGGGCAGCCCTGCCCTGCGCCTGCACTGGCATACCGAAGACACCCAGGAACCGCCCAGTCGATGGCGCGCCCGCCTGTGCTTCTGCTGACCGGCGCGATGCATGCCCGACCCTGAACTGACGACACATTAAACGTCAGACTTTCACGAACTTTAAATATTTAAAGTTCGCAGGCTTCTTATTGCCTGACATTTATTCGAGGTTTCAAAAAGCCCATGGAATCAGCCAGTAGAAAGTTCGCTGCCGATCTTATTTCCGGCATTCGCCAGCGAACACGTAAACGTCGGAAAAACCATGCTTTTCATCGATCGAATGATCGCGGCCCGAGACACGTTCACTCACCCGCCCACCCGTGAGTCGACTGTGTGTCGTGCCGCCTCCTGCGGCAGGAGCACAGCCAAATGACCGTAAAAGACCGCAACACCACGAGCAAAACCGGTGCAGACGCCCGCCTCTCCATGCGCGCCGCCCGTGAGGCGCGCAACGGCCTGGCCGTCACCCTCGCCAACCTCGACGCCAGCGAACTGGGCCTGACCGAGCACGAAGCCAGCAAGCGCCTGCAGCGCGACGGGGCCAACGAAGTCGCCCACGACAAACCGGAACCGGCCCTGGTGCAACTGCTCAAGGCCCTGCACAACCCCTTCATCTATGTACTGCTGACCCTGGCCGGGATCAGCTTCGTCACCGACTACTGGCTGCCCCTGCGCGCAGGCGAGGTAGAAGAGGCCGACCTGACCAAGGTCATCATCATCATGACCATGGTCAGTGCCAGCAGCCTGCTGCGTTTCTGGCAGGAGTACCGCTCGAACAGGGCCGCCGAAGCGCTCAAGGCCATGGTCCGCACCACCGCCACCGTGCTGCGCCGTGAACGCCACGACCAGGCCCCGCGCCTGCGCGAGGTGCCGATGAACGAACTGGTGGCCGGCGACATCGTGCAACTCAGCGCCGGCGACATGATCCCCGCCGACATCCGCCTGATCGAATCCCGCGACCTGTTCATCAGCCAGGCCGTGCTCACCGGCGAAGCCTTGCCGGTGGAGAAGTACGACACCCTGGGCCATGTCGCGCAAAAATCCGCCGACGACGGCGCCAGCGTGCAAGGCAACCTGCTCGACCTGCCCAACATTGGCTTCATGGGCACCAACGTGGTCAGCGGCCGGGCCCGCGCCGTGGTGGTGGCCACCGGCAAGCGCACCTATTTCGGCTCCCTGGCCAAGGCCATCGCCGGCTCGCGCAGCCAGACTGCCTTCGACCGCGGGGTGAACAGCGTCAGCCGCCTGCTGATCCGCTTCATGCTGGTGATGGTGCCGGTGGTGTTCATGCTCAACGGTGTGGTCAAGGGCGACTGGAGCGACGCCTTCCTGTTCGCCCTCGCCGTGGCCGTGGGCCTCACCCCGGAAATGCTGCCGATGATCGTCAGCGCCAACCTGGCCAAGGGCGCCGTGGCCATGGCCCGGCGCAAAGTGGTGGTCAAGCGCCTGAACGCCATCCAGAACTTCGGTTCGATGGATGTGCTGTGCACCGACAAGACCGGCACCCTCACGCAGGACCGAATCATCCTCGAACACCACGTCGACCCCAGTGGCCGCGCCAACCCGCGCCTGCTCGAACTGGCCTGGCTCAACAGCCATCACCAGAGCGGTGTGAAGAACCTGATGGACCAGGCCGTGCTGCGCTTCGCCGGAGAGAACGGCAGCTTCCAGCCACCCTACGCCTATGCCAAGGTCGACGAGCTGCCCTTCGATTTCATCCGCCGTCGCCTGTCGGTGATCGTCAAGGACGCCTTGGGCGATCACCTTCTGGTGAGCAAGGGCGCGGTCGAAGAGGTGCTGGCCATCGCCACCCACGTGGAACAGGACGGCCAGCGGGTCGCGCTGGACGACGCCCATCGCCAGCAGTTGCTCGCCACTGCCGCCACCTTCAACCAGGAAGGTTTCCGCGTGCTGCTGGTCGGTACCCGCGAGATTCCCGCCATCGAAGGCAAGGCCCAGTACCACACCGACGACGAGCGCGAACTGGTGATTCGCGGCTTCCTGACCTTCCTCGACCCACCCAAGGAAACTGCCGGCCCGGCCATTGCCGCCCTGCGCGAAATGGGTGTGAAGGTGAAGGTGCTGACCGGCGACAACCCGGTGGTCACCTGCAAGGTCTGCCGCGAAGTGGGCCTTGAGCCTGGCCAGCCGCTGCTCGGCCAGGACATCGAACGCCTCGACGACACCCAGCTCAAGGTGCTGGTAGAAGAGCGCACGGTGTTCGCCAAGCTCACCCCACTGCAGAAGTCGCGGGTGCTCAAGGCGCTACAAGCCAACGGCCACACCGTCGGTTTCCTCGGCGACGGCATCAACGACGCCCCGGCCCTGCGGGATGCCGACGTCGGCATTTCGGTGGACAGCGGCACTGACATCGCCAAGGAATCGGCCGACATCATCCTCCTGGAAAAGAGCTTGATGGTGCTGGAAGAGGGTGTGCTCAAAGGCCGGGAAACCTTTGGCAATATCATGAAGTACCTGTGCATGACCGCCAGCTCCAACTTCGGCAACGTGTTCTCGGTGCTGGTGGCCAGCGCCTTCATCCCGTTCATGCCAATGCTGGCGATCCACCTGCTGCTGCAGAACCTGATGTACGACTTCTCCCAGCTGTCACTGCCGTGGGACCGCATGGACAAGCAGTTCCTGCGCGAGCCACGCAAGTGGGATGCCCGCAACATCGGCCGCTTCATGCTGTGGATCGGGCCGACTTCGTCGATCTTCGACATCACCACCTTTGCCCTGATGTGGTACGTGTTCGCCGCCAACAGCGTGGAAATGCAGGCGCTGTTCCAGTCCGGCTGGTTCGTCGAGGGGCTGCTGTCGCAGACGCTGGTGGTGCACATGCTGCGCACCCGCAAGGTGCCGTTCTTCCAGAGCACCGCGGCGCTGCCGGTGATCCTGGCGACGGGGCTGGTGATGTGCCTGGGCATCTACATCCCGTTCTCGCCGCTGGGGGCGATGGTCGGGCTGGTGCCGCTGCCGTGGGAATACTTCCCGTGGCTGGCCGCGACCCTGCTGGGCTACTGCCTGGTCGCGCAGACCATGAAGACCCTATACATCCGCCGCTTCGGCCAGTGGTTCTGAGGGGTGGCCATGCGAGTACTGATCTGCGCGGGGCGCAACTACGCCGACAGCCACCGCTGCCGCCAGGCGCTGGACGACCTCCAGCGCCAGCAACCGATCCGCGTGCTGATCCATGGCGGCAGCCAGCATCTGGGGGGCGATATCGAAGCCTGGGCCCGCGAGCATGGCGCCGATATCGTCCGCTACCCGCCCAACTGGCAGCTGCATGGCAAATTGGCCGAACGTCTGCGCAATGTCTTCATGTTGCGTGACAGCCGGCCGGACACGGTGCTGGCGCTGCCCGGCGGGGACGATACCGAGGAGCTGTTGGCCCGGGCACGGGGACAAGGTCTTGTGGTCATCTGCGGGGCTCGACAAACCAGGAGCCAATGACACCTGCGCAGCACATGAAACAAACACTGCCGCCCCTTGCGAATCAGGGAGGCGGCAGTGGCCCATCAGGGAACCCCCTAGCCCTGGCCTTTGCGCTTTACTCCCGATAAGTCCATCGCGTACTGTTCATTTGCCATCATCTTGGCAATGGACGCTTCCGTTTAAATGGACTTACCAGGTAGACCTCTTGCAGACGCTCACCCGTACCCGCCAGCACATCCGTGAACTGGCGCAGGCCAACGCATTCGAAGAACTGACCCACTTTATCGATTCACTTGAGGCGCAATGGCTTCAGGCGGCCCCTGGTGAGTGCCCGGCCTACCTCGACGCCGCCAAGGGGCACATGCTGATCGACTGGGAAACCCAGATTGGCAAGGACCTTACCGCCGTCCTGCAGGCCTGGATCGACGCGTGCCCGAACGCCTACCACCCACATGTCGCCATGGCCTTCCACGCGTTCGACCGGGCCACTCACATCCGCAGTTTCGCGGTGGCGCCCGAGGTGACCGAGGATCGCTGGCTGGGGGCCGCGCAAGCTTGTGAAGTGGCCGCTGCCCATCTGTTGCAGGCCATGAACCTGTCGCCACGTCCCGTGGCCGCGGCAATCTGCATGATCAAGATCTGCGCGCACTTCGACGAGCCCGGCTGGCTGAGCGAATTGTTCAAAGGCCAGCCAGCTCGCTGGCGCCCCGCCGACCAGGCCGAGGCGCAGGTACGGCAAGAAGCTGCCGAGCACCTGCATCGCTATGGCCTCCAGGTGCTTGCCGAGTTACCGCAGGCGCTTCCCGCCTTGCTACCGGCCCGTGACGTGCACGAGTTCGAGCGCCCACAAGACTATTGGTTGCTCAGGGCAATGGCAGGGTTCCCCAATGCCTATGAGGCGATGCAGACCTACACCGCCTACCTTCGACCACGCTGGGGTGGCAGCTATGAGGAGATCGACGGCCTGGCCAGCGGCCGCTTGACCGACGGCTGGAGCGAAGCCCATCGCAACGGCCTGCGCTGGGTGATCCTCGATGATCAGTTCGATCTCCCGGAAAGCGACGAGCACGACAGGATCGCCGACTGGCAGGCGGTGTTCCAGGACTGGTCGCAACGCGAACTGCGCCCCTTGGAACGCGCCACGTTGCTCGCGCGCGAAGCGGCGTTCCGACGCTATTCGCTCAGCGACAACGCCGGGGCCATGGCGTTGTTCAGCGCTAGCGTGGAGCACTATCCGGACCAGAGCTGGGTGGGCGACATCGGCGAGCCGTTCTGGAGCCTGGCCTACCTGGCCGTGAACCAACTGGCCCCCGATCCGCAGCAGACCTTCAAGACCGTCATCGAACGGCTCTGTGACACCCCCAACTACGCCGCAGCCTGCGCCCTGCGCGCCGCCGGGCATCAGTTCGGGCTCTGGGGCTTCGAACGTTCGGGCGAGCTGGCCGACCAATGGCTGGCGACCGCGGCCAAGCGCCAGAGTGGGCGGGATGGTTATGGTTTCGACGTGCTGGACGTCCCGTTGATGCTGTGGGGCGCCAACCTGCATCCGGTGGCGTACTTCCTCTACCAGCGCTTCGCCGAACTGGAGCTGCCCAATGCCCCGGCCGCGCTGTACGACCTGCACCGTGGCTGGCTGCATGACACGCCCGAGCAGTACCTGGACGAGCACAAGGCCGACTACTGGCTCAAGCGCGCGGCACAGATGGGCTGCAAGGTCAGCAAGTACAACATTGCGCGTGACCGCATGAGTTCGGGTGAGGACCTGAGCGATCCGGTGGCCCGGGTGGAAGTCTGGGGGCAACTGCTCGAGGCTTTGGGCGACGAGCGCATCGATGGCCACGTCAACCTGCACCTGGGCATTCTGCTGCGCCGCTACGGCGAGCCTGTGGACCATGAACAAGGCCTGGCGTACCTGTATACGGTCTTCGATCACGCCCATGACTGGGTGGCCGCCCGTGCCTGCGCGGAAATCGGCCTGGCCTGGATGGAAGGCCAAGGTGCGCCCCGCAAGAATCGCTTTGCCGCCATGCAATGGGTATCGCGCGCCATGCAGATCAAGCCTGACAGCGAGCAGATCCAGGAAATCGCCTGGTGCATCTTCAACTCGCACAACCGCCTGCTCTCGTTCCTCACCGGGATCACCGCGTTTCTGTTCAAGGGCAAGTTCTCGAGAGGCGAACTACCGCCTGCCGCGCTGACCCGCTGAAACCATGAGCGCCACTTTTCTCGAGCGTGTGCGTATCCATGCCTGGCTGTGGTTCGGCGAAGGCTTTCTGATCTTCCTCGCCTGCACGCTGTGCCTGCTGCCCTTGCTGGCCTGGCTGACCTTTTCAGGTTGGCCGGGCTGGGTGGCCGCGCTGCTGACCTGGCCGGCACCGGTGATGGGGTGGTCGATCATCCGCCAGGCATTCACCCACCAGGACGACGACGAGTCACCCGGTATCGAGTTGCATGCGCAAGCACTGCCGGATCTCGCCGCCGCCATTGAACAAGTACGTGCCAAGCTCGGCGCACCGGCGCCAGACTTCGTCTACCTGGATGAATGTTTCAATGCCGGCATCCGCCAACAACGCTCGTTGCTCGGCCGCACCCGCAACAGCCTGGTACTCGGGCTACCACTACTCGAAGCGCTGGACAGCGAAGCCTGCACGGCGATTCTCGCCCACGAGTTCGCCCACATCGCCCAGCGGCATGGCCGCTACAGCAGCCGCCTGTATTTTGCACGGCAACGCTGGCAGGCCATGGGTGAGCGTATCGAGAAGCATGTCGGGCTGGCCCATGCGCCCCTACGTCTGTTCGTCGGTTGGTATGTACCTCGCCTGCTCAGGGCCAGTTACGCGTTCGCCCGGCAGTGCGAGTACCAGGCCGATGCCGAAGCGGCGCGCACCTACGGCAGCCGGGTCATGGCGCAGGCGCTGATCGGGATGCGCATCCAGTCCCGGGCGCTGCAATCCGCGTTCTGGCCACAGCGCCATGTCGAGACGGCGGGAGGGCACTTCACCGAACTGGCGCATGGTCAACCACTGGCCGAGCCCACAGACAGGGCTCACGCCTGCACTTGGTTGCATGATGCCTTGCGTGAGGAGGTGGATGAACACTCGACCCACCCGAGCCTGGCACAGCGCCTGTCGGCGCTGGAGATCGACACGGACCCACAGCATGCCGACATTCCCTGGCAGCGCCCCGCACCCTGCGCGGCACGCCTGTGGCTGGGGGATGAACATGCGGCCCTGGCGCAGCGCATGGACGCGCGCTGTGACGATCATTTTCAGCATCAGCATGAGCGCGCGACCCAGCGGACTCGGGCTCAACGCAGCGATAGGCATGCCCTGCTGAGCAAGCGCTCGCTACGGACACTGAATGCCGACGAACTGGCGCACCTCGCCTGGCTGGAGCGCCACCTGCTGGCGCCTGGATGCGAAGGTGAAAACTGGCTCGAGCTTGGCCTGGCCCTGGATGCACAGCATCCCTGGCTGATGTTCCAGCAGGCACAGCGGCACCAGCAGCAGGGCGACTGCTCGACGGCCAGCGAGCTGTGGCAAGCACTGGCGGAGCAACCCTCCAGGTACCAGGTGAGCGCACTGCACCGCCTTGCCGAACATGCATTGCGCAACCAGGACTGGGCCGCCGCCCGCCTCCTGCGCGAACAGGCGGACGAGCTGTCGCAGGCCTTCGAGCAAGCGCCTGACTACCAGCCCCACGGCCTGCCCGCATCGAAACTGGAGATACTGACCGAAACCCTTGCTCCGTTATTGTCGGCCACGGCCGGTGCCTGGCTGTTGCTCGAGCCTGGCGCGGATCACTATCTGCTGGTGGTGCTGCCACGCAACTCCTGGCTTTCACGGCTGCTGCGGCGAGTCAGCGGCGAGGTTCCATTCGAACAGGAGGCGTGCGAGCAGCTCCTTGAGCGACTGATGCCCAGGGTCGAGTTGCCCGTGCGCAGCCTGCTGCTCGAACCCTCGGATCCACTGCTGGCTCACTGCGGTCCGGCCAGCGCCCTGCACCCACTCGAACCTTGAGCGAGCGCGGTAAAACCTCGATGCACTCTTTTCAGCCCTGCGAGCAGAGACCCCTCTAAGCTTTGCCGGGCCGCCGGATGCGGCCCCTCGCAAGCAAGCACGGAGCGCCCAATGTCCCTCGCCCTCGTCCACAGCCGCGCCCAGGTCGGGGTGCTGGCACCACCTGTCAGCGTCGAAACCCACCTGGCCAACGGCCTGCCCACGCTCACCCTGGTCGGTTTGCCGGAGGCCACGGTCAAGGAGAGCAAGGACCGGGTGCGCAGCGCCATCGTCAACTCGGGGCTGGACTACCCAGCCCGGCGCATCACCCAGAACCTCGCCCCCGCCGACTTGCCCAAGGACGGCGGGCGCTATGACCTGGCCATCGCCCTGGGTATCCTCGCCGCCAACGGCCAGGTGCCGGCGGCCACCCTCGATGACATCGAATGCCTGGGCGAGCTGGCCTTGTCCGGGGCGTTGCGGCCAGTTCAGGGGGTGCTGCCTGCAGCCCTCGCCGCACGCGATGCCGGCCGGGCGCTGGTGGTACCCCGAGAGAATGCCGAAGAGGCCAGCCTGGCCAGCGGGTTGGTGGTGTATGCCGTTGGCACTCTGCAGGAACTGGTCGCCCACCTGAGCGGGCAACTGCCCCTGCCACCCTACGCGGCTAATGGCTTGCTACTGGAACAACGGCCCTACCCAGACCTGAGCGAAGTCCAGGGCCAGGTCGCCGCCAAACGCGCCCTGCTGGTGGCGGCCGCCGGAGGGCACAACCTGCTGTTCACAGGCCCGCCCGGTACCGGCAAGACCTTGCTCGCCAGCCGCCTGCCCGGCCTGCTGCCGCCGCTGGACGAGCGCGAGGCGCTGGAGGTGGCGGCCATCCGCTCGGTCAGCGGCCATGCTCCGCTCGACTGCTGGCCGCAGCGGCCATTTCGTCATCCCCACCATTCCGCATCCGGCCCGGCGCTGGTCGGGGGTGGCAGCCGACCGCAGCCCGGCGAGATCACCCTGGCGCACCACGGCGTGCTGTTTCTCGACGAGCTACCGGAGTTCGAGCGACGCGTGCTGGAGGTGCTGCGTGAGCCGCTGGAATCCGGCGAGATCGTGGTGGCCCGGGCCAAGGACCGGGTGCGCTTTCCGGCGCGTTTCCAGCTGGTAGCGGCGATGAACCCCTGCCCCTGCGGTTACTTCGGCGACCCCACCGGCCGCTGCCGTTGCAGCCCCGAGCAGATCCAGCGTTATCGCAACAAACTCTCCGGCCCCCTGCTCGATCGTATCGACCTGCATCTTACCGTGGCCCGCGAAAGCACCGTGCTGAACAGCCAGCCCAGCGGTGAGACCAGCTCCAGTGTTGCCCGCGTGGTCGCCGAGGCTCGCGAGTTGCAGCAACGCCGCCAAGGCTGCACCAATGCCTTCCTTGACCTTAAAGGCCTGCGCCGGCACTGCCCGCTGGAACCGGCTGACCAGGCTTGGCTGGAGACGGCCTGTGAACGCTTGACCTTATCGTTGCGGGCAGCACACCGGCTGTTGAAGGTGGCCCGCACGCTGGCAGACCTGGAACAGGCCCCCTCCATCACCAGGTCGCACCTGGCCGAAGCGCTGCAGTACCGGCCCAGCGCCTGACGCAGCCTGTAACACCGGCTCTGTAGGAGCGGCTTTAGCCGCGATCACCGGCAACGCCGGTGCCACACACCACGTTGCCCGCATCGCGGCTAAAGCCGCTCCTACAGACACGCTCAATCGGCGCCATAGTGGAAATATATTTTGCGCACTAAATATTATCGCGCAATATTCATCTCACGCAGCAAGCAGTCGCCAACCCCACTCAGCAGAACCTGGAGAACGACCATGACCCTTCGCAAAGCCTTCGCCCTGACCGCCACCGCCCTGACCCTCGGCACCAGTGCCGGCGCCTTCGCCACCGAAGCCACCCCCTACCACTACGGCATGGACCTGGACATCGCCCAGGTGGTCAAGGTCGACGCGCCCGCCAGCACCCAGGGCCACACCGGCAACGCCACCCTGACCTACCGCGACAGCAGCGGCCAGCTGCGCGCCGTGAGCTACGTGCAACCCACCACCCTCGCCAACCAGAACTGAACCACCGACACATCACTCAAGGAGCCCGAACATGAACCTGTCCCGCACCCTGACCGCCGGCCTGCTGACCTTGGCCGTGAACAGTGCCTTCGCCGCCGGCAGCCCCGGCGTCGAGTCCACCACCCAAGGTTTCCTCGATGCCCTCGCCGCTGGCGGTGGCAAGCCGCTGGAAACCCTGGCACCTAAAGATGCCCGCGCCGTACTGAGTGGTGCACAGGCCGGGGTGAAGGTCGACCTGTCGGGTATTCGCGTCGAGCGCCGGACCATCCAGGCCGACGGCCAGCCGCTGGAGATCCGCGTGGTACGCCCCGAAGGGGCCAAGGGTGAGCTGCCGGTGTTCATGTTCTTCCACGGCGGCGGCTGGGTGCTGGGCGATTACCCCACCCACGAACGCCTGATCCGCGACTTGGTGGTCGGTTCCGGCGCGGCAGCGGTGTACGTCGATTACACGCCATCGCCAGAAGCGAAATTCCCCACCGCGATCAACCAGGCCTACGCCGCCACCCGCTGGGTGGCCGAGCATGGCAAGGAGATCGGCGTGGACGGCAATCGCCTGGCAGTAGCCGGCAACAGCGTCGGCGGCAACATGGCCGCGGTGGTGGCGATCAAGGCCAAGGAGGCCGGCACGCCGAAGCTGCGCTTCCAGGCACTGCTGTGGCCGGTGACCGATGCCAACTTCAACAACGCGTCGTACAACCAGTTCGCCGAGGGCCATTTCCTGACCCGCAACATGATGCAGTGGTTCTGGAACAGCTACACCACCGACCCGCGCCAGCGCGATGACATCCACGCCTCGCCGTTGCGCGCCAGCCTCGAGCAGTTGAAGGGCCTGCCACCGGCGCTGGTGCAGACCGCCGAGATGGATGTGCTGCGTGACGAAGGCGAAGCCTATGCCCGCAAGCTCGACGCGGCCGGGGTGCCGGTGACCGCCGTGCGCTACAACGGCATGATCCATGACTACGGCCTACTCAATGTGCTGAGCACGGTGCCCACTGTCCGCAGTGCCATGGACCAGGCGGCACAGGCATTGAAGCAACACCTCCAGTAACAACGTGCCCTCGTAGGAGCCGGCTTGCCGGCGAACACCGGCAACGCCGGTGCCAGCCACCGCGGCGCTTGGTTCGCCAGCAAGCTGGCTCCTACGGTACGGGGGCCGGGCGTACCGTTCCTCTGAACGAACGATGCGTCACGCCCTGGCGGATTGTCGTTGCCACGACCAGTCCGCAAAATAGCGCTCCAGACACAACCGCTGCCCACGCAGTTCATGGAGCCCGAACCGATGCCACACGAAGGCAGCCTTCTACAAACCGCGGTGATCTTCCTGCTCGCCGCCGTGATCGCCGTTCCCCTCGCCAAACGCCTGCAACTGGGCGCCGTGATCGGCTACCTGCTGGCCGGCGTGGCCATCGGCCCGCAGGCCCTGGGCCTGATCCGCGACACCGAAAGTGTCGCGCATATCTCCGAACTGGGCGTGGTGTTGCTGCTGTTCATCATCGGCCTTGAGCTGTCTCCACGACGCTTGTGGCTGATGCGCAAATCGGTGTTCGGCGTCGGCACCGCGCAAGTACTGCTGACGGGCGCGGTGATCGGCGCCATCGCCCTGTTCGGCTTCAGCCAGACACTGCCGGCCGCCTTGGTGTTGGGCCTGGGCCTGGCGTTATCGTCCACCGCACTGGGCTTGCAAAGCCTGGCCGAAACCAAGCAGCTCAACGCGCCCCACGGCCGCCTGGCGTTCGCCATCCTGCTGTTCCAGGACATCGCCGCGATCCCGCTGATCGCCCTGGTACCGCTGCTGGCCGCCAGCGGCCCGGACACTGCCCAAGGCGACAGTCTCGAGCACGGGCTGAAAGTGTTCGCCAGCATCGCCGTGGTCGTCGTCGGCGGCCGCTACCTGCTACGCCCACTGTTTCGCACCGTGGCCCGCACCGGCCTGCCGGAAGTGTCCACCGCCACCGCGCTGCTGGTGGTGATCGGCACCGCCTGGCTGATGGAGGAAGCCGGGGTTTCCATGGCCCTGGGCGCCTTCCTCGCCGGCCTGTTGCTGGCCGACTCGGAATACCGCCATGAGCTGGAAGCGCAGATCGAGCCGTTCAAGGGCCTGCTGCTGGGGCTGTTCTTCATCAGTGTCGGTATGGGCGCCAACCTGCGCCTGCTGCTGGAAATGCCGCTGGTGCTACTGGGCCTGACCCTGCTGCTGATCGCCGTGAAACTGGTGCTGCTGATCGGCGTCGGCCGCCTGGCGGGTGGGCTCAACCGTGCCAGCGCCCTGCGCCTGGGCATGGTGCTGGCGGCCGGTGGCGAGTTCGCCTTCGTGGTGTTCAAGCTGGGCAAGGACCAGGGGCTGTTCGATATCCAGACCTACGACCTGCTGTTGATGACCATCACCCTGTCGATGGCAATCACCCCACTGCTGATGCTCGGTTGCGCCCGCGCCCTCAAGCGCCCGCAGCCACCGCGCGAAGTGCCCGAGCAGTACAAGAGTATCGACGCCGGCACCCCGCGGGTGGTGATCGTCGGCATGGGCCGCATGGGCCAGATCGTCGCGCGCATCCTGCGGGCGCAGAAGGTGCCGTTCATTGCCCTGGAAACCTCGGTGGACACCATCGAGATGACCCGCATGTTCGAGCAGGTGCCTGTGTTCTACGGCGACCCATCGCGCTCCGATGTGTTGCATGCGGCCAAGGTCGGCGAGGCCGAGTATGTGATCATCACCATCGACGACCCGGAGGCCGCCACCCGCACCGCCGAGCGGGTCAAGCGGCTGTACCCGCACCTGAAGGTGGTCGCCCGGGCGCGCAACCGCCAGCATGTGCACAAGTTGATGGACGTGGGCGCCGAGCCGATCCGCGAGACGTTCCATTCCAGCCTGGAGATGAGCCGGCGCACCTTGATCGGGCTGGGGTTGTCGGAGGAACAGGCGGCCTACCGGATCGAGCGGTTCGCCGAGCATGACGAACAGGTGCTGGAAGCCCAGGGCCTGGTGCGTGACGACCGGGCCAAGGTGATGCAGACGGCCAAGGAAGCGCGGGTGGAGCTGGAGCGGTTGTTCGAGTCGGATGCGGATTGAGACTCAGGCGAACGCCAACCGCTCGATGGGTGGATGCTCGCGGTGCGCGGCCTGCCACAGGTCATAGGCCGCCTGCTCGGCCAGGTACTGACGGGCACTGCCGAGGCCGGCCAGTTCAAGGCGATAGGCCAGGTCGGCTGAAATGGCGGCGTGGCCGTTGAGCACTGTGGATAACTGGCCACGTGAGTAGCCAAGGTGGCGAGCCAGGGAAGAGACGTTCATGCCGATGGTGGCCAGGATGTCTTCGCGCAGGGCTTCGCCGGGATGGGGAGGGTTGTGCATGGCTGTCACTCCGTCTTGAACTTTTTGGGGCTGCTGCGCAGCCCTTTCGCGACACAAGGCCGCTCCCACAGGAGATCGCAATCCTCTGTGGGAGCGGCCTTGTGTCGCGAAAGGGCCGCAGAGCGGCCCCGCTTTAAACGGCAGATCGAGGTCTCACCCTACGCTGATGATCCAGCCACCAACGGGGTCCCTACACCAGTTATCGCCACTGGATAGCAACTGGTTTCGCGCTCGTCCGAAACCATACAACAGCGGCAGAGCAGATCAACCGAGAAACTTCTGACAACCTCGACAGAGGATGTTCGAAAAACGCCCGAATCTGCCGAGCTCAGCAATGTCCTACGTGATCTGAAAACCTTTCTCACTGACCAGCCTACACCCCAGGAAATACCCTACGAGATCTGTCGATTCCCGTCTGATTGTCCGGGGAAATCACGCCCTCTAGGATCTCCCAGTCGCTGTCGGTTCAGCGATCGGGTGTGGAAACCCAGTAGTCCTTAGAAGGTGCCGTAATGGCAGTTGTATGCGGGAGGCCTCTGGCCTACCGGGTGACCTTCTTTCCGGATTTCCACCCCGTGTACAACTGCCGCCCTCTGCGTGGAAACGGACGGTTGCAGTCAAACCTCAAGAAGGAATCTGCAATGAAAAAGATCGTCCCCGACCCACCCCTCCCCGACACCCGCCACCACCCCTTCGGCAAATGCGACGCCGGCCACCCACCGCTGTTCGCGGTCAACCCCGACATCAACGCCCACGACGCCCTGGTGCATGTCGCCCAGTACCTGCGCAGCGCCTACAACGTTGGCTACAAAGCCCTCGACCATATGGACGACACGGGCAAGAGCCTGTTGTGGGCCAACCTGCATGCGGTCGAGATGGCCGAGGGGCTGACGGAGGCGATGCTGGAGGGGATCGAGTCCAATGGCGTGAAATGAGGGCCTGAGCAGGTTCGCCGGCAAGCCAGCTCCTACGGGCCAAGCACAAAAAGGCCGGCCCCTTCGACGGGGCCGGCCTTTGGCGTTTTCAGCGCGGGTTACTTGCCAGCAGTCAGCGCGTTGTAGCTGGTGATCAGATTGCGGTAGTCGGGGATGTGGTTGGAGAACAGCGCCGCCAGCCCTTCGACGTCGTTGCGCCAGTCGCGGTGCAGCTCGCAGGCCACCCCGAACCAGGTCATCAGTTGCGCGCCGGCCTGGCTCATGCGGTTGTGGGCCGCGTCGCGGGTCATTTCGTTGAAGGTGCCGGAAGCGTCGGTGACCACGAACACCTCGAACTCCTCCTCCAAGGCCGCCAGCGCCGGGAAGGCCACGCACACTTCGGTCACCACGCCGGCGATGATCAGCTGCTTCTTGCCGGTGGCCTTCACCGCCTTGACGAAGTCCTCGTTGTCCCAGGCGTTGATCTGACCGGGGCGGGCGATGTACGGGGCATCCGGGAACAGTGCTTTCAGCTCCGGCACCAGCGGGCCGTTGGGGCCTTGCTCGAAGCTGGTGGTGAGGATGGTCGGCAGGTTGAAGTACTTGGCCAGGTCCGCCAGGGCCAGCACGTTGTTCTTGAAGCGGTCCGGCTCGATGTCGCGCACCAGCGACAGCAGGCCAGCCTGGTGGTCCACCAGCAGTACGGCGGCGTCGTCTTTGTTCAGGCGGTTGTAGGTGAATTTGCTCATGTCGTTGCTCCTGAGGGGTGGTGTTTCGCGTTGATGAGCAAAGATTAGATTCGTTACCTTTGAGTCGGTAGACTGCGAAAATTGGCTTTAGCGTCCTGTTTTATGAACGATAGATAGTGGGTTGGCTTACGGGCCTCTTCGCCGGCAAAGCCGGCTCCTACAGGTACGGCGCAACCCTTGTAGGAGCCGGCTTTGCCGGCGAAGAGGCCGGTACTGGCAACCCAACACCCGGAGACCGCCCCATGGAAGACCTCAACTCCCTCTACTACTTCACCCAGGTGGTCGAACACGGCGGCTTCGCCCCGGCCGGCCGGGCACTGGACATGCCCAAGTCCAAGCTCAGCCGGCGCATCGCCGACCTGGAGGAGCGCCTGGGCGTGCGCCTGCTGCACCGCACCAGCCGCCATTGCTCGCTGACCGAGATCGGCCAGGCCTACTACAACCGTTGCCTGGCCATGCGCGTGGAGGCCGAGGGCGCCGCCGAGATCATCGAACGCAACCGCAGCGAACCACGCGGGCTGGTGCGCGTCAGCTGCCCGACCACCCTGCTCAACTCCTGGGTCGGGCCGATGCTGACCCGCTACATGCTCAAGTACCCGCAGGTGGAGCTGTTCATCGAGAGCACCAACCGCCGCGTCGACCTGCTGCACGAGGGTTTCGACATCGCGTTGCGGGTGCGCTTCCCGCCGCTGGAGAACACCGACATGGTGATGAAGGTGCTGAGCAACAGCACCCAGTGCCTGGTCGGCCATCCGTCATTCCTCGAACAGCTGCCGGCAGGTTTCGACCCACAGCAACTGAGCACGCTGCCCAGCCTGCATTGGGGCGGCGCCCAGCGCGAGTACCAGTGGGAGCTGTTCCAGGGTGAGGACAGGGCACAAAGCCTGGTGATCCCGCACAAACCACGAATGGTCACCGATGACTTGTTCGCGCTGCGGCATTTCGTGGTGGCCGGGGTGGGGATCGCGCACCTGCCGCGGGTGGCGGTGCGTGAGGACCTGGCGGCCGGGCGCCTGGTGGAGATGCTGCCGGACTGGCAGCCGCGCTGTGGGATCGTGCATGCGATCTTCCCGTCGCGGCGGGGGTTGCTGCCGTCGGTACGGGCGCTGATCGATCACCTGGCGGAGGAGTTTGCGGTCAGCGACATGGCGTAGCCCGCGCCCACAAATCCCTGTAGGAGCGGGTTTACCCGCGAAAGGGCCGCAAAGCGGCCCCCGTTTCACTCAGAACGCAAAGCAGGAACAACCCAACGCCCCCCAGAACCCCTGGAAGTCGCTCACCGGCACACTGGAATGCCGCGCCTTCTCATGACTGTGCGCATGCACCCCGCAAGGCCCGACGCACTGGTGCACGGCCGCAGCCAGCGGTGCGCCGGCCCGCCAGTGCCCCGGCACCTTCACCACCGGCGACCACTCCGGCACCACCGGGATCTGCGCCGGCCCCAGCTTCTCGAAGTCACCGGCGCCATACACCACCTTGCCGTCGACCACGGTCAGCACCGACTCGATCCACTTGATCGCCTCTTCCTCGACGCTGAAGAAGTCCGCCGACAGCGCCGCCAGGTCGGCCAGCTGGCCCACCTTGATCTGCCCTTTCTTGCCCTGCTCGCTGGAGAACCAGGCGCTGCCGTGGGTGAACAGCTGCAGGGCAACGTCACGGCTCAGGCCACCGTCCGGGTACAGTTCCAACCCACCAACGGTCTTGCCGCTGACCATCCAGTACAGCGAGGTCCAGGGGTTGTAGCTGGACACCCGAGTGGCATCGGTACCCGCACCCACCGGCACGCCCTCGGCCAGCATGCGCTTGATCGGCGGGGTCGCCTCGGCGGCCTTGGCGCCATAGCGCTCGACGAAGTATTCGCCCTGGAACGCCATGCGGTCCTGGATGGCGATGCCACCACCCAGCGCCCTCACCCGCTCGATGTTCTTCGGCGTGATGGTCTCGCAATGGTCGAAGAACCACGGCAGGCCATTGAACGGGATATCGCGGTTGACCTTCTCGAACACATCGAGCATGCGCGAGATGGACTCGTCGTAGGTGGCGTGCAGGCGGAACGGCCAGCGCTGCTCGACCAGGTGGCGCACCACGGGTTCCAGTTCCTGCTCCATGGTCTGCGGCAAGTCCGGGCGGGGTTCGAGGAAGTCCTCGAAGTCGGCCGCCGAGAACACCAGCATCTCGCCAGCGCCGTTGTGGCGCAGGAAGTCGTTGCCGTCGCCGGGCTTGACCTTCTGCGTCCAGTTCTTGAAGTCGGCCAGTTCTTCCTTGGGTTTCTGGGTGAACAGGTTGTAGGCGATGCGCACGGTCAGCTGGCCGTTGTCGGCCAGCTCCTGGATCACCTGGTAGTCATCCGGGTAGTTCTGGTAGCCACCGCCGGCATCGATGGCGCTGGTCAGCCCCAGGCGGTTGAGCTCACGCATGAACTGGCGGGTGGAATTGACCTGGTACTCCAGCGGCAGCTTCGGCCCCTTGGCCAGGGTGGCGTAGAGGATGGCGGCATTGGGCCGGGCGATGAGCATGCCGGTGGGGTTGCCGAACTTGTCGCGCTGGATCTCGCCACCGGGCGGGTTGGGCGTGTCCTTGGTGTAGCCGACCGCCCGGAGCGCGGCGCGGTTGAGCAGCGCGCGGTCGTACAGGTGGAGGATGAACACCGGGGTGTCGGGCGCGGCCTGGTTGATTTCTTCCAGGGTGGGTAGGCGCTTTTCGGCGAACTGGAATTCGTTCCAGCCCCCGACCACCCGCACCCACTGCGGGGTCGGCGTACGGTCGGCCTGGTCCTTGAGCATGCGCAGGGCGTCGGCCAGCGATGGCACGCCCTCCCAGCGCAGTTCCAGGTTGTAGTTCAGCCCACCGCGGATCAGGTGCAGGTGCGAGTCGTTCAGGCCCGGGATCACCGTGCGCTGCTTGAGATCGATGATCTGCGTGCTGCTGCCTTTATGGGCCATGGCTTCGGCGTCGCTGCCCACGGCGATGAACGTGCCGTCCTTGATGGCGACGGCGCTGGCCTGGGGTTTCTCGCGGTCGACGGTGTGCAGTCGGCCATTGAACAGGATGAGGTCGGCGGTCATGGGGCTTCCTTGGGTGGCTGCATAGGTGGAACCGGCGGTGCCGGCAAAGGGCAACGCGGACCAGATGGCGCCAGCCGCACCAAGCATGGTACTGGCGGCGAGGAACTGGCGGCGGCTCTTGTCGTTCGAGGCCTGGGACATGGTGTTCTCCATCGGGATGCGACAGGCGTCATGGCGGAGCATGCCGGTTGACGCCAGGCGAAGGATTGGATGGATGTGCCGTGGGGCTGATTGAGGTTAGCAACCCCTGGGGCTCGTGCCTTGCACCTTTACCGCTGAAGAAACGCCAGCAGGTCTTCGTTCAACTGCTGCGCATGGGTCACCGCGAACCCGTGCGGTGCGCCGGCGTATACCTTCAGTTCAGCCCCACGGATCAGCTCGGCGGCCCGCTTGCCAGTGGTTTCGAATGGCACGATCTGGTCGTCGTCACCATGGATCACCAGGGTCGGCACATCGATTCTGGCCATGTCCGGGCGGAAGTCGGTCTCGCTGAACGCCGTCACGCAATCCAGGGTGCCCTTGATCGATGCCATCAGGGCGATGTTCAAGGTCTGGGCCTGGACGCCCTGGGACACCTGCTGGCCATGGTTGATACCGTAGAACGGCGCCGCGAAGTCAGCGATGAATTGCGCACGGTCGGCACGCAGGCCGGCCTTGATACCGTCGAACACCGTGGTATCGACACCGTCCGGGTTGTCAGCACGCTTGCCGAACACCGGCGTCACCGCGCCCAGCAGCACCAGGCCGGCCACACGCTCGCTGCCATGGCGGGCGATGTAGCGGCTGACATCACCGCCGCCCATCGAGAAGCCCACCAGGGTCACTTCGCGCAAGTCGAGGTGTTCGATCAGCTGGGCGATGTCATCGGCGAAGGTGTCGTAGTCGTAGCCGTCCCACGGCTGGCTGGAGCGGCCAAAACCGCGGCGGTCAAAGGCGATGGCGCGGTAGCCGCGACTGGCCAGGTACTCCATCTGCGAATCCCACATGTCGGCATCGAGCGGCCAGCCGTGGCTGAACAGCACGGGTTTGCCGGTGCCCCAGTCCTTGTAGTAGATCGAGGTGCCATCGCGGGTGACGAGCGTGCTCATATCGGTATCTCCTGAAAATGGATTTGGCGGTTCGCAAAATTCAGCCACGCAGCCAGGCGGCGCAGCGGCGGGTTACCCAGGGCATGATGTAGAACACCACGGGCAGGATGACGAACAGGTTGGTGACCAAGTTGCCGGTGACCGGGCCACCCAGCAGCGGATAACGGGCAAACAGCGGCGCCAGCAGCTGCGGAATGACCAGGGTCATCGGGCAGATCACCAGGTAAGTCAGCAGGGCCTGTTTCCAACGCGGTGGTTGCGCGGCGCCCATGCTGGGCGGGGTGAACCAGAACTCCGGGTCGTCGTGCACCTGGGTCTGGTCGCCGTCTTCCAACAGTGGCAGCACTTCGCTGATCAACGCCTGGCGCTCGGCAGAGTTGACCCAGGCCTGCAGCAGGCCGGCATCGGCGAAGCGCACCACGGTGGTGAAGTGGCGGCCGCTACCGTCCGGGCGGATGACATTGACGTCCAGGTGGCCAGGCTGTTGGCGGGCGGTGGTCACGGCGCGCTTGAGCCAGGTTTCGTAGTGCGCCAGCGCCTGAACACGGACCTTGTGCTGGATCACCAGCGTGACGACATTGCGGTTGCCTTCGGTTGCGGTGTTCATCGCTGACATTTCCTGGGGATGAGCTAGCCTGCATCCACTGTGCAACGGCACACGGGCGCTGGATTGGATGGCTGTGCTGCCTTGCCTGGCACCGCGCGGGTGCCAGGCTGGCGGCGGCTTACTTGCCGGCGGTCAGGGCGTTGTAGCTGGTGATCAGGTTGCGGTAGTCGGGGATGTGGTTGGAGAACAGTGCCGCCAGCCCTTCGACATCGTTGCGCCAGTCGCGGTGCAGCTCACAGGCCACGCCGAACCAGGTCATCAGTTGCGCGCCGGCCTGGCTCATGCGGTTGTGGGCCGCGTCGCGGGTCATTTCGTTGAAGGTGCCGGAAGCATCTGTCACCACGAACACTTCGAACTCTTCCTCAAGGGCCGCCAGCGCCGGGAAGGCCACACACACCTCGGTCACTACGCCGGCGATGATCAGCTGCTTCTTGCCGGTGGCCTTCACCGCCTTGACGAAGTCCTCGTTGTCCCAGGCGTTGATCTGGCCAGGGCGGGCGATGTACGGGGCATCCGGGAACAGTGCTTTGAGCTCCGGCACCAGCGGGCCGTTAGGGCCTTGCTCGAAGCTGGTGGTGAGGATGGTCGGCAGGTTGAAGTACTTGGCCAGGTCCGCCAGGGCCAGCACGTTGTTCTTGAAGCGGTCCGGCTCGATGTCGCGCACCAGCGACAGCAGGCCAGCCTGGTGGTCCACCAGCAGTACGGCGGCGTCGTCTTTGTTCAGGCGGTTGTAGGTGAATTTGCTCATCGTCGTTGCTCCCAAAGGTGTGTGATTGTCGTTGCCATCGGTGTTTCGCGTTGATGGGCAAAGATTAGATTCATCACCTTTGAGGCGGTAGACGGCGAAAATTGGCCTTAGCGTTCTATTTAAAGAACGATCGACTTCCCTTCGCGCAGCGCTGCTTAACGGACCAGTTTCCAGACGATGTGAGCGTTGCGACCACTGAGCCTGTACTCACACCCCTGGAACAGCCCCCAGATCAAGGGACCGAACGACAGGACAAGCAACAGGGGGAACACATAGAGCCCCAGAATGAGCAACACCGAGAGCAGTTTGTGCTCGAAGGTCACGGCCAGCCTGTGGACCTCGCCCGCCCCTTCGAAGGTATTGATATCCAGACCGCGCTGCCTGGCGAAGTACCAGGCATAGATAGCCAGGGTGAATGCGGACACCATTACACACACGAACATCAGGCGATTGACGAAACCGAGGGTTTCACACAGGGTCACGAAATCGACCCACTTGGTCGCTGTTCATGCTCGGGAAGCTCCTCTGCCCGGACATGGCCGCCCACTACATAGAACTCACCGTCACGTCGGACCTCGTCGAGTGAGCGAGGGTCTTCGGCACCGCCATACATACCGTTCACATCGATGCACCAAAGGCCATCGAACTTCAGCAGTTTGACGCTGAGATAGATCCGCCGGCATTCATCGCTGGATACTTTCAGGGACAACTCCCGAACATCCTCGACCACGACCCTGACATGTCGCCAGACATTGCCGCCGGCCCAGTTGTCACGGCCGTTGAAGGTCATTGCAAAGCTGAGGGTTCCATCCACGGCTTCCTGATACTCGAACGCCAGCAGATAACCATCGTCGAACCGGTGGTACTTCTCGAAAATCGCTTCTGCCGATAACGTCCCTGTAGCCACTGCAGCCTCCTGGAAAAATCGAAAAGCCCCGGGCAATCCCAATGCCGCCCTGGCACACTCGAAGCACGCGCGGCTTCAACCGTGCGCCATTGTTTCCAACTCATCGGCCTGCAGCAAGAACATCGTGCCCTTGTAGGCGCCGGCTTGCCGGCGAACAGCGACAACAAGATTGCCTGCCCCTTCAACCTGCTCTATTACTAGCCACAGCCCTCCCTCGCACCGAGATCATCATGCTGGCTTTCATCCAGTCTTCCCCGTTGTTGCTCGGCACCGCCCTGATCTTCCTCGACCTGCTGCTCTGGCACCTGATCCCCCTGGAACGCCGCGCCTGGCGCATCGCCTCGCGGCTGGCGATCTTCCTGCTGTTCAGCTGGGTCTTGCTGGCCGCGGGCATGAGCCCGCTGCAACCGCCGCCCTGGGCCGACGATGTGTCGCGCAACCTGATGGCCACGGTGCTGGCGATCGGCTGGTGGCTGTTCGGCGCGCGCACGGTGACGGTGGTGTTCGGCCTGTTGCTGGTGGCGCGGGGCAGCCACGGCGGGCGCCTGCTGCAGGATGTGGTGGGGGCGCTGATCTTCCTGGTGGCGGCGGTGGCGGCGGCGGCCTATGTGATGCAGCTGCCGGTCAAGGGCCTGCTGGCCACCTCCGGGGTGATGGCCATCGTCATTGGCCTGGCCTTGCAGAGCACCCTGGCCGACGTGTTCTCGGGCATCGTGCTGAACACCACGCGGCCCTACCAGATCGGCGACTCGATCTCCATCGACGGCACCGAGGGCAAGGTCGTCGATATCGACTGGCGCGCCACCCGGCTGATCACCGGCAACAGCAGCCTGGCGGTGATCCCCAACTCGGTGGCGGCCAAGGCCAAGATCCTCAACTTCAGCCGCCCGGCCGAGGTGCACGGGGTGTCGATCAGCGTGGTGGTGCCGGCCAAGGTGCGCCCGCAGCGGGTGTTCGATGCGCTGGAAAAGACCCTGCAGGGCATCAGCATCCTGCTGGACAAGCCCGCGCCCAAGGTCACGGTGAAGGCGTCGACGCTGGAGTCGGTGGAGTACGAGGCCAGCGGTTTCATCGCCGACATGTCGCGCAAGACCGAAGTGCGCAACCAGCTGTTCGACCTGGCCCACCGCCACCTGGAGGCCAGTGGCGTGATCTGGAACGTCGAGACCGGCGTACCAGCGCGCAGCCGCCAGCGTGAGCTGCTGGAGGAGGTGCGGGTGTTCCGCTCGCTGACCAGCGACGAGCGCGACAGCCTGAGCCAGCGCATGACCACGGTAGAGTACCCGGCCGACCAGGTGATCCTGGCTATCGGCGAGCGCTCAGACCATGTACTGCTGATCAGCCGTGGCGTGGTGTCGGCGTCGGTGCGCGATGGCGAGCGGGTGGTCGAGGGTGGCCGCATGGGGCCGGGGGAAGTGCTGGCGCTGGAAGGGTTGCTGGATGACGAGGCCTCGCCCGTCGAATTCCGTGCCCTGACGGGGTGTGTGCTCTACCGCATCGACAAGGAGCAGATACGCGGCTGCCTGACCCAGAGCGGGGACGTGAAGTCGGCATTGACCAAGTTGCAGCGCTTCCGTCGGCAGAAGCGTGAATCGCTGTTGTTGCAGAAGCCGACCGTTGTGAAGAAAGGCGGGTTTCTGAGTTGGCTGCACAAGTGATTCGCCAGCAAGCTGGCTCCTACAGGTATGCGCCGACCCTGTAGGAGCCAGCTTGCTGGCGAACCGCCTACAACACCACCCGCAAACACTGCCCCGCGTGGTACAGCGAGAACCCCGACTCATAGAACGCGGTGCGCAACGACGGCGCGCTCACCGGCTTCATCGGCGAGAACGGAATCGGCAAACTGTCCGGATCATCCTTGAGCAAAAACTCGGCAAAGGCCCGGCCGATCACCGTGCCGGTGGTGTTGCCCCGGCCGTTGTAGCCAGTCACCGCCACCAGCCCCGGCGCCGGCTCGAACAGCCGCATCAGGTGGTCGGGGGTGAAATCGATGCAGCCGGTCCAGTGCATCTCCCACTCGACCTTGCCCAGTTCCGGGTAGTAATGGCTCTGGATGCGATCGGCCCAACTGCGCACGAACCACGCCGGCTTGTTGTCGACCCGGCCGAGGCTGCCGAGCAGCAAGCGGCCCTGGTCGTCACGGCGAATGCTGCTGAGCACGGTGCGGGTGTCCCAGGAGCCCTGGCCATGGGGCAGGACCTTGTCGGCGGCCGCGCCCTGCAAGGGTTTGGAGGCAACCTGGTAGTAGTAGCCACGGAAGAAATGCTTCTGCAGGTTGCTCCAGTCGCCTTCGGTATAGGCGCCCGTGGAAATCACCACCTTGTCGGCGCGCACCGCGCCGCGCGCGGTCTTCACCCGCCAGGCATCGCCGTCGCGCTCCAGCCCTTCGACCGAGGATTGCTGGAACAGCTTGCCCCCCAGCCGGCTCACGGCGGCGGCCAGGCCTTGTGTATACCCCATGGGGTTGATGGTGCCGGCGCGGCGGTCGAGCAGCGCGGCGGAAATCTTGTCGGTACCGCAGTATTCCTGGCATTGCGCACCGGTCAGCAGCTCGACGTCGGCGCCGCGCCGGGTCCATTGCTGGTGGCGGGCCTCGAGGTCGGCGATGCCGGTGGCGTTGTGCGCCATGTGCAGGGTGCCTTTGTGCTGCGCCTGGCAATCGATCCCAAGGCGCTCGATCATCGCGAACACTTCGCCCGGGGCCTCGCCGAGCACCTTGTTCAGGCGGCTGCCCTGCTTGTGGCCGAGGGTGGCCTCGACGTCGTCGGGGCGAATCCAGGTGCCGGCGTTGACCAGGCCGACGTTGCGCCCGGAACCGCCATGGCCGATCTTCCAGGCCTCCAGCAGGATCACCGACTTGCCTTGCTCCAGCAGGTGGATCGCCGCGGACAGGCCGGTGATGCCGCCGCCGATCACGCAGACATCGGCCTTGTGCTCGCCAGCCAGGGCCTGGGCGGCCACGGTCGGCTGGGTGACGAATTCCCACAGACATTCTTGACGCAGTTCGGACATGGCCCGGCTCCAGCTATTGTTCTTATTGCCTCTGGGGCCGCGTTGCGGCCCTTTCGCGACGCAAGGCCGCTCCCACAGGAATCCCGCCGAACCCTGTGGGAGCGGCCTTGCGTCGCGATCCGGGGGCCTTAGCCCCCGCCTGCGATCATCAATCGAACACGATGCCCTGCGCCAGCGGCAGCTCGCGCGAATAGTTCACGGTGTTGGTCTGGCGACGCATGTAGCCTTTCCAGGCATCCGACCCGGACTCACGCCCGCCCCCGGTCTCCTTCTCGCCACCGAACGCGCCACCAATCTCCGCACCGCTGGTGCCGATGTTGACGTTGGCGATACCGCAATCACTGCCCGAGGCACTCTGGAAGCGCTCGGCCTCGCGGATGTCGGTGGTAAAGATGCACGAGGACAGCCCTTGCGGCACTTCGTTGTTCAGGCGCAGCGCCTCTTCGAAATCGTCGTAGGCCAGCACGTAGAGGATTGGCGCGAAAGTCTCGTGGCGCACCACGTCGCTCTGGGCCGGCATCTCGGCAATGGCGGGCGAGACGTAGTAGGCATTGGGGTACTGGTCAGCCAGCTGACGCTCGCCACCGAACACCAGGCCGCCTTCGTCGCGGGCCTTGGCCAGCGCGCCCTGCATGGCGTCGAACGACAGCTTGTCGATCAGCGGGCCAACCAGGTTGTCCTTGCGCGGGTCGCCGATGCGCACCTTGCCGTAGGCGGCTTTGACCCGCGCCACCACTTCGTCCTTGATCGAACGGTGGACGATCAGCCGGCGCAGGGTGGTGCAGCGCTGACCAGCGGTGCCCACCGCTGAGAACAGGATGCCGCGCACGGCCAGGTCCAGGTCGGCGCTCGGGGCCAGGATCATGGCGTTGTTGCCGCCCAGTTCGAGGATGCTGCGACCGAAGCGCGCCGCTACACGCGGCCCGACTTCACGGCCCATGCGGGTACTGCCGGTGGCGCTGACCAGCGGCACGCGCGGGTCGTCGACCAGGGTTTCGCCGGCTTCACGGCCGCCGATCACCAGTTGGCTCAGGCCCGCCGGCGCATCACCGAAGGCTTTCAGGGCTTTTTCGAACAGCGCCTGGCAGGCCAGGGCGGTAAGCGGGGTCTTCTCGGACGGTTTCCACACCACGGCGTTGCCGGCCACCAGTGCCAGCGCAGCGTTCCACGCCCACACCGCCACCGGGAAGTTGAAGGCGCTGATCACGCCGACCACGCCCAGCGGGTGCCAGCTTTCACGCATGTGGTGGCCGGGGCGCTCGGAGGCGATGGTCAGGCCGTACAGCTGGCGCGACAGGCCCACGGCGAAGTCGCAGATATCGATCATTTCCTGCACTTCGCCCAGGCCTTCCTGGGTGATCTTGCCGGCTTCGATCGACACCAGCTCACCCAGGTCGGCCTTGTGCTCGCGCAACACTTCGCCAAACAGGCGCACCAGCTCGCCACGGCGCGGCGCCGGGACATTGCGCCAGGCTTCGAAGGCCTGCTGCGCCTGGTCGATGCGGGCGGTGGTGTCGGCCTTGCCGAGCAGTTTCACCGAGGCGATCTGGCTGCCGTCGATCGGGGTGTGGACAGGGTGGTCGCCCTGGGTGTGAGCCGCGGCGGTAACGCCGAGGCGTTCGAGCAATCCAGCAACCATGTGCTTCTCCTACATCGGGTGAAGGGTTGGAAAATGACGTGGGTCAGTATTAATCCGATTACACAGGTGCAACAAACGACCTTTATTCCGCATATCATTCCGCCAGGTAATGATTCGAGCCGCAGAGACCGCTATGTCCAAACGCCTGGTGCCTTCCATGACCGCCCTGCAGTGCTTCGAGGCTGCAGCCCGCCACCTGAGCTTCACCCGCGCCGCCGAGGAGCTGCACCTGACCCAGAGCGCGGTGAGCAAGCAGGTGGCGCAGCTCGAGGAGATGCTGCGCCATCACCTGTTCCTGCGCATTCGCCGGCGCCTGCAGCTCACGCCCGCGGGCGCGCTGTACCTGGCTGAAGTGAACAAGATCCTCACCCAGGTCGACATGTCCAGCCGCTACGTGCTCAGCTACGGCACGCAGACCGAAGTATTGAAGGTAGCCACTCAACCGAGTTTCGGCGTGCGCTGGTTGATTCCGCACCTCAAGGGCTTCGGCAAGCGCCACCCGAACATCCACCTGGACATCCGCAACGAGATGGAACCGTTCGCCCTGCTGCAGGGCTCGGCCGACGTGGTGTTCTTCTTTGGCCAGGGCACCTGGCCGGGGGCGACCTGCGTGGAGTTGTTCGGTGAGGAAGTGCTGCCAGTGTGCGCGCCGGAACTGCTGCAAGGCCGCACGCTGCCTGACGCGGGCGCGGTGGCGGAATTGGTGCTGCTGCAGAGCACCTCGCGGCCGGAGGCCTGGCACGAGTGGTTCCTGGAGCAGGGGCTGCACACCGACAACAGCTACCACGGGCCGCGCTTCGATACCTTCTACATGGCCTTGAGCGCGGCGCAGGCCGGCTGTGGGGTGGCATTGGTGCCACGTTACCTGGTGGCGAAGGAGCTGGCCGAGGGCAGCCTGGTGGTGGCCTGGGATCATGCGATGAAGAGCAATGGCGCGCATTACCTGGCGTTTGCCGAGCATGCGGCGGAGGTGCCGAAGGTGCGGGCGTTGGTTGAGTGGGTACGCGAGCAGTTGTAGCGGTTCACCTGTAGGAGCCGGCTTGCCGGCGAACCGCCCCTGAGGTCGATCAAAAAAGGAATGAAACCCGCACTTTTTTTCGCTTGTACGGCCACTCCATTCCCAGCTTTCATGTAAGGGTCCTCACTCACCCAGGAAGCTCGCGATGCCCGCCCACGATTTCGTCAGCCCCGACAGCATCCGCGCGCGGTTCTCCGCCGCCATGTCGCTCATGTACAAGCAGGAAGTGCCCCTGTACGGCACGCTGCTCGAGCTGGTGAGCGAGATCAACCGCCAGGTCATGGCCGAGCAGCCCAAGGTCGCCGAGGCCCTGCGCTGGACCGGCGAGATCGAGCGCCTCGACCAGGAGCGCCACGGCGCCATCCGCGTGGGCACCGCCGAGGAGCTGGCCACCATCGCCCGCCTATTCGCGGTGATGGGCATGGAACCGGTCGGCTACTACGACTTGAGTTCGGCCGGAGTGCCGGTGCACTCCACCGCGTTTCGCGCGGTGCATGAGCAGTCGCTGCATATCAGCCCGTTCCGCGTGTTCACCTCGCTGCTGCGCCTGGAGCTGATCGATAATCCGAAACTGCGTGATCTGGCCCAGAGCATCCTGGCCAAGCGGCAGATCTTCACCCCCCGCGCGCTGGAACTGATTGACCAATGCGAACGCGATGGCGGCCTGAACGCATCCGACGCCGACACCTTCGTCCAGGAAGCCCTGCACACCTTCCGCTGGCACCAGGACGCCACCGTCACCGCCGAGCAGTACCAGCAACTGCACGACCAGCACCGGCTGATCGCCGACGTGGTGGCCTTCAAGGGCCCGCACATCAACCACCTCACGCCACGCACCCTGGACATCGATGCGATCCAGCTCGGCATGCCGGCCAAGGGCATCCCGCCCAAGGCCGTGGTCGAAGGCCCGCCGACCCGCCGTCACCCGATCCTGCTGCGCCAGACCAGCTTCAAGGCCCTACAGGAAGAGGTCGCCTTCAGCGATGCCCAGGGCAGCCATACCGCGCGCTTCGGTGAGATCGAGCAGCGCGGCGCGGCATTGACGCCGAAGGGTCGGCAACTGTACGACCGCCTGCTCGATGCAACCCGCGCAGCCCTGGGCGGCGCGCCGGCCGAGGCCAATGCCGAACGCTACATGACGCTGCTCGCACAGCACTTCGCCGAGTTCCCGGATGACCTGGCGCAGATGCGCGAGCAAGGGCTGGCGTACTTCCGCTATTTCGCTACCGAAAAAGGGCTGGCGGCGCGCGGCCAGGCGGATCGCCCGACCACCCTGCAAGGGCTGATCGACGCCGGGCATGTGCATTACGAGGCGTTGGTGTACGAGGACTTCCTGCCGGTGAGCGCGGCGGGGATCTTCCAGTCCAACCTGGGCGACGATGGGCAGGCGGAGTACGGCAGCAATGCCAACCGCGAGGCCTTCGAGCAGGCGCTGGGGCTGACGGTGCAGGATGAGTTGGCGCTTTATGCGCAGAGCGAACGACGGTCGCTGCAGGCATGTGCGCAAGCCTTGGACCTGGGGGCGATGTGAGGCCAGGTTCGCCGGCAAGCCGGCTCCTACAGGGGTTTACGCGGTACCTGTAGGAGCCGGCTTTGCCGGCGAAGAGGCCAGCACAGGCAACAAACCTGTTACTTGACCCGGAACCGATCCACTTCCTGACGCAACTGCCCCGCCAGCCCTTCCAGCTCCCGCGCCGTCATCGCCAGCTCATTGGCCACGTCACGCTGCTCGCTGTTGGCCTGGGCGATGCTCTGCAGGTTGCGGCTGAGCACCGTCGCCGTGCTGCTCTGCTCCTGGGTCGCCGTGCTGATCACGGTGAACTGCTCACCGGCAACCCGGCTCTGTTCGTCGATGCGCGCCAGCGCCTCGGCCACCTTGTCGTTGCGCGCCAACCCCTCCTGCATCAGCTCGTTACCCTGCTCCAGAGTGCTGATGGCATGGCCGGTCTGCTGCTGGATGCTGGCGATCATGCCGGAGATCTCGTCGGTGGCCTGGCGGGTGCGCGCGGCCAAGCCACGCACTTCATCGGCCACCACCGCGAAACCACGCCCCTGCTCGCCGGCCCGGGCCGCTTCGATGGCGGCGTTCAGCGCCAGCAGGTTGGTCTGCTCGGCAATCGCGGTGATCACCCCGACGATGCCGCCGATTTCCTGGGAACGCGCACCGAGCGTATCCATCACCGCCGCAGTGCCGCCCAGGGCCTCGGCGATCTGCTTGAGCGAGGCCGACGCTTCGTCCATGGCCGTGCGGCCGATGCGGGTCTGCTGGGCATTGTCGCGGGCCATGCGCTCGGTGCCGGCCATGTTGTCGGCGATGTTCATCGAGGTGGCGCTGAACTCCTCCACCGCGCCGGCCATGCTGGTGATCTCACCGGATTGCTGGTCCATGCCTTCGCAGGCGCCGGACGACAGCCCCGACAACGAACGGGCGCGGCCGCTGACCTGGTCGGAAGCACTGCGGATGTGCTCGACCATGGTCGCCAGGGCCTCGCCCATCTGGTTGAAGCTGCGCGCCAGCTGGCCGATCTCGTCATGGCTGGTCACGCTCAGGCGGGCACTGAGGTCGCCCGCGCCGAGGGCCTCGGCCTGGCGCACCAGGTCGCCCAGCGGGCGCAGCTTGCGGCGCAGCAGCCACAGCGTGGCGGCCACGGCCAGGAGCATGGCCAGCAGGCTGCCAATGGCCAGGCGCAGGCCGACGCTCCAGGTCACCTCGCGGATTTCCCCTTCGGGCATGCTCGCCACCACGGTCCACGGGCCTTCGGCGAACGGCACGGCAACACTGAACAACTGCTCGCCCGCGCTGGCCCAGAAGCGCCCTTGGCCCGGCTCGAAGTGTTTGAACACCTGCCCGTCGGCATCACCCGCGCCAGCCGGTGGGACCAGCCATTTGCCCTGCTCGTCGAGCAGCGCCAGCGAACCGGTCTGGCCGATGCGGAAGCGCTTGAGGTTGGCGAACTGGGCGTTCTGCGCGTCGGTGTAGTCGAAGCCGACGAACAGCACGGCGATCACCCGGCCGGCGCCGTCGCGCACCGGCACGTAGCGGGTCATGTAGTTGCGTTCGAACAGCACGGCGCGGCCCACATAGGTCTGCCCGGCCATGAGCTTCGAATAGGCCGGGTGCTGGCGATCGAGCTGGGTGCCGATGGCGCGGCTGCCGTCCTGCTTGGTCAGGCTGGTGCTGATGCGCACGAAGTCGTCGCCGCTGCGCACGAACAGGGTAGCGACCCCGGCGGTCATCTGCTGGAACTCGTCGACCTGCTGGAAATCGTTGTTCAGCAGGTGATCGCCGAGGTACAGGGCCGGTGTCTGCGCGCCGGCCACATTGACCGTCTCGCCCGCGTGCACCGCCAGGCCCGAGGCGAAGCGCCGCTCGAACAGGCCGCTCAGGCGCTGGGTGTTGTCCTTGAGCGAACCGTGGAAGGTATCGAGCTGGTCGGCCAGCAACCGCGCCTCGCTGGCCAGGTGCGCCTGGCGGGTGGTGAGGTTGGCGTCGTCCAGCGAACGCAGGGCGAACAGGGTACTGCCGGTAATCACCAACGCCAGCACGACGGCGAGGGCGACACCGAGTTGCGAGGCAATCCGGGCACGCGGTTGGGACATGGGAAGCTCCTGGCAAGAGGCCGGGATCATCCTGATCACGCTGACCGCCCGCTTTCTGATCGACGGGTAATCGCGCCCTCTTCCGGGACGCTGGTGCCATTGGATCGGCGTCGCGGGAGAATACTTGAGTGTCGGGCCGGGGTATTCGCAAACCTTTGCGCCGTCGGCGTCCACACGCCCCTGTAGGAGCCAGCCTTGCTGGCGAACGGCTCAACGCTGTGCCGGCAGAATGTGTACTGCTGGCAGGTCCATCGCCACCGCCTCTTCCTGCAAGAAGGCACTCAACCGCCGCAACCGCTCGCCCCCCGGACGGGTCCTGGGCCACACCAGGTAATAATCCATGCCACTGGCCACCGCCGTCGGCCACGGCAGGCTCAGGCGCCGCTGGGCGACATCCTCGGCCACCATCAGCAGGTCGCCCATCGAGATGCCATAGCCCCGCGCGGCGGCGATCATGCCCAGTTCCAGGGTGTCGAACACCTGCCCGCCCTTGAGCGACACTTTGTCGGTCAGCCCCATGCGCGCCAGCCAGGCACGCCAGTCGCGTTTGTCGGGGGTCGGGTGCAGCAGCTCCATGCCGGCCAGGCGCCGCTCGTCCCAGGGCGCCTCGTCGAGCAGGTCCGGCGCGCCCACCGGAATCAGCAACTCGGAGAACAGCCGGCGCACTTCCCAGTCCGCCGGGAAGTTGCCGTCACTGAGCAACACCGCGCAGTCGAACGGTTCCTGGTTGAAATCCACATGGTCGACGTCCATCCAGGCGCTGGTCAGTTGCACTTCGTTGCCTGGTTGCAGATGCCGGAAGCGGCTCAGGCGAGCCAGCAACCAGCGCATGGTGAGGGTGGACGGCGCCTTCATGCGCAGGATGTCGTCCTCCCCGCGCAAGGCGTCGCAGGCCCGCTCCAGGGCGGCGAAGCCATCGCGCACGCCGGGCAGCAGCATCCGCGCCGCCTCGGTCAGCTGCAGGCTGCGCCCGCTGCGCACGAACAGGCGACAGGCAAAGTGCTCTTCGAGGGTACGGATATGCCGGCTGACGGCACTCTGGGTGATCGACAACTCTTCACCAGCGCGGGTGAAGGAACTCAGCCTGGCAGCGGCTTCGAATGCACGCAGCGCATAGAGCGGAGGGAGCTGGCGAGACATGACGCACCTGTCATTCGGGGCCGAGAAGGCAATGCCAGATCATACAGGCATGAGTCAGACTCATGGCAATGATCGCTTTTATCCTTTTGTGCAAAGCTGACCGAAGCCTCAGAATCGACCCTTCGCTCAACAGGATCATCAAGAAGGATCGCCCCATGCATGTCGCGCCCACCACCGAACTCAAGGCTCTGCTGCGCCTGGCCGGGCCACTGATCGCCTCGCAGCTGGCGCACATGCTGATGGTGCTGACCGACACCCTGATGATGGCCCGCATCAGCCCACAGGCCCTGGCCGGGGGCGGCCTGGGCGCGGCCAGCTATTCGTTCGTGTCGATCTTCTGCCTGGGGGTGATCGCCGCGGTCGGCACCCTGGTGGCGATCCGCAAGGGCGCCAACGACATCGAGGGCGCCACGCGCCTGGCACAGAGCGGCCTGTGGCTGGCCTGGGGCCTGGCCGTGCTGTCGGCGCTGGTGCTGTGGAACCTCAAGCCCGCGCTGCTGCTGTTCGGCCAGAAGCCGGAGAACGTCGACTCGGCCATGCAGTTCCTGACCCTGCTGCCGCTGGCCCTGCCCAGCTACATGACCTTCATGGCCCTGCGCGGCTTCACCAGCGCCCTGGGCCGCTCGACGCCGGTGATGGTCATCAGCCTGGCCGGCACGGTGCTCAACTACCTGCTCAACCATGCGCTGATCGAAGGCATGTTCGGCCTGCCCAAGCTGGGCCTGATGGGCATCGGCCTGGTCACCGCGCTGGTGTCGCTGGGCATGGCCATCTCCCTGGCGCTGTATATCCGCTGGCACAAGGCCTATGACCAATACCCGCTGCGCAAGGGGCTGTGGCGGCCTTCGCTGCCGGCGCTGCGTGAGCTGTGGCGCCTGGGCCTGCCGATCGGCGGCACCTACATGGTCGAGGTCGGGCTGTTCGCCTTCGCCGCCCTGTGCATGGGCGTGCTCGGCAGCACGCAGTTGGCGGCGCACCAGATCGCCCTGCAGATCGTCTCGACCGCGTTCATGGTCCCGACAGGGCTTTCGTACGCCGTGACCATGCGCGTCGGCCTTTACTACGGTGCCGGCAACCTGCTCGCGGCACGCAGCGCCGGGCGGGTGGGGATCGGTTTCGGCGCGTCGCTGATGCTCGGCTTCGCCGTGTTGTTCCTGGTGCTGCCGAACGAACTGGTGGCCTTGCTGGTGAATCGCCACGACCCGGCCTTCGCGCCGATCTTCCAGCTGGCGGTGCAACTGGTGATGGTGGCGGCGTGGTTCGAGCTGTTCGACGGCGTGCAGACTATCGCCATGGGCTCGATCCGGGGCTTGAAGGACGCCCGCACCACCTTCCTCATCGGCGCGGTGTGCTATTGGCTGGTGGGGGCGCCGTGCGCCTGGCTGTTCGCCTTCACCCTGGGCGGTGGCGCGCCAGGCATCTGGTGGGGCCTGGCGTTGGGGCTGGCGTGCGCATCGGTGGCGCTGACGTTTGGCTTTGAATGGCGGATGAAGCGGATGATCGGCAAGGCGGGGATTACCGCGAAAGCAGCTGTCCCCGCTCACCTGTAGGAGCGGCTTCAGCCGCGATGGGGCAACGCGGTGCCTGGCACCCGCTTTGCGGGTGATCGCGGCTAAAGCCGCTCCTACAGGATGTCCAGCAGGCGGGGTTGCTGTGACTGCGACAGGTACTCGATCAACGCCGCCACCGGCAACGGCCGGCTGACCAGGAAGCCCTGCACCTGGTCGCAGCCGAACGCCCGCAGCAGCGCCATCTGCTCCTCGCTTTCCACCCCTTCGGCCACCACCTCCAGGTTGAGGTTGTGCGCCAGGTTGATCATCGCGTGCACCAGCTTGCGGTTCTCTTCGCGCTGCTCCATGCCACCGACAAAGCTGCGGTCCACCTTGAGCAGTGTGATTGGCAGGCTGTTCAGGTGCACGAACGAGGAGAAGCCGGTGCCGAAGTCGTCCAGCGAGAAGCGCACGCCCAGGCGCCCCAGCGCGTCCATGGTCTGGCGCACCAGTTCGTTGCGGCGCATCACCGCGGTTTCGGTGAGTTCGAATTCCAGCCAGCGCGCATCGACGCCATGCTCGACGATCAGCCGGCTCAGGGTGGCCAGCAGCTGGCTGTCCTGGAACTGGCGGAAGCTCAGGTTGACCGCCATGTGCAGCGGCGCCAGGCCGCGTTCGCGCAGGGCCTGCATGTCGCTCAAGGCACGGGAGATCACCCAGTAGCCCAGCGGCACGATCAGGCCGCTCTGTTCGGCCAGCGGGACGAACTCGCTGGGGGCTAGCAAGCCACGCTCCGGGTGATTCCAACGCACCAGCGCCTCGAGGCCGACGATGCGGCCATCGGTGAGGTTCAGGCGCGGCTGGTAGTGCAACTCCAGTTCGTCGCGACGCAGGGCGCGGCGCAATTCGCTTTCCAGGTCGGCGAGGCTGCGGGCGTTGCGGTTGATACGTTCGTTGAACACGTGGAAGGTGCAGCCCTGGCTGCCCTTGGCCTGGCGCATGGCGATATGCGCATGCCACATCAGCGGGTCGGCGCCGGCCTGGGCGCGGGCGTGGGCAATGCCCAGGCTGCAGCCGAGCAGCAGGCTCTCGCCATCGATCCAGTAGGGTTCGGTCAGCGCTTCGACAATACGCTCGGCCATCCACTCGGCGCGGTTGGGGTCGCGACGGGTGTCGATCAACAGGGCGAATTCGTCGCTGCCCAGGCGTGCCAGCTGGTCACCGGCTGCCAACTGCGCCTTCAGCCGCGCCACCACCTGCAGGATCAGGCGATCGCCACCTTGATGGCCCAGGGCGTCGTTGACGTGGCGGAAGTTGTCCAGGTCGAGGTGGCCAAGGGCAAGGCCACGTCCGTCGTTCTCCGCCAGTCGCGCCGTGAGCAAGGCCTGGAAACCTTGCCGGTTGGCGATGCCGGTCAGCGGGTCCTGCTCGGCCAGGCGTTGCAGGGTGGCGACCAGCACACCGCGCTCACGCACATGGCGCAGGGAGCGACGCAGGGTGTCGCTGCTCAGCTGCGCCAGCACCAGCCAGTCGCTGACCCCCACCGGCGTGGTGGCCGGTTCCTGCTCCAGCAGCAGGATGGTCGGCAGCTCGCAGCGCCCCGGCGCCGGTTGCAGCGCGGGGGTGGCCAGCACCACGGCCTGGCGGTCGTTGGCGAACAGGCTGTCGACCGCCGCCCAGTTGGGCGCGGTCAGCAGCACCACTGTACCGTCCAGCGGCTGCAGGCACTCGCGCAGACGCGCGGCCCATTCCGGCTCATCGGCCAACAGCAGCAAACGCAGAGGTTCGGCAGGCGTGGACAAGCGGGCTCCTTAGACGTGGCGGTGAATCGACGGGCGCGGCGTATCCTACAGCATCCAAGTGAAAATGATTTTCACTTTTAGTCATGGCCGTTCCCTGGCCGCGAACCCGACGTATTTTGACGTGCATCCTGCGCGAAACCCGCGCAACCGGCAAACAGGATTTCGGGGATTTGCGAAAGGATCGGCAGCCACCGGCGGCGAACAGGCCGCGAGAAAACATTGACTCACACGTCAGACGGTCGCGCCACAACCGCGCGAGGCCTGTTAGAATGCGCGGCTATTTTCTGGCGACCCCCGGTTTCTAGCATGTCCCGACTCAATCCCCGGCAACAGGAAGCCCGTGACTACGTCGGCGGCCCTCTTTTGGTGCTTGCCGGTGCAGGCTCGGGCAAGACCAGCGTGATCACGCGCAAGATTGCCCACCTCATCCAGAACTGCGGCATCCGCGCCCAGTACATCGTGGCGATGACCTTCACCAACAAGGCCGCGCGCGAGATGAAGGAGCGGGTCGGCACCCTGCTACGCCCAGGGGAAGGCCGGGGCCTGACGGTGTGCACCTTCCACAACCTGGGGCTGAACATCATCCGCAAGGAGCACGAGCGCCTGGGCTACAAGCCGGGCTTCTCGATCTTCGACGAATCCGACATCAAGGCGCTGCTGTCGGACATCATGCAGAAGGAATACTCCGGCGACGACGGCATCGACGAGATCAAGAACATGATCGGTGCCTGGAAGAACGACCTGATCCTGCCATCCGAAGCCCTGGAAAAGGCGCGCAACCCGCGCGAGCAGACCGCCGCCATCGTCTACACCCACTACCAGCGCACGCTCAAGGCGTTCAACGCGGTGGATTTCGACGACCTGATCCTGCAACCGGTCAAGCTGTTCCAGGAGCACCCCGAGGTGCTCGAACGCTGGCAGAACCGCGTGCGCTACCTGCTGGTGGACGAATACCAGGACACCAACGCCAGCCAGTACCTGCTGGTGAAGATGCTGATCGGCATGCGCAACCAGTTCACCGTGGTGGGCGACGACGACCAGTCGATCTACGCCTGGCGCGGCGCCCGCCCGGAAAACCTGATGCTGCTCAAGGAGGACTACCCCTCCCTGAAGATCGTCATGCTCGAGCAGAACTACCGCTCCACCAGCCGCATCCTGCGCTGCGCCAACGTGCTGATCGCCAACAACCCGCATGCCTTCGAAAAGCAGCTGTGGAGCGAGATGGGCGTGGGCGACGAGATCCGCGTGATCCGCTGCAAGAACGAGGAAGCCGAGGCCGAACGCGTGGCCATGGAGATCCTCACCCTGCACCTGCGCACCAATCGCCCGTACAGCGACTTCGCCATCCTCTACCGGGGCAACTACCAGGCCAAGCTGATCGAACTGAAGCTGCAGCACCACCAGGTGCCGTATCGCCTGTCGGGCGGCAACAGCTTCTTCGGCCGCCAGGAAGTGAAGGACCTGATGGCCTACCTGCGCCTGCTGGTGAACCCGGACGACGACAACGCCTACCTGCGGGTGATCAACGTGCCGCGCCGCGAGATCGGCTCGACCACCCTGGAAAAGCTCGGCAACTATTCCACCGAGCGCGGCATCTCGATGTACGCCGCCAGCGAGGAGATGGGCCTGGGCGAACACCTGGACGCCCGCTACACCGAGCGCCTGCAGCGCTTCAAGCATTGGCTGGACGGGGTACGCCACAAGGTTGCCCTGGACGACCCGATCGCCGCGCTGCACGAGATGATCCGCGACATCGACTACGAGAACTGGATCCGCCAGCAGACCGCCAGCGACAAGGCTGCGGAGTTCCGCATCAGCAACGTCTGGTTCCTCGTCGAAGCGCTGAAGAACACCCTCGAGAAAGACGAAGAGGGTGACATGACCATCGAGGACGCCATCGGCAAGCTGGTGCTGCGCGACATGCTCGAGCGCCAGCAGGAAGAGGAAGAGAACGCCGAGGGCGTGCAGATGATGACCCTGCACGCCTCCAAGGGCCTGGAGTTCCCCTACGTGTTCATCATGGGCATGGAGGAGGAGATCCTCCCCCACCGCTCGAGCATCGAGGCCGACACCATCGAAGAGGAACGCCGCCTGGCCTACGTGGGCATCACCCGCGCGCGCCAGACCCTGGCCTTCACCTTCGCCGCCAAGCGCAAGCAGTACGGCGAAATCATCGACTGCACGCCCAGCCGGTTCCTCGACGAACTGCCGCCGGACGACCTGGCCTGGGAAGGCCTGGACGATGCCCCCGTGGAAGTGAAAGCCGCGCGCGGCAACAACGCCCTGGCCGATATCCGGGCAATGCTCAAACGCTGACCAACCATTACTCTTTAACATCGCCGCTTCTTGCGGCCACCTTTGCTACATCGAGGAAACAACAGTGGAAGCACTGCAGCAGAAGATTCGCGAAGAAGGCATCGTGCTTTCCGATCAGGTCCTGAAAGTCGATGCGTTTCTCAACCACCAGATCGACCCGGCGCTGATGCAGCTGATCGGTGACGAGTTCGCCCGCCTGTTCGCCGACTCCGGTGTGACCAAGATCGTCACCATCGAAGCCTCGGGCATCGCCCCGGCGGTGATGACTGGCCTGAAGCTCGGCGTGCCGGTGATCTTCGCCCGCAAGCACCAGTCGCTGACCCTGACCGAGAACCTGCTGACCGCCTCGGTGTACTCCTTCACCAAGCAGACCGAGAACACCGTGGCCATCTCGCCGCGCCACCTCAACAGCAGCGACCGCGTGCTGGTGATCGACGACTTCCTGGCCAACGGCAAGGCCTCGCAGGCGCTGATCTCGATCATCAAGCAGGCCGGCGCCACCGTGGCCGGCCTGGGCATCGTCATCGAGAAGTCGTTCCAGGGCGGCCGTGCCGAGCTGGACAGCCAGGGTTACCGCGTCGAATCGCTGGCCCGGGTCAAGTCGCTGGAAGGCGGTGTGGTGACCTTCATCGAGTGATGTCGCCTGTTCCGGCCTCTTCGCCAGCAAAGCTGGCTCCTACAGGTGATCGCATTCCCCTGTAGGAGCCAGCCTTGCTGGCGATGGGCTGCGCAGCAGCCCCAGCCATTCATCGGGTCGCCGCCAATCCTGCCAGCAACAACCGCTGGTACAGCTCCTCCTTCAACCCCTGCGGCTCCGCCAGCCCCATGCGCGCCAACTGCGCCGCATAGGCATCGGGCGCCGGTGCGTCCAGCGCCGCCTTGCCCAGTTCCAGCACCTCGCTCAACTTGAACTTGCGCTTGAGCCAGTTCAGCGCCCGCAGCAGGTCGCGCTCTTCAGTCGTGAAATCGCAGCCCAATGGATACTCCGGGAACAACCGCGAATGCCGCGCGCGAATCGCCTCCAGGCGTTCGGGCGTGTTGTCGGTGTAGCGCGCATCCAGCATGAAATCCTTGGCCAGCTTGCCCGCCGCCTTGGCCTGCTCGATCAAGTCACCCTGGAACCTCGAATCGCTGACCGCCAGCAACCGTGCGATCACCTCGCTGTCGGTCTGCCCGCGCAGGTCGGCGATGCCGTACTCGGTCACCACGATATCGCGCAGGTGGCGCGGGATGGTGCAGTGCCCGTAGGTCCAGAACAGGTTCGACGTAACCTCGCCGCCCGCCTCGCGCCAGCTGCGCAGCAGCAGGATCGAGCGCCCGCCTTCCAACGCATGGCCCTGGGCGACGAAGTTGTACTGCCCGCCGACGCCGCTGAGCACCCGCCCGTCCTCCAGCTGGTCGGCCACCCCGGCACCCAGCAGGGTCATGCCGAACACCGTATTGATGAAGCGGGCATCGCGGCGCTGGCGGCGCTTGAGGTCTTCCTGGCCGTAGAGCTCGTTGATGAAGCTGATAGCCGTCATGGCGAAACGCGCGCGCTGTTCCAGCGGCATCTCGCGCAAGCGCTGGTAGAAGGCCCGAGGGCCAAGGAAGAAGCCGCCATGGATCAGCACACCCTGCTCATCCGCCGGGCGGCGCACCACGCCAGCCTCGGCCAGGGCCAGCAGGCCGTTGACGAACATCTCGCTGCAGCCGTACAGCCCCTGGGCGAACGTATCCAGCCCCCCTTCCCGCTCGATCAGCGCCCGCCACGAGCCGATATCCAGCTCATCGAGCAGCGCACGATAGCCGGCGTTGTCGCCCTGGCGCGCCAGCAGCGCGGCTGTCACGGCATCGCCCATGGCGCCGATGCCGATCTGCAGGGTACCGCCGTCACGCACCAGGGCGCTGGCATGCAGGCCGATGCAATGGTCCTGGGTGTTCACCGGCATGTTCGGCGTGGAGAACAAGCGGCGCCGCTCTGGCTGGTCGATCAACAGGTCGAACTGCTCCAGACCCAGCTCCGAATCGCCGGGCATGTAGGGCAGTTCGTCGTGGACCTGCCCCAGCATCAGGATGGTTTCGCCCGCAGCCCGGCGCCGGGCGATCATCGGCAGCAGGTCGAGGGTGATGTCGGGGTTGCAGGCCAGGCTCAGGTGGTCAGGGCGCTCGGGCGTTGCCGCCACTAGCTGGGCGATCAGGTTCAGGCCCTTGGCGTTGATGTCGCGGGCGGCGTGGCTGTAGTTGCTGCTGATGTAGTCCTGCTGCGCAGTGGCGCTGTGCAGCAGGCTGCCGGGCTGCATGAAGAACTGCTCGACGCGGATGTTCGGCGGCAGTTGGTCATTGCGCAGGTCGGCGAGGTAGGTGAGCTCTTCGTAGTCGGCGAACACGCGCTCGACGAAGGGGCCGAGGAAACGACGTTGCAGGCCGTCACCGAGGGGTGGGCGACCGAGGGACAGGGCGGTGTAGATCGTCAGATGACGCTCGGGCAGCGCGTGCACCCGAGCATAGAGCGCGTTGACGAAGGCGTTGGGTTTGCCCAGGCCCAGGGGCAGGCCCAGGTGGATATGGGCAGGCAGGCGACTCAGGACCTCGTCCACTGCCTGGTCGATGGGACAGCGCTGCATCGGGGGCCTCCTGCGACATCCATGGATTCAAGGTTGGACATGAACCTTAGACCATTGGTTGCCTGTACCGGCCCTTTCGCCGGCAAGCCGGCTCCTACGGATGGCGCCCTGTAGGAGCCGGCTTGCCGGCGAACAGGCCACAAAACAAAGCCCGCCATGAAAGGCGGGCTTTGCTGGAATCAGGCTTGGCTCACAGGCCGGACATCTTCTTGATCGCACCCTTGAGGTCATCATCCGAGCAATCCGCGCAGGTGCCTTTGGGTGGCATGGCGTTGATCCCGGTAATGGCCTTGGCCAGGATGCCGTCGAGGCCGCCCTGGTGGTCGGCGCGCTCTTTCCAGGCCGCAGTGTCGCCGATCTTCGGCGCGCCCAGCAGGCCACTGCCGTGGCACGCATTGCAGTGCTTGGCGATGATGTCATCCGGCGTCTTGGCGCCACCGCCACCTGCCGCAGCGACGACTTCCATGCCCTTGCACTCCTGGCCCTGGACACACACCTGGCCTACGGGCGCCAGGCGCTTGGCGATTTCATCGTTGGTCGTAGCGTTTGCATTGATTGCCCAAAGGGCGAAAACGGCTGCTGGTATGGCCAGCATCTTCTTGATTTGGTTCACGCGAACACCCTCATGGTGGCTAATCACGCCCGCGGCCACGGAATTGCGAGCGTTGAAAAGTATAGCGGCACTCCTGAAAGCGTGGAACGACCACACTCGGGGAAAGGGTATTGGCGAATCAATGCACTGCGCTGGATCAAAAGTTCGACGGGGTCGCCGCGCTGATCAGCCGTGCCGGTTCCTCGAACGGGTTGCGGAAACGGTGCGGGCGGGTGCTTTCGAAGTAGTAGCTGTCGCCGGCCTCGAGAATGAAGGTTTCGGTACCGACCACCAGTTCCAGGCGGCCTTCGAGCAGGATGCCGGTCTCCTCGCCGTCGTGGGTGAGCATCTCCTCGCCGGTATCGGCCCCGGGTGGGTACACCTCGTTGAGGAAGGCGATGGCCCGGTTGGGGTGCGACTTGCCCACCAGCTTCATGGTCACCGCGCCGTCGGAGATGTCGATCAGCTCATGGGCCTTGTAGACGATCTGGGTCGGGCTCTCGGGCGCCAGCTCGACCGAGAAGAACTCGACCATGGACATGGGGATGCCGCTGAGCACCTTGCGCAGGGAGCTGATCGACGGGCTCACGCTGTTCTTCTCGATCATCGAGATGGTGCTGTTGGTCACGCCCGCGCGCTTGGCGAGTTCGCGCTGGGACAGGCCCTTGAGCTTGCGGATGGCTTGCAGTCGTTCACCGACGTCCAAAGCGTGCGCCTCCAGAAACGGTCGAGGTGGGGGAAGTGTGAACGATATGATGGCAATGCCGTTCAGTATTTACAACACACCGCCCCACAGCCTGTCCGCTTCGGCGCCTTATTCGCCGATACAGTCCAGCGGCACGCGCTTGAGATTGCAGAAGATCTGGTAAGGAATGGTGCCGGCCTGCATCGCCACGTCGCTGGCCAGTACCTGCTTGCCCCACAGCTCCACCGGGCTGCCGACGGTGGCCTCGGGCACTTCGGTGAGGTCGACGCAGAGCATGTCCATCGACACCCGGCCGATCAGCTGGGTGCGCTTGCCAGCCACCACCACCGGGGTGCCGGTGGGTGCCTGGCGCGGGTAGCCGTCGGCATAGCCCATGGCGACCACGCCCACACGGGTCGGGCGTGGGCTGATGAATTTGGCGCCGTAACCCACCGGTTCACCGGCTGGCAGTTCACGCACACTGATGATGCGCGATTGCAGGGTCATCACCGGCTGCAGGCGGGCCGCTTCTGCCTGCGCCACCTCAAAAGGCGTGGCGCCATACAGCATGATGCCCGGGCGAACCCAGTCGCTCTTGATGCTAGGCCAACCCAGCACCGCCGGCGAGTTGCGCAGGCTGCACTCGGCGCTCAGGCCCTGGCGCGCGGCCTCGAACACCGCCACCTGCTGCTCGGTGGCGGCGGCATCGAGTTCATCGGCGCGGGCGAAGTGGCTCATCAGCACGATGCGCGACACCTTGCCGCTGGCCAGCAGGCGCTGGTAGGCGTCCTGGTAGTCCTTCGGGTGCACGCCGACCCGGTGCATGCCGGTGTCCATTTTCAGCCAGATGGTCAGCGGCTTGCGTACCGGGGTTTGCTCGATGGCTTCCAGCTGCCACAGCGAATGCACCACGCACCACAGGTCGTGCTCGGCGATCAGTGCCAGCTCGCTGGCCTCGAAGAAGCCCTCGAGCAGCAGCACCGGCGCCTTGATGCCCGCCGCGCGCAGCTCCAGCGCCTCCTCGATGCAGGCCACGGCAAAGCCGTCGGCTTCGGTCTCCAGGGCCAGGGCGCAACGCACCGCGCCATGGCCATAGGCGTCGGCCTTGACCACGGCGAGGGCCTTGGCGCCGGTCAGTTCACGGGCCAGGCGGTAGTTGTGACGGAGGGCTTGGAGATCGATCAGGGCACGGGCGGGACGCATGGCGGCAGCCTTCTGGCAGTTCTGGTTATCGGTAAAGCCCCGGCGCGGCAGATGGGGGTAGGTACCCACCGCGCCGGGGTGAGGGAACAGTGTCGATTGTTTCGCGGCTGAAGCCGCTCCTACAGGGCTTTTTGTGCTGATCCCTGTGGGAGCGGCTTCAGCCGCGAAGAGGCCGGTACAGGCGCCTTATTGCTGATGGACCGGCGCGCTCTGCCCGTGCTTGGCCACCTCGCGGCTGTTGCCATAACGCGAGATATCCAGGCCTTCGGCGCTGATCTGCGGCTTCTTGCGCGCGATCAGGTCCGCCAGCAGGCGGCCGGAACCGCAAGCCATGGTCCAACCCAGGGTGCCGTGACCGGTATTGAGGAACAGGTTACGGAACGCAGTGGCACCGACGATCGGGGTACCGTCCGGGGTGGCCGGGCGCAGGCCGGTCCAGAAGCTGGCCTGGCTCAGGTCGCCGCCGCGAGGATAAAGGTCGTTGACGATCATCTCCAGCGTTTCGCGCCGACGCGGGTTCAGCGACAGGTCAAAACCGGCGATCTCAGCCATGCCGCCGACGCGGATGCGGTTGTCGAAACGGGTGATGGCGACCTTGTAGGTTTCGTCCAGGATGGTCGAGGTCGGCGCCATGTCGCCGTTGGTGATCGGCACGGTCAGCGAGTAACCCTTGAGCGGGTACACCGGGGCCTTGATGCCCAGTGGCTTGAGCATCTGCGGCGAGTAGCTGCCCAGGGCCAGCACGTAGCGGTCGGCGGTTTCCAGCTTGCCGTCGATCCACACGCCATTGATGCGGTCACCGGCGAAGTCCAGGCGCTGGATGTCCTGGCCGAAGCGGAACTCGACGCCCAGCTTGATGGCCATGTCAGCAAGCTTGGTGGTGAACAGCTGGCAGTCGCCAGTCTGGTCGTTGGGCAGGCGCAGGGCACCGGCGAGGATACCTTTCACGCTGTCCAGGGCCGGCTCGACGCGGGCGATGCCGTCGCGGTCGAGCAGTTCGTAGGGCACGCCGGACTGCTCCAGCACGGCGATATCCTTGGCCGCGGCATCCAGTTGCGCCTGGGTGCGGAACAGCTGGGTGGTGCCCAGGCTACGGCTTTCGTAGGCGATGCCGGTTTCGGCGCGCAGTTCGTCGAGGCAGTCGCGGCTGTACTCGGACAGGCGCACCATGCGCTCCTTGTTCACCGCGTAGCGGCTGGCGGTGCAGTTGCGCAGCATCTGCGCCATCCACAGGTACTGGTCGACGTCGCCGGTCAGCTTGATGGCGAGGGGCGCGTGGCGCTCGAGCAGCCACTTGATGGCCTTCAGCGGCACCCCCGGGGCGGCCCAGGGCGAGGCATAGCCGGGCGAGATCTGGCCTGCGTTGGCAAAGCTGGTTTCCATGGCCACCGCCGGTTGACGATCGACCACCGTGACCTCGAAACCTTGCCGGGCCAGATAGTAGGCACTGGCGGTACCAATAACACCGCTACCAAGTACCAGAACTCGCATTGTTTATCCCTCGCACGCGGCTTGCCGCAGACTTTTGTTGATATGGCATGGATGCGCGCAGTATAAGAATCTCCGACCAGTGCTATTCACTATATAAGCGCCTATATTTGGCGAGAATTCTCGGCAATATCGCCTTTGACGGAGGGGCATCCCCTATGAGAACCCAGCACCAGAGCAAACGTGAGCTGGACAAGATCGACCGCAACATCCTGCGGATCCTGCAGAATGACGGCCGCATCTCCTTCACCGAACTGGGCGAGAAGGTCGGGCTGTCCACCACCCCCTGCACCGAGCGCGTGCGCCGCCTGGAGCGCGAGGGGATCATCATGGGCTACAACGCCCGCCTCAACCCGCAGCACCTCAAGGGCAGCCTGCTGGTGTTCGTCGAGATCAGCCTGGACTACAAGTCCGGCGACACCTTCGAGGAATTCCGCCGTGCGGTGCTCAAGCTGCCCCATGTGCTGGAGTGCCACCTGGTATCGGGCGACTTCGACTACCTGGTGAAGGCGCGGATCTCGGAGATGGCGTCGTACCGCAAGCTGCTCGGCGACATCCTGCTCAAGCTGCCGCATGTGCGCGAGTCGAAGAGCTACATCGTGATGGAAGAGGTGAAGGAGAGCCTGTGCCTGCCGATTCCGGACTGAAGCGTCAGACCAGCACCTGACGGGTCGTGGCGATGAACTGGTGGACCAGCTGCTCGGCCTCAGGCTCGATCGGCTGCGCTGGGCCACGGCCACGGGGGCAGGCCAGGCGCGGGGTGGTACCGAACAGGCGGCAGATCATCGGGCGTTCTTCGTAGACCGTACAGCCGTTGGGGCCCAGGTGCACGCAGTCCAGGCGCTCCAGGGCAGCCTCCTGCTCGGCCTGGGTCTTGCGCGGCAAGCGGGCCATCTCCTCTGTGGATGTGGTGACCGGGCCGCAGCAGTCATGGCAGCCGGGCTCGCACTCGAACGAGGGAATGAGTTCGCGCAGGAAGTGGATCTTGTGGCGGTTGCAGGACATGGCGGGGTATCTGGAATAGGTGGGCTGGATTATAGGCCCATTCGCCGGCAAGCCGGCTCCTACAGGGAACTGGGCCACGCAGGGCACTGTAGGAGCCGGCTTGCCGGCGAACGGGCCATTTGCCTATCCTGCCCCTTTCGCCTCAACCCAGGAATCAACCATGGTCCACAGCGCGCAGCACGCCGCCTCCTACTACGCCGCCAGCAGCGCGCCACACCCCGACCACGCCTTCCTGCAGGGTGAGCACAGCGCCGACGTGTGCATCGTCGGCGGCGGCTACTCAGGCCTGAATACCGCCATCGAACTGGCCGAGCGCGGCCTGTCGGTCGTCCTCCTCGAAGCCCGCAAGCTCGGCTGGGGCGCCAGCGGACGCAATGGCGGGCAACTGATCCGCGGCGTCGGCCACGGCCTGGAGCAGTTCCTCCCGGTGGTCGGCGAGGACGGCGTGCGCAGCCTCAAGCTGATGGGCCTGGAAGCGGTGGAAATCGTCCGCGACCGTGTCGAGCGCCACGGTATCGAGTGCGACCTGACCTGGGGCTATTGCGACCTGGCCAACAAGCCCGGCGAACTGGAAGGCTTCGCCGAGGAAGCCGAAACCCTGCGCAGCCTTGGCTACCGCCACGAGCTGCGCCTGGTACAGCCCGGCGACATGCATTCGGTAGTGGGTTCAGACCGCTATGTCGGCGGCCTGGTCGACATGGGCTCGGGCCACCTGCACCCGCTCAACCTGGCACTGGGCGAGGCCGCCGTGGCCAGCCGCCTGGGCGTGCGCCTGTTCGAGCAGTCGGAAGTCACCCGCATCGAGTACGGCCCCGAGGTGAAGGTGCACACCCCCCAAGGCCGGGTGCGCGCCAAGACCCTGGTGCTGTGCTGCAACGCCTACCACAATGACCTCAACCGCGAGCTAGGCGGCAAGGTGCTGCCCGCCGGCAGCTACATCATCGCCACCGAACCGCTGGGCGAGGAACGCGCGCGCCAGTTGCTGCCGCAGAACATGGCGGTGTGCGACCAGCGCGTGGCCCTGGACTACTACCGCCTGTCCGCCGACCACCGCCTGCTGTTCGGCGGCGCCTGCCACTATTCCGGGCGCGACCCGAAGGACATCGCCGCCTACATGCGGCCGAAGATGCTCAAGGTGTTCCCGCAGTTGGCCGATGTGCGCATCGACTACCAGTGGGGCGGCATGATCGGCATCGGCGCCAACCGCCTGCCGCAGATCGGCCGCCTCACCGGCCAGCCCAACGTCTACTACGCCCAGGCCTACGCCGGCCATGGCGTCAACGCCACCCACCTGGCCGGACGACTGCTCGGCGAGGCTATCAGCGGCCAGCAGAGTGGGCGTTTCGACCTGTTCGCCAAGGTGCCGCACACCACCTTCCCGGGCGGCAAGCTGCTGCGCTCACCGTTGCTGGCGCTGGGGATGCTCTGGTACCGGCTCAAAGAATTGGCCTGAGTCGACCCCGTTCGCCGGCAAGCCGGCTCCTACAGAGGTCCCGTAGGAGCCGGCTTGCCGGCGAACAGGCTCCATTCACTCCCGCCAGAAAGGCTTGCACCCCTCCTCCCGGGCCTGTTCCCAGGTCAGCCCGATGTCGCGCAGCTGGCGGGCATCCAGCTCCAAAAGGGCCTTGCGGGTGCGCCAGCGATGCAGCATCAGGCCCCAGCGACTCAAGCCAGTGGACGGGTTGTAGACTTTGGTTCGCCCCCCCTCCTCCAGTTCCTTGGCCAACAGTTGCACGCGCACATCACTCAAGCCGCTCATCGCTGCGATCTCCCGATCAGTGGTTACCGTGGAGACAGCATGCGCGTTCACACCCTCGACAATACAGACTCAAAATCGGCTTATTATTCCCATACAGAATTGGCGAAAAGCGGGCTGAATGGCGTATTTTTGCGCGATCTGTACTGGTCGGAACCACACAGAATCCCAGGAGTATGCCGTGACCCTCTACCTCAACCTGGCCGAACTGCTCGGCGCCCGCATCGAACAGGGCCTGTATCGCCCCGGCCAGCGCCTGCCCTCGGTGCGCGCCCTGAGCGTCGAGCACGGTGTCAGCCTGAGCACCGTGCAGCAGGCCTACCGCCTGCTGGAGGACAACGGCCTGGTGTCGCCACGGCCCAAGTCCGGCTACTTCGTCGCCGAGGACCGTAACCTCCCGGCCCTGCCCGACATCAGCCGCCCCGTCCAGCGGCCTGTGGATATCTCCCAGTGGGAACAGGTGCTGGAACTGGTACGCGCCACCCCGCGCCCCGACGTGATCCAGCTCGGCCGCGGCATGCCCGATGTCGCCAGCCCCACGCTCAAGCCGCTGCTGCGCAGCCTGGCGCAGATCAGCCGGCGCATGGACATGCCCGGCCTGTACTACGACAACATCCACGGCAACGCCCACCTGCGCGAACAGATCGCCCGCCTGATGCTCGACTCCGGCTGCCGCCTGGGGCCGAGCGACCTGGTGGTGACCACCGGTTGCCACGAGGCGCTGTCGTGCAGCATCCGCGCCGTCTGCCAGCCCGGCGACATCGTCGCGGTCGACTCGCCCAGCTTCCATGGCGCCATGCAGACGCTCAAGGGCCTGGGCATGAAGGCCCTGGAGATCCCCACCGACCCGATCACCGGCATCAGCCTGGAAGCATTGGAGCTTGCCCTGGAACAGTGGCCGATCAAGCTCATCCAGATCACCCCCAACTGCAACAACCCGCTCGGCTACATCATGCCCGAGGCGCGCAAGCAGGCCCTGCTGACCCTTGCCCAGCGCTACGACGTGGCCATTCTCGAGGACGACGTGTACGGCGACCTGGCGTACACCTATCCACGACCGCGCACCATCAAGTCGTTCGACGATGATGGCCGCGTGCTGCTCTGCAGCTCATTCTCCAAGACCCTGGCGCCGGGTCTGCGGGTCGGCTGGGTGGCGCCGGGGCGCTACCTGGAGCGGGTGTTGCACATGAAATACATCAGCACCGGCAGCAGCGCCTGCCAGCCGCAACTGGCCGTCGCCGACTTCATCGCCGAGGGCCATTACCAGCCGCACCTGCGGCGCATGCGCAGCCAGTACCAGCGCGGCCGCGACCAGATGTGCGACTGGGTGGCCCGCTATTTCCCGCCCGGCACCCGCGCCAGCCGGCCCCAGGGCGGCTTCATGCTGTGGGTGGAGTTGCCGGAAAGTTTCGACACGCTGCGCCTGAACCGCGCTTTACTGGAGCAGGGGGTGCAGATCGCCGTCGGCAGTATCTTCTCGGCCTCGGGCAAGTATCGCCATTGCCTGCGCATGAACTTCGCCGCGCGGCCCACGCCGCAGATCGAAGCCGCCGTGCGCAAGGTAGGTGAAACCGCCCTTCGTCTACTGGATCCGCAAGGCATCGACAGGTAACGTTGCGCCGCCCCGCACCGCTCACCCGCCGTACAGGACGATCGACCCTTGAGATTCCAGCGAGCCCTGCCTTTGCTGCTGGCACTGCTGCTCGGCCTTGCGGGCTGCGCCAGCCGCGACACACCTCGCAAAGTCAGCCAGGCCCTGCCCGCCGCCGACTCGGCGTTCGGCCGCTCGGTGCTGCGCCAGGCCGCGCCCTACAGCGGGCGCTCGGGCTTTCGCCTGCTGCCGAACAGCGGCGAGGCGTTCCGAGCCCGCGCCGAGCTGATCCGCAACGCCCAGGCGAGCATCGACCTGCAGTACTACATCGTCCACGACGGCCTCAGCACCCGCGCCCTGGTCCACGAGCTGCTGCGCGCCGCCGACCGCGGCGTGCGCGTGCGCATCCTGCTCGACGACACCACCAGCGACGGCCTCGACAGCTTGATCGGCACCCTCGCCGCTCACCCGAATATCCACATCCGCGTGTTCAACCCATTGCACTTGGGGCGCGAAACCGGCGCCACCCGCGCCATGGGCCGGCTGTTCAACCTGTCGCGCCAGCACCGGCGCATGCACAACAAGCTGTTCCTGGCGGATAGCAGCATGGCCATCGTCGGCGGGCGCAACCTGGGTGACGAGTACTTCGACGCCGAGCCCAACCTCAACTTCACCGACATCGACCTGCTGGGGGTGGGCCCGGTAGCGGAACAGCTCGGTCACAGCTTCGACCAGTACTGGAACAGCGCCCTGAGCCGTCCCATCGGCGACTTCCTCTGGCGCCAGCCCGACGCCGACGACCTGCATGCCAGCCGTCAGCGCCTGGAAACCTGGCTGGCCAAGGCGCGAATCGAGCGTAAGGCCCTGTACGACCGGCTGATGGACTACCAGTACCAGCCGCGCCTGGGGCAGTGGCGCAACGAGTTGATCTGGGCCCACAGCCAGGCGCTGTGGGATGCGCCGAGCAAGGTCTTGGCCGACGACGAACCCGATCCGCAGTTGCTGTTGAGCCGACAGTTGGCGCCGGACCTGAACAACGTCCACCGCGAACTGATCCTGGTCTCCGCCTACTTCGTGCCGGGTGAGACAGGCTTGCTGTACCTGACTGGCCGCGCCGACGCCGGCACCTCGGTCAAGCTGCTGACCAACTCGCTGGAGGCCACCGACGTGCCGGCCGTACACGGCGGCTATGCGCCCTACCGCCGCGCCCTGCTCGAGCATGGCGTGCAACTGTACGAGCTGCGTCGCCAGCCGGGCGAGAAGCGACCCCGGCATGGCCTGAGCTTCCACGGCAGTTCCGATTCGAGCCTGCACAGCAAGGCGATGGTGTTCGACCGGCGCAAGACCTTCATCGGCTCGTTCAACTTCGACCCGCGTTCGGTGTTGTGGAACACCGAGGTGGGGGTGCTGGTGGACAGCCCGGAGCTGGCCGAGTACACCCGCGACCTGGCGGTGCAGGGCATGGCGCCGGCCTTGAGCTACCAGCCGATGCTGGTGGGCGGGAAGATGGTCTGGGCCACCGAGGACAATGAGCAGCGGCATATGCTGGTGACCGAGCCCGGGGGGATCTGGCGGCGGTTCAATGCCTGGATCAGCAAGGCGGTCGGGTTGGAGAAGATGTTGTAGCTACCGGCCCATTCGCCGGCAAAGCCGGCTCCTACAAGGTTTGCACTGCACCTGTAGGAGCCGGCTTGCCGGCGAATGGTTCAGGCCGACGCGGGCTCGAAGGCACCCCGCCGCCGGATCAACACCACCAACCCGGCTGCCCCCGCCGCCATCAGCAACGGCAACGCATGCCCGCTGATCCACTGGCTGCCCGCCCCGGCCAGCAGCGGCCCGATCAGGCAACCGATGCCCCACAGCTGCGCCACATGGGCATTGGCCCGCACCAGTTCATCATCCCGGTACCGCTCGCCGATCAGCACCAGCGACAGGGTAAACAACCCGCCCGCACTGGCCCCGAACAGCACCCACAACGGCCAGATCACCGGTGTGTGCAGCAGCAGCGGAATCGCCAGGCTGCTGACCAGCAAGGTCAGCGCGCACCCACCGAACAGCGAACGACGTGACATGCGATCGGCCAGCGCGCCAATCGGCAACTGCAGCACCGCATCACCCACCACCACGGTGCTGACCATGAACAGCGCCACTTCCGTGGTAATGCCCTGCTGCAGGCAGTAAACCGGCAGCAACGTGAGGATCATCGCCTCGAAGGCCGCGAACAGCGCGATGGCCCAGGCGATCACCGGCAAGCGCCGGCAGAAGCCGAACAGGTCGCGGAAGGTGACGCTGCAAGCTTCAGTGCTCGGTGCGCCGCCTCGTCCGAACAGGATCAAGGGGGCGACCAGTAGCAAGCCGGTCGCGGCCCAGAAGCCGAAATCGTCGTCCGAGCCGAGGAAGCCCAGGACCATCGGCCCGGCCAGCTGGCTCAGGGCATAGCTGCTGCCGTACAACGCCACCAGCCGCCCACGCCACTGCTCGACCACCAACTGGTTGATCCAGCTTTCACCCAGGATGAACACCACGGTCAGCGACATGCCGATCATCAGGCGCAGCAGCAACCACAGCGGGTAGCTCGGCAGCAGCGCCACCAGTCCAATGGACAGCGCGCCACCCCACAGACACAGGCGCATCGCTGCCGGAACGCCAACCCAGCCGGCCAGGCGGCTGGCCACGGCGGCGCCGACCAGCACACCGAGTGCTGGCATCGCCGCCATCACCCCGATGGCGAACCCGCCGTAGCCCCAGGCCTCCAGGCGCAAGGACACCAGCGGCATGCTCACGCCGAGCGCGAGCCCGACACTGAGCACCGCCGCCAGCACGGCAAAGTAGGTTCCCCAACGCATCACAGCCTCCTTTAGCGCAAATCGTGTATGACAGAGACGACAAAGCCGGGACGGTGTGAACCGGCCCGGCTGTTTCCGGCCCATCGCGGGGCAGGCCCGCGAAGGAGGCGTCAGCGGATCACAGCTTGATCCAGGTCGCCTTCAGCTCGGTGTACTTCTCCAGCGCATGCAGCGACTTGTCACGGCCGTTGCCCGACTGCTTGAAGCCACCGAACGGCGCGGTCATGTCGCCGCCGTCGTACTGGTTGACCCAGACGCTGCCGGCACGCACGGCGCGGGCGGTCTTGTGGGCCTTGGAGATGTCCGAGGTCCAGATGCCGGCCGCCAGGCCATACGGGGTGTCGTTGGCGATGGCGATGGCTTCTTCGGCGGTATCGAAGGTGATCACCGACAGCACTGGGCCGAAGATCTCTTCCTTGGCGATGCGCATGGCGTTGGTCACGCCGTCGAAGATGGTCGGCTCGACGTAGGTGCCACCGGTCTCCTCAAGCGTGCGCTTGCCACCGGCCAGCAGCGTGGCGCCGTCCTGGTGACCGGCGTCGATGTACGACAGCACGGTGTTCATCTGCTGAGTGTCGACCAGCGCACCGACGGTGGTCGCCGGGTCCAGCGGGTTGCCCGGCTTCCAGGCCTTGAGGGCCTCGACCACCATGGGCAGGAACTTGTCCTTGATCGAACGCTCGACCAGCAGGCGCGAACCTGCGGTGCAGACTTCGCCCTGGTTGAAGGCGATGGCGCTGGCAGCAGCTTCGGCGGCGGCCTGCAGGTCAGGGGCGTCGGCGAAGACGATGTTTGGGCTCTTGCCGCCGGCTTCCAGCCAGACACGCTTCATGTTCGATTCGCCCGCATAGACCATCAGTTGCTTGGCGATCTTGGTGGAACCGGTGAACACCAGGGTGTCGACGTCCATGTGCAGGGCCAGGGCCTTGCCCACGGTGTGGCCGTAGCCTGGCAGCACGTTTAGCACGCCTTTCGGAATGCCGGCCTCGATGGCCAGCTGGGCGATGCGAATGGCGGTCAGCGGCGACTTCTCGGACGGCTTGAGCACGATGGAGTTGCCGGTGGCCAGGGCCGGGCCGAGTTTCCAGCAGGCCATCAGCAGCGGGAAGTTCCACGGCACGATGGCACCGACCACGCCCACAGGTTCGCGGGTCACCAGGCCCAGCTGGTCGTGTGGGGTTGGCGCGACTTCGTCGTAGACTTTGTCGATGGCTTCGGCAGTCCAGTGGATGGCGTTGGCCGCGCCTGGAATGTCGATGGAAGAGGAGTCACCGATCGGCTTGCCCATGTCGAGGGTTTCGAGCAGCGCCAGCTCTTCGACGTGCTGGCGCAGCAGGCCTGCGAAGCGAATCAGGGTTGCCTTGCGCTTGGCCGGGGCCAGGCGCGACCAGGCGCCGGATTCGAACACGGCACGGGCATTTTCGACAGCGCGGTTGGCGTCGGCCAGGTCGCAGCTGGCGACCTTGGCCAGGAAGCGTCCGTCCACCGGGCTCAGGCAGTCGAAGGTTTCACCGGATGCGGCATCGGTGTATTCGCCGTTGATGAAGGCACGGCCTTCGATCTTCAGTTGCTGGGCACGCTGTTCCCAGTCCGCACGAGTCAGGGTGGTCATAGGAAACTCCTCTCTTGTTAAGGTGCAACGCCGCACTGAGGACTCACGGGCGCTGTCAGAAATTCTGGCCGGGTGACGAACGCACACCGGCATCCGACACCCTAAACCAGGGCGGGGAAACTATCAATATATTTGACACGAATGGCCTAAAAGCCTACTGATGTGCATTTTATTAAACAACAACAGGGTAACCACCATGAGCATCGCCAGCATCGTCGACTTCGCCCAGGTTCTGACCGAGGCCGAACGCTATCGCCCCGCGGCGGAAAAAATCCTCAAGGGCGAGCCTGACCAGGCTGTCTACAACCATTATTCCAGCCCTTGCGGGCAGTTCGCTGCCGGCGTCTGGGAGGGCGAGGTGGGCCAGTGGACGGTGAACTACACCGAGCACGAATACTGCGAGATCGTCCAGGGCGTGTCGGTGCTGCGCGACCAGGAAGGCAACGCCAAGACCCTGCGTGCCGGCGATCGCTTCGTCATCCCGGCCGGCTTCAAGGGCACCTGGGAGGTGCTGGAGTCCTGCCGCAAGATCTATGTGATGTTCGAACAGAAGTAACCTTGTGGGAGCGGGTTTGCCCCGCGCCTGCCAATTCGTAGACATAAAAAAACCCGCCACCTTGCGGTTGCGGGTTTTTTCACAGGTTGCCGATCAATTACTTGATCTTGGCTTCCTTGTAGACCACGTGCTTGCGGACGACCGGATCGTACTTCTTGATCTCGATCTTGTCCGGCGTGGTGCGCTTGTTCTTGTCGGTGGTGTAGAAGTGGCCAGTGCCAGCACTCGATACCAGACGGATCAATTCACGCATGATGTTCTCCCTTAAACCTTGGCGCCAGCACGACGGATGTCGACCAGAACGGCATCGATGCCGCGCTTGTCGATGATACGCATGCCTTTGGCGGAAACGCGCAGACGCACGAAACGATTCTCGGATTCAACCCAGAAACGGTGGTGCTGCAGGTTTGGCAGGAAACGACGACGGGTTTTGTTGTTTGCGTGGGAAATGTTGTTCCCGGTTACTGGACCCTTACCAGTAACTTGACAGACTCTCGACATGCCTCAGCCCTCTAAAACCACATGCCCAACCCGGCATGGGTTGGCCGCTTAATCTCTCAGTCAATGGCGCCAAGGCGCCGTGTTCCCGGGGGTCTTATCAGCCGTGTGCGCTTTCGCGACAGACCGAGCCCCTAGAAAAGAGCGCTGCTTTATACCAGAAAGACTCCGCCACAACAACAGAAGATGAGTATTCTGGTCGGGCCGAGCGCGCCGGGGCAGCATACCGACTGGGGCGGCGAGCTGTCGACCGCCCGTCGCCGAATTAATACGAAAGGGTGTGGTCATTTGCCCCTGCCCACACTAGGGTAGGACATTTCCTGAGTTTTCCAGACTGCACCGGCAGATGGGACATCGACCAGCCAAGGAGTCACCATGCGTGCCGCCGCTCTCTCCCTCCTGTTCACCACCCTGTGCGCCGCAGGCTTGGCCCAGGCCGCGCCGTTGTCGGTGTGCACCGAAGCCAGCCCCGAAGGTTTCGATGTGGTGCAGTACAACTCGCTCACCACCACCAACGCCTCGGCCGACGTGCTGATGAACCGCCTGGTCGAGTTCGACGCAGGGCTTGGCAAGGTGGTACCGAGCCTGGCCGAAAGCTGGAAGGTGTCGCCGGACGGCCTGATCTACGACTTCAAGCTGCGTCCGGACGTGAAGTTCCACACCACGCCGTACTTCAAGCCGAGCCGCGACCTGGATGCCGACGACGTGCTGTTCAGCTTCCAGCGCATGCTCTACCCGGCCCACGCCTGGCACAAGACCGCCCCAGGCGGCTACCCGCATGCCCAGTCGTTGCAGCTGGGCAGCCTGATCAAGCTGATCGAGGCCCCCGAGCCGCACACCGTGCGCTTCACCCTCACCCACCCGGACGCCACCTTCCTGGCCACCCTGAGCATGGGCTTCGCCTCGATCTATTCCGCTGAATACGCCGATACCCTGCTCAAGGCCGGCACTCCGGAAAAACTCAACAGCCAGCCGGTGGGCACCGGCCCGTTCGTCTTCCAGCGTTTCCAGAAGGACGCCGTGGTGCGCTACCGCGCCAACCCCGACTACTTCGCCGGCAAGCCGTCCGTCGACCCGCTGGTCTTCGCCATTACCCCGGACGCCAACGTGCGCCTGCAGAAGATCAAGCGCGGCGAGTGCCAGGTCGCCCTGTCGCCCAAGCCACTGGACGTCGCCGAGGCTGGCAAGGACGGCAATCTGAAGGTACTCACGACGCCGGCGTTCATGACCGCCTTCGTCGCCATCAACAGCCAGCACCCGCCGCTGGACAAGCCCGAGGTGCGCCAGGCAATCAACCTCGCCTTCGACAAGCCCGCCTACCTCAAGGCGGTATTCGAGGACACCGCCACCGCCGCCAACGGCCCGTATCCGCCGAACACCTGGAGCTACGCCAAGGACCTGCCCGGCTACACCCAGGACCCGAAGAAAGCCAAGGCGCTGCTGGCCAAGGTCGGTTTGCCCAACGGTTTTGAAACCACCATCTGGACCCGCCCGGCAGGCAGCCTGCTCAACCCCAACCCCAGCCTGGGGGCGCAGATGCTCCAGGCGGACCTGGCGAAGGTTGGCATCAAGGCCGAGATCCGCACCATCGAGTGGGGCGAGCTGATCCGCCGCGCCAAGGCCGGCGAGCATGACCTGCTGTTCATGGGCTGGGCCGGCGACAATGGCGACCCGGACAACTTCCTCAGCCCGCAGTTTGCCTGCGCGGCGGTCAAGTCCGGGACCAACTTCGCGCGGTTCTGCGACAACCGCCTGGACCAGCTGATCAACGCCGGCCGCACCACCAACGACCAGAGCGTGCGCAGCCGGCTGTACCAGCAGGCGCAGACGCTGATCCAGCAGCAGGCACTGTGGCTGCCGCTGGCGCACCCGACGGCGGCGGCGCTGCTGCGCCAAGGGGTCGAGGGTTATCAGGTGAGCCCGTTTGGGCGGCAGGATTTCAGCAAGGTTTCGGTGAGTCGCTGAAACCTGGGTGGCAGGGCCGGCGAAGGGGCCAGCAAGGCATCCAGCAAACTAACCCGCCAACCACCCATGCTCAATCATCGACAGCGGCTCGCCATCGCCGACGATGACATGGTCCACAACCCGCACATCGATCAACGCCAGCGAGCGCTTGAGCATCAGCGTCAGATGCACATCGTCCTGACTCGGCTCGCAATTGCCCGACGGGTGGTTGTGACAGAGGATTAGGGCCGCCGCGTTATGCAGCAATGCCCGCCGCACCACCTCTCTTGGATAGATGCTTGCCCGGTCGATTGTGCCGCGGAAAAGGATCTCGAACGCCAAAGGCCTGTGTTTAGTGTCCAGAAACAGGCAGCCGAACACTTCGCTAGCCTCATGCCTCAGCATTGCCTTCAGGTAGCGCCGCACAGCCAACGGGTTGTCCATGACCGACTCTCGCTCGATGGACATCGCCAGGTTCCGGCGCCCGATTTCCAGCAAGGCCTGCAACTGGCTGTACCTGACCGGCCCGAGCCCCAGCTCACCAAGGAACGCCTGCCGATCCGCCTCAAGCACCTGCCGCAACCCGCCAAACTTCACCAACAGCCCACGTGCCAGCTCCAGCACGTTGCGCCCTTTCACCCCCGAACCAAGAAACACCGCCAGCAACTCCGCATCGGAAAGACTGCCCGCCCCGCGATTCAACAACTTCTCCCGCGGCCGCTCTTCCACCGGCCATTCCCTGATGTTCATCCCCCCTCCTCGCCTGCCACTACGGCCCTTTTGGGCGCTGTGTTAATCTAGTTCGCTTCGAAAATGCGACGATCTGCCGCAGGCAGCTGTCGTCGCCGCCCGCTTTCACTGGAATAAGGCAAGGCCTATGCAGCGGTTGTATCGCAAGCGCATCGTTCTCGGCGTCGGTGGCGGCATCGCCGCCTACAAGAGCGCCGAGCTGATTCGCCGACTCCTGGAACACGGCGCGCAGGTGCGCGTGGTCATGACCCGGGGTGGCGCCGAGTTCATCACCCCGCTCACGCTGCAGGCGCTGTCCGGCCACCCGGTGCACCTGGACCTGCTCGACCCCGCCGCCGAAGCGGCCATGGGCCATATCGAGCTGGCCAAGTGGGCCGACCTGGTGCTGATTGCCCCGGCCACCGCCGACCTGCTGGCGCGCATGGCCCAGGGCATGGCCGACGACCTGCTGACCACCCTGGTGCTGGCCACCGACGCCACCGTGGCCGTCGCCCCGGCCATGAACCAGGCCATGTGGCGCGACCCGGCGACACAAGACAACCTCGACCTGCTCAAGCGCCGTGGCATCCAGGTGTTCGGCCCGGCCTCCGGCAGCCAGGCCTGTGGCGACGTGGGCCTGGGCCGCATGCTCGAGGCCACGGATCTCGCCTGGTGCGCCGCCGAGAGCTTCAAGCGCGAGGCCCTGACCGGCAAGCACGTGCTGATCACCGCAGGCCCGACGCAGGAAAACATCGACCCGGTGCGCTACATCACCAACCATAGTTCAGGGAAGATGGGCTTCGCCCTGGCCGAGGCCGCCGCCGAAGCCGGGGCCCGGGTGACCCTCGTCACCGGCCCGGTGCACCTGCCGACCCCCGACCGGGTCAACCGCATCGACGTGGTCAGCGCGCGAGACATGCTCGCGGCCTGCGAGGCGGCCATGCCCTGCGACCTGTTCATCGCCTCAGCAGCGGTAGCGGACTACCGTCCGGAAGTCGTCGCCCCACAGAAGCTTAAGAAAGATCCCACCACAGGCGACGGCATGCTGCTGCAGATGGTGCGCAATCCCGATATCCTTGCGACCATTGCCGGCCGGCCTGATCGCCCGTTCAGCGTGGGCTTCGCTGCCGAGACCGAGCACCTGCTCGACTACGCCACGCGCAAGCTCAAGGACAAGAACCTCGACCTGATCGTCGCCAATGATGTGGCCAACCCCAGCATCGGCTTCAACAGCGAGGAGAACGCCCTGACCGTGATCGACCGCCAGCAGCACCAGACCCTCTTCGCGCAGACCAGCAAGGGCAAGATCGCCCGCCAGCTGGTTGCCTTCATCGCCGAACGGCTCAACCAGGTTCAATAAGTTACATGCACGCTCTTCAAGCCAAGATCCTCGACCCACGCCTGGGCACCGAATTCCCCCTGCCGCAGTACGCCACCCCCGGCTCCGCCGGCCTGGACCTGCGTGCCCTGCTCAAGGAGGACACCGTCCTCGAGCCGGGCCAGACCCTGCTGATCCCCACCGGCCTGTCGGTGTACATCGGCGACCCGGGCCTGGCAGCCATGATCCTGCCGCGCTCGGGCCTGGGCCATAAGCACGGCGTCGTGCTGGGCAACCTGGTCGGCCTGATCGACTCGGATTACCAGGGCGAGCTGATGGTCTCCTGCTGGAACCGCGGCAACACCCCGTTCACCATCACCATCGGCGAGCGCATCGCGCAGCTGATCCTGGTGCCGGTGGTGCAGGCGCACTTCGACATCGTCGAGCAGTTCGACGAGACCCAGCGCGGCACCGGCGGCTTCGGCCACTCCGGCACCCGCTGAGCCCGTAGCAGACCGTTCACGCCATGGATGGCGAACTCTCTGGTGAATACACCGTCCAAGCGTTCAGTTTGTGCCTACCCAGAAGCCCTTGACCTACGGAGCCCCAGAGATGAACGACATGGCCCACCTGGTACCCGCACTACCCGACAGCATCTTCCGCGCCTATGACATCCGTGGCGTGGTCGGCAAGAACCTGCACGCCGAAACCGCCTACTGGATCGGCCGCGCCATCGGCGCCCAGACCCTCGCCCAGGGCGAGCCGCAGATCTCGGTGGGCCGCGACGGCCGCCTGTCCGGCCCGATGCTGGTCGAGCAACTGATCAAGGGCCTGGCCGACGCCGGTTGCCAGGTCAGCGACGTCGGCCTGGTACCGACGCCAGCGCTGTACTACGCCGCCAACGTGCTGGCCGGCAAGTCGGGGGTGATGCTCACCGGCAGCCACAACCCGTCTGACTACAACGGTTTCAAGATCGTCATCGCCGGCGACACCCTGGCCAACGAACAGATCCAGGCCCTGCTGACGCGCCTGAAGACCAACGACCTGACCCGCGGCGAAGGCCGGGTGCAGAAGGTCGAGATCCTCGACCGCTACTTCCAGCAGATCAACAGCGACGTGAAGTTGGCCAAGCGCCTGAAGGTGGTGGTCGACTGTGGCAACGGCGCCGCCGGCGTGGTCGCCCCGCAGCTGATCGAAGCCCTGGGCTGCGACGTGATCCCGCTGTTCTGCGAGGTCGACGGCCACTTCCCCAACCACCATCCGGACCCGGGCAAGCCCGAGAACCTGGAAGACCTGATCGCCAAGGTGAAGGAAACCGGCGCCGATATCGGCCTGGCCTTCGACGGCGACGGCGACCGCGTGGGCGTGGTGACCAACACTGGCAGCATCGTCTACCCCGACCGCCTGCTGATGCTGTTCGCCCAGGACGTGCTGTCGCGCAACCCTGGCGCCGAGATCATCTTCGACGTGAAATGCACCCGCCGCCTCACCCCGCTGATCGAGCAGCACGGCGGCCGCGCGCTAATGTGGAAGACCGGCCATTCGTTGATCAAGAAGAAGATGAAGCAGACCGGCTCGTTGCTGGCCGGCGAGATGAGCGGGCACATCTTCATCAAGGAACGCTGGTACGGTTTCGACGACGGTATCTACAGTGCCGCGCGCCTGCTGGAGATCCTCAGCAAGGCCGGCCAGGACGCCGAAACCCTGTTCGCCGCCTTCCCCAATGATATTTCCACGCCGGAAATCAACATTGATGTGACCGACGAGGGTAAATTCAGCATCATTGATGCACTGCAACGCGACGCCGACTGGGGCGTGGCCAACCTGACCACCATCGACGGTGTGCGGGTCGACTACCCACACGGCTGGGGCCTGGTCCGCGCCTCCAACACCACACCGGTGCTGGTGCTGCGCTTCGAGGCCGACAGCGCGGCAGAACTCGACCGAATCAAGGCTGTATTCCGCACGCAGTTGCTGCGAGTCCAACCAGACCTGCAACTGCCGTTCTGACGACTATCCGTTCCTTACCTGGAGCCCTGCATGACCCTCGATCGCGATGCCGCTTCCCATGTAGCCGAGGTTTTGTCCGAAGCACTGCCTTACATCCGCCGTTTCGTCGGCAAGACCCTGGTGATCAAGTACGGCGGCAACGCGATGGAGAGCGAGGAGCTCAAGACCGGCTTCGCCCGTGACATCGTGCTGATGAAGGCCGTGGGCATCAACCCGGTGGTCGTGCACGGTGGCGGCCCGCAGATCGGCGACCTGCTCAAGCGCCTGTCGATCGAGAGCCACTTCATCGACGGCATGCGCGTCACTGACGCGGCGACCATGGACGTGGTGGAGATGGTCCTGGGCGGCCAGGTCAACAAGGATATCGTCAACCTGATCAACCGCCACGGCGGCAGCGCCATCGGCCTGACCGGCAAGGATGCGGAGCTGATCCGCGCCCGCAAGCTCACCGTCACCCGCCAGACCCCGGAGATGACCACCCCGGAGATCATCGACATTGGCCACGTGGGCGAAGTGGTAAGCGTGAACACCGACCTGCTGAACATGCTGGTCAAGGGTGATTTCATCCCGGTGATCGCGCCGATCGGCGTGGGCGCCAACGGCGAGTCGTACAACATCAACGCCGACCTGGTGGCTGGCAAGGTGGCCGAGGCGCTGAAAGCCGAGAAGCTGATGCTGCTGACCAACATCGCCGGCCTGATGGACAAGCAAGGCCAGGTGCTGACCGGCCTGACCACCGAGCAGGTCAACGAGCTGATCGCCGACGGCACCATCTACGGCGGCATGCTGCCGAAGATCAAGTGCGCATTGGACGCGGTCCAGGGTGGCGTGAACAGCTCGCACATCATCGACGGCCGCGTACCCAACGCCGTGTTGCTGGAAATCTTCACCGACAGCGGCGTGGGCACCTTGATCACCAACCGCAAGCGGCACTGATCGACCTTTCGGGCCTCTTCGCCAGCAGCCGGCTCTTGTAGGAGCCGGCTTGCCGGCGAAGAGGCCCGAAACGACAATGAAAAAGGCGACCACTTGGGTCGCCTTTTTCATTGCCGAGCCGGAATCAGATCCCGTACTGCGCGCGATACGCCTCGACCGCCGGCAGGTGCTGCTTGAGCTGCGGATCGTCCGCCAGGAACTCCAGCACCTGAGTCAGCGACACGATGCTGACCACCGGGATGCCGAAGTCGCGCTCGACTTCCTGGATCGCCGACAGCTCGCCATTGCCGCGCTCTTCGCGGTTCAGCGCGATCAGCACGCCGGCAGCCTTGGCCTGCTGGGCGTTGATGATCTGCATCACTTCGCGGATGGCGGTGCCTGCGGTGATCACGTCGTCGATGATCAGCACGTCACCGGCCAGCGGCGCGCCGACCAGGCTGCCGCCTTCACCGTGGTCCTTGGCTTCCTTGCGGTTGAAGCACCATGGCACGTCGAGCTGATGCTGCTCGGCCAGGGCCACCGCCGTGGCCGCAGCCAGCGGGATGCCTTTGTACGCAGGGCCGAACAGCACGTCGAACGGGATCTTGCTGTCGACGATGGCCGCCGCGTAGCAACGCCCCAGTTGGGCAAGCGCGGAACCTGTGTTGAACAGGCCGGCATTGAAGAAATACGGGCTGGTACGCCCCGATTTCAGGGTGAATTCACCGAAGCGCAGAACGCCGCGATCGATGGCAAAACGGATGAAGTCGCGCTGATACGGCTGCATGAAAGGTCCCGGACACCACGGATTTAGCTAAATGTGTTGAGCTCGGGTATCATACACGCACGAGATTTTTGGGGCCATTTATGCGGATCATCAGTGTGAACGTAAATGGCATTCAGGCTGCGGCCGAGCGTGGATTGCTCAGCTGGTTGCAAGCCCAGAATGCCGACGTCATCTGCCTTCAGGATACCCGCGCCTCGGCCTTTGAACTCGACGACCCAGCTTTCCAGCTCGATGGCTATTTCCTTTACGCCTGCGACGCGGAGGTGCCCACCCAAGGTGGCGTGGCACTGTACTCGCGCATGCAGCCCAAGGCAGTCATCACCGGCCTGGGCTTCGAGACAGCCGACCGCTACGGGCGTTACCTGCAGGCAGACTTCGACAAAGTCAGTATTGCCACCCTGCTGCTGCCTTCGGGCATGAACGGCGACGATGACTTGAACCAGAAATTCAAGTTGATGGACGACTTCGCCAAGTACCTGGACAAGCAGCGTCGCAAGCGTCGCGAATACATCTATTGCGGCTCGTTCTACGTAGCGCAGCAGAAGCTCGACATCAAGAACTGGCGCGACAGCCAGCAGTCGGTCGGCTTCCTGCCGCCGGAACGCGCCTGGATGGACGCCATCACCGGCGACATGGGCTATGTCGACGCCCTGCGCGAAGTCAGCCGCGAAGGCGACCAGTACAGCTGGTGGCCGGACAACGAGCAGGCAGAAATGCTCAACCTGGGTTACCGGTTCGACTACCAGATCCTCACCCCAGGCCTGCGCCGCTTCGTGCGCAACGCCCGCCTGCCGCGCCAGCCACGCTTCTCGCGCCATGCGCCGCTGATCGTGGACTACGACTGGACGCTGACCATCTAAAACGCATCGGGGCCGCTTTGCGTCCCTTCGCCGGCAAGGCCGGCTCCTACAGGATTTGTGCCGTACACACTGTAGGAGCCGGCCTTGCCGGCGAAGGGCCGCGAAGCGGCCCCGATGTCATTTGACGAACGTATCAGTCAGCCAACGCAGCCTGCTGCAGTTCGAAGATCTCGCCCATGCCCTTCTGCGCCAGCGCCAGCATGGCGTTGAAGTCCTCAGGCTGGAACGGCGCGCCTTCGGCGGTGCCCTGCACTTCGATGAAGCCACCGGCGCTGGTCATGACCACGTTCAGGTCGGTCTCGGCGGCGGAGTCTTCGAGGTAATCGAGGTCAAGCACAGCCTCACCCTGGTACATGCCCACCGACACTGCGGCGATCATGTGCTTGAGCGGGTTGCCGCCCTTGAGACCGCCGCGCTTCTTGATCACCGCCAGGGCGTCGCACAGGGCGACCATGGCGCCGGTGATCGACGCGGTGCGGGTACCGCCGTCGGCCTGGATCACGTCGCAGTCAACGTACAGCGTGATGTCACCCAGCTTGCTCATGTCCAGCGCGGCGCGCAGGGAGCGGCCGATCAGGCGCTGGATCTCGAGGGTGCGGCCGCCTTGCTTGCCACGGCTGGCCTCGCGCTGGTTACGCTCGCCAGTGGAGCGCGGCAGCATGCCGTACTCGGCGGTCAGCCAGCCTTGGCCCTGGCCTTTGAGGAAGCGGGGAACACCATTTTCGACGCTGACCGTGCAGATGACCTTGGTGTCACCGAACTCGACCAGTACCGACCCCTCGGCGTGCTTGGTGTAGTTGCGGGTGATGCGGATCGAGCGGAGCTGATCGGCGGCGCGACCACTTGGACGTTTCATCTGGGATACCTGTACCGGGACTTTGAATCTGCCGAGCATTATAGGGCGCCACGCCCGGCGAAGACACGCCTATCGTCGCGCCCCGGGCAGCTTGTCGACTTTTCCCGTCGCCACCCCGGCGCACCTGTAGCATGGCTGGATTGGGCGCCCGGGCCGCACTGCGCTACAATCCTGCGCCTTGCAGCCGGAAGGCTTCCCCCGTTCACCCGAATTACGCGAGGTACTCCCCATGGTGCATAGCATGACCGCTTTTGCTCGTGTCGAGCGCGCTGGCAGCCAAGGCACCCTGGTCTGGGAGCTCCGCTCGGTCAACCACCGTTATCTCGAACCCCACCTGCGCCTGCCCGAAGCGCTGCGCGACCTTGAGGGCGCGGTGCGTGAAGGCCTGCGCCAAGGGCTGTCGCGCGGCAAGGTCGAGTGCACCCTGCGCCTGAACGAGGACAGCACCGGCAAACCGCTGCAGGTCGACCGCGAGCGCGCCGCGCAACTGGTCGCCGCCGCCGAGACCGTGGCCAGCCTGATCAAGCAGCCAGCCCCGCTCAACCCGCTGGAAGTGCTGGCCTGGCCAGGCGTGCTGGTGGCGGATGCCACCGACCCCCAGGCACTCAACGCCGAAGCCATCGCCCTGTTCGACGAAGCCCTGACCGAGCTCAAGGCAGGTCGTCAACGCGAAGGCGTCGAGCTGGCCCGCCTGATCAACGAGCGCCTGGACAGCATGGCCACCGAGGTCGCGACCCTGCGCACCCTGGTGCCGCAGATGCTCGCCGTGCAACGGCAGAAGATCCTCGACCGCTTCGGCGACATGAAGGCCGAGCTCGACCCGCAGCGCCTGGAGCAGGAGATGGTGCTGCTGGCCCAGAAGAGCGATGTCGCCGAAGAGCTGGACCGCCTCAGCACCCACGTCACCGAGGTGCGCCGGGTGCTCAAGTCCGGCGGCGCCGCCGGCCGGCGCCTGGACTTCCTGATGCAGGAACTCAACCGCGAAGCCAACACCCTGGGTTCCAAGGCCTTCGACCCGCGCAGCACGCAAGCGGCGGTCAACCTGAAGGTGCTGATCGAACAGATGCGTGAACAAGTACAGAACATCGAGTAAGGCCACCCCTACCATGAATCACAGCAGCGGCACCCTCTACATCGTTTCCGCCCCCTCCGGCGCCGGCAAGACCAGCCTGGTCACGGCGCTGATCAAGGACGACCAGCACGTTCGCGTTTCGGTCTCGCACACCACCCGCGCCATGCGCCCGGGCGAAGAGCACGGCGTGAACTATCACTTCGTCATCCATGAAGAGTTCAAGGCACTGATCGCCAAGGGCGACTTCCTGGAGCATGCCGAAGTATTCGGCAACTTCTACGGCACTTCGCGCAGCGCCCTGCAGGAAACCCTCGACCAGGGCTACGACCTGATCCTGGAAATCGACTGGCAAGGCGCCCAGCAGGTGCGCAAGCTGATGCCCGAGGCGGTGTCAGTGTTCATCCTGCCACCGAGCCAGGAGGCCCTGCGCCAGCGTCTTGATGGCCGTGGCCAGGACAGCGAGGAGATCATCGCCGGGCGCATGAAGGAAGCGGTCAGCGAGATGGTGCACTATGACGAGTATGACTACGTCATCATCAACGATGACTTCGGCGTGGCGCTGGACGAGTTGAAAGCCGTGTTCAAGGCCAATCGCCTGCTGCTGAAGAAACAGCAACAGCGCCATGGGGCGCTGCTGGAACAGCTGGTCGGCTGAACGTGCATTCGCCGGCAAGCCGGCTCCTACGGGCGCGACGCCAAACCTGTAGGAGCCGGCTTGTCGTGGCGACGAACCGCGGCGAAGGGCTGCAAAGCAGCCCCATTCTTCATTCCTGCAGCTGCAAGGTCGCCTGCTGACGCAGGGTAGCCCCCAGGAAATACGCCGGCGCCCGCAGGCGCGAGAGCATCATCAGCACGATCCCCAGCGCCGAGATGATCGCCGCGATCACGAACACCAGCCCCAGCCCACCCACATGCGAGCCGCTGCCAAAGTCCGGCGAAGCGCTGTCGATGGCCGTGCGCACGAAGATCACCGACAGGATCACCCCACCCACCAGCGGGCACGCGCCGCGCATGAAGAAGTGGCGCAGGCTGTCGAACAGGCTGTGGCGGAAGTACCACACGCAGGCGAACGCGGTCAGCGAGTAGTAGAAGCAGATCATCATGCCCAGGGCAGTGATGGTATCGGCCAGCACGTTCTCGCTCAGGGTGCGCATGGTCACGTAGAACAGGCCTGCGGCGACACCGGCGCAGATGGTCGCATAGCGCGGGGTCTGCGAACGCGGGCAGACCTTGGCGAAGCGCTGCGGCACGGCACCGTAGTAACCCATGGCCAGCAAGGTGCGCGCAGGCGACACAAAGGTCGATTGCAGCGACGCTGCAGTACTGGCCAGCACCGCGATCGACATCAGGATCGCCAGTGGCCCCATGACCGGCCCGGCCAGGTGGGCAAAGACGTTCTCCTGGATACGCGGGTTGTTCAGGCCCAAGCCATCCTCGCTGATCCCGGCAAATTGCAGGGTGGCGATGGCGGTGAGCAGGTACAACCCAAGAATCAGCAGCACGGTCCAGGTGGCGGCCTTGCCCGGCACCTCCTCACTGCCGACCGACTCTTCGCTGACGGTCAGGCACACGTCCCAGCCCCAGAAGATGAAGATCGACAGCGAAAGGCCCGCGGCAAACGCCGAGAACGACTCGACGCCGAACGGGTTGAACCAGGCCAGATCGAACGCCAGCGGCGGCGGCGCCGTGGTCTCGCTGAAGGCGGCGAAAGCGAAGCCGATCAGCACCAGCAACTGCAACGCCACCAGCCCGTACTGCACGGTCATGGTGGTGGCCATGCCCCGACAACAGATCCACACCGCCAGGGCGATGAACACGCAACAGGTGACAACGTTGATCAACAAGTTGTCCGCCAGGGCTGCCAGCTCCTGGTTGCCGGTGATCTGGGCGATGAACAGGTAGAAGAAGTCGACCGCCACCCCCGCGAGGTTGGACAGCACGATGGTGGTGGCGACCACCAATCCCCAGCCGCCGATCCAGCCGATCATCGGGCCGAAGGCGCGGGCTGACCAGGTGAAGGACGTGCCGCTGTCAGGCTCCGCCGAGTTCAGCTCGCGGTAGCCGAGGGCGACCAGCAGCATCGGCAGGAAGCCGACGATGAACACCGCCGGCAGGTGTGCGCCGACCTCGCGCACGGTCGGGCCGAGCGCGCCGGTCAGGGTATAGACCGGGGCGATGGTGGAAATGCCCAGCACCACGCTGGCCAGCAGGCCGAGCCGGCCTTTGGCCAGGCCCTTGCCACGCTGGGTGCTGCCCGAGTCGGTCGCGTCGGGTGGGCGGCCGGCTTCTGTGTATTCGTTCATGAGTCTGTGCCGTAACTATTGGAATTGTTCTCACAGGCCCGCCGTAGAGGGCCCACTTTCACTCATTGAAAGCTTGCAATGGGGGCACGGTCATCCAGGACCTTCGGCTAACGTCACACTGTTTTCGGACGCACACCTTCCCGTGCAGCATGGGCAATACAGGCCTCGCGGAACGCCTCGAACAGGCGCAGCGAAACCGGGTTTTCGGCGAAACGCCATTCAGGGTGCCACTGCACGCCGAGTACAAAGCCCGGCGCATCAGGCATCGACACCGCTTCGATCAGGCCATCCGGGGCCCGTGCCTCGACGCGCAGGCCCGGGGCCAGGCGGTCGATGCCCTGGCTGTGCAGCGAGTTGACCTCGAACCGCGCAGCCAGGCCCAGGCGCTCGAACATCCCACCGGGTTCGATACCGACGGGGTGGCGAGGGCCGTATTGCACCTCCAGGGGTGCATCCTCAGGTTCGCGGTGGTCCCGGTAGCCAGGCAATTCCTGCACGCGCTGGTGCAGGCTGCCGCCAAGGGCCACGTTCAGTTCCTGGAAACCACGACAGACGCAGAACACCGGCACGCCGGCGGCAATCGCCGCCTGCAGCAGCGGCAAGGTCAGACGGTCACGGGCAAGGTCGTGCCGGGTGCCTTCCGCGCTGGGCGCGCCATTGTAATGATGCGGCTCGACATTTGAAGGCGAACCGGTAAAAAGAATGCCATCCAGGCGTGCCAGCAGCGCCTGCGTATCGCTGCCGCGATCACGCGCCGGCAGGATCAGCGGCAGCCCGGCAAAGCCCGCGGCCTCGACATACTTGTCGCCCACCGTGTGCGACGAGTTCTTCCCCACCTGCTGGCGGCAGGCGCTGACACCGATCAAGGGGACCGCAATTGCGCTCATGGGCTTACACCGTGTGCAGGTACCAGTTGTACTCGAGGTCGGAGATCGACACTTCGAACTCGGCCAGCTCGCTCTCCTTGCAGGCCACGAAGATATCGATGTAGTCCGGGCTGATGTATTGGTTGAGCACTTCGCTGTCGTCCAGCGCGCGCAGGGCGTCGCGCAGGTTGTTCGGCAGGCTCTGCTCCAGTTGCTCGTACGAATTGCCTTCGATCGGCGCATCCGGCTCGACCTTGTTGATCAGGCCGTGATGGACGCCGGCGAGGATCGCCGCGAGCATCAGGTAGGGGTTGGCGTCGGCGCCGGCCACGCGGTGCTCGATGCGCACGTTCTCGCTGCTGTCGGTCGGCACGCGAACCGCCACGGTACGGTTATCCAGGCCCCAGCTCGGCGCGTTGGGCACATAGAACTGGGCGCCGAAGCGGCGGTAGGAGTTGATGTTCGGGCACAGGAAGGCCATCGACGCCGGCATGGTTTCCAACACGCCACCGATGGCGTGGCGCAGGGTGTCGCTCTGCTGCGGGTCTTCGTGAGCGAAGATGTTCTTGCCGGTCTTCTTGTCCAGCAGCGAGATGTGCACGTGCAGGCCGTTGCCCGCCTGGCCCGGGTAGGGCTTGGCCATGAACGTGGTGTCCATCTCATGGTCGTAGGCGACGTTCTTGATCAGGCGCTTGAGCAGGATCGCGTAGTCGCAGGCCTTCAGCGGGTCGGCGACGTGGTGCAGGTTCACTTCGAACTGCGCCGGGGCGCTTTCCTTGACGATGGCATCGGCCGGCAAGCCCTGCTCCTTGGCCGCTTCGAGCATGTCCTGCAGGCAGTCGGCGTATTCATCGAGGTCGTCGATCAGGTACACCTGGGTGGACTGCGGGCGCTTGCCCGAGATCGGCGAGCGCGGCGGCTGCGGGCGGCCGTTGAGGTTGTCCTGGTCGATCAGGTAGAACTCCAGCTCGAACGCGGCGCAGATCTCCAGGCCCAGGTCGTCGAACTTGCTCACCACCTGGCGCAGTACTTCGCGCGGGTCGGCGAAGAACGGCGCGCCGTCCAGCTCGTGCATGGTCATCAGCAGCTGCGCGGTCGGGCGCTTCTGCCACGGCTCGTCCGACAGCGTGCCGGGGATCGGGTAGCAGATGCGGTCGGCGTCGCCGATGTCCAGGCCCAGGCCAGTGCTTTCGACGGTCGAACCGTTGATATCCAGGGCGAACAGCGAGGCCGGCAGGTTGATGCCCTTCTCGTACACCTTGTGCAGGCTGGCGCGCTCGATGCGCTTGCCGCGCACCACGCCGTTCATGTCGGAAATCAGCAGGTCGACGTATTGGGTATCCGGATGGGCATCCAGGAATTCATTCATCTCGCGGGAAGAACTGGCGCACGGAGAGACCGACGTCATGGCTGTACATCCTTTGATTCGGAGCGGCGATGTGGGGGCTACGGCTGACGCCTCGGAGGGCGACGATGGAATTGCTGTTGTTCTTTTCACTGACCCATCGTGGGGGCTGGTTGCCGACCGGCTGCATTGATTCCCGGGGGCCGTTCCACTATAAAATGGCCTCCACGCAACAGACATTGGCATTTTGGCAAGCAGAGCGTGCATCAATGCAATATCAGATCAACCACGCCGACCTCTCCCTGGTCCTGGCACTGGAGCGCGGCCGCTCGCTGGCAAAGGCCGCCGAACTGCTCAAGGTCGACGTTTCCACGGTGTTCCGCTCGATCCGGCGACTGGAGTCGGCGCTGGGCACCGCCTTGTTCGTCAAGAGCCGCAAAGGCTACCTGCCCACCGACACCGCCCAGGCCCTCGCCGAGCAGGCCGAACGCGCCGAACAGGCGCTGGATGCGGCGCGCATCGCCCTGACCAGCGGCGAGCAGGTGGTCAGCGGCACGGTCCGCGTGACCTGCACCGAAGCGGTCCTGCACAGCCTGCTGCTGCCGGCGCTGGCCGAGTTCATGCCCAACTACCCTGCGCTGTCGCTGGAGATGGGCACTTCCAACACCTTCGCCAACCTGAGCCGGCGCGATGCCGATATCGCCCTGCGCCTGACCAACACGCCACCGGAGCACCTGGTTGGCCGCTGCCTGGGCTCGACGTCCTACGTGATCTGTGGCCGGCCAGAGCTGCGCGAACGGCTCCAGGCGTCCGCCACCAGTGTGCCGTGGATCGCCCCCGACGATTCCATGCAGGACCATGCCACTGTGGTGTGGCGCAACCAGCACCACCCCGGATTGATTCCGCGCTACCAGTGCAGCGGCATGTCGACCATCGCCCAACTGGTGACCACCGGCCTGGGTGTGGCGGCGCTGCCCGACTACATGGTTCACGACCTGCCCAACGTGGAAGCGTTGAGCGGCCCGTTGCCCGGCTGCGACACGCAACTGTGGCTACTGACCCGGCCGGATTGCCGGGCGTTGCGCTCGGTGCAGACGCTGTTCGAGGAGCTGACCCCACGCCTACGCGACGCAATGTTGCGTTAACGCGCCAAGGCCGGTTGTTTTCGGGTAACAGGAACCGTTATCGTCCGAGTCAGGCTAGCCCGCAAACAGTACCGGCCAGAAGAGCACCCGACAAAACAGCCCTTCCCTATTGGCTGGTGATTTTTTAAACTATCGAGTCCGCCTGCCCATTCTGGGCGCACGCCTACCGCATTTGCTACTGAGGAAGACCATGGCCCGCGTAACTGTTGAAGACTGCCTGGAACACGTGGATAACCGCTTCGAGCTGGTCATGCTCTCGACCAAGCGCGCCCGCCAGCTCGCTACCGGCGGCAAAGAACCACGCGTTGCGTGGGAAAACGACAAGCCAACCGTCGTCGCCCTGCGTGAAATCGCCGAAGGCATTGTCACTCCAGAGTTCATCGCCGCCGAAGAGATCGTCACCGAGGATCCGGTATTCGCCGCGTTCGAGGACGAGAACAACGAGGCCGTCTGATTGATGCCCAGTCGACACCGTGCGGCGCAAGGCCCTCTTCTTCAGCAAGAGGTGAAACCATGCCGGGTATAGAAGCCCTCGCCGAACGGCTGTCGACGTATCTGGGCCCCGAACAGGTCAACCTGGTCCGGCGCGCCTACTTCTACGCCGAACAGGCCCACGATGGCCAGCGCCGCCGCAGCGGCGAGCCCTACGTGACCCACCCGCTGGCGGTTGCCAGCATCCTCGCCGACATGCACATGGACCATCAGAGCCTGATGGCGGCCATGCTGCACGACGTGATCGAAGACACCGGCATCGCCAAAGAAGCCTTGAGCCAGCAATTCGGCGAAACCGTCGCCGAGCTGGTCGACGGGGTCAGCAAGCTGACCCAGATGAACTTCGAGACGAAAGCCGAGGCGCAAGCCGAAAACTTCCAGAAGATGGCCATGGCCATGGCCCGCGACATCCGCGTGATCCTGGTCAAGCTGGCCGACCGCCTGCACAACATGCGCACCCTGGAAGTGCTGTCCGGCGAAAAGCGCCGGCGCATCGCCAAGGAAACCCTCGAGATCTACGCCCCCATCGCCAACCGCCTGGGCATGCACACCGTGCGCGTGGAGTTCGAGGACCTGGGCTTCAAGGCCATGCACCCGATGCGTTCGTCGCTGATCCACCGGGCGGTCAAGAGCGCGCGGGGCAACCGCAAGGAAATCGTCGCCAAGATCGAGACCTCGCTGGCCAACTGCCTGGCCGCCGACGGCATCGAGGGCGAGGTCAGCGGCCGGCAGAAACACCTCTATGGCATCTACAAGAAGATGCGCGGCAAGCGCCGCGCCTTCACCGAAATCATGGACGTGTACGCCTTCCGCATCATCGTCGACAAGGTCGATACCTGCTACCGCGTGCTCGGCGCCGTGCACAACCTGTACAAGCCGCTGCCGGGCCGGTTCAAGGACTACATCGCGATCCCCAAGGCCAACGGCTACCAGTCGTTGCACACCACGCTGTTCGGCATGCACGGCGTGCCCATCGAGATCCAGATCCGCACCCGCGAAATGGAAGAGATGGCCAACAACGGCATCGCCGCGCACTGGCTGTACAAATCGAACGAGGAAGAACAGCCCAAGGGCAGCCACGCCCGCGCCCGCCAGTGGGTCAAGGGCATCCTCGAGCTGCAGCAGCGCGCCGGCAACTCGCTGGAATTCATCGAGAGCGTGAAGATCGACCTGTTCCCGGACGAGGTCTACGTCTTCACCCCCAAAGGCCGGATCATGGAGCTGCCCAAAGGCTCCACCGCCGTCGACTTCGCCTACGCGGTGCACACCGACGTCGGCAACAGCTGCATCGCCTGCCGCATCAACCGCCGCCTGGCGCCGCTGTCCGAACCGCTGCAGAGCGGTTCGACCGTCGAGATCGTCAGCGCCCCGGGCGCGCGCCCCAACCCGGCCTGGCTGAACTTCGTGGTCACCGGCAAGGCGCGTACGCACATCCGTCACGCCCTCAAGCAACAGCGCCGCTCCGAGTCGATCAGCCTCGGCGAGCGCCTGCTGAACAAGGTGCTGACGGGCTTCGACAGCAGCCTGGAGCAAATCCCCCAGGAGCGCATCCAGGGCATCCTCACCGAGTACCGCCTGGAACTGGTCGAAGACCTGCTCGAGGACATCGGCCTCGGCAACCGCATGGCCTACGTCGTCGCCCGCCGCCTGCTGTCGGCCGAAGGCGAACAACTGCCAGCGCCGGAAGGCCCGCTGGCGATCCGCGGCACCGAGGGCCTGGTGCTCAGCTACGCCAAGTGCTGCACCCCGATCCCGGGCGACCCGATCGTCGGCCACCTGTCAGCAGGCAAGGGCATGGTCGTGCACCTGGAGGACTGCCGCAATATCAGTGAGGTCCGCCACAACCCGGAGAAGTGCCTGCAACTCTCCTGGGCCAAGGACGTCACCGGCGAGTTCAACGTCGAACTGCGCGTCGAGCTTGAGCACCAGCGCGGCCTGATCGCCCTGCTGGCCAGCAGCGTCAACGCCGCCGACGGCAACATCGAGAAAATCAGCATGGACGAACGCGACGGCCGTATCAGCGTGGTCCAACTGGTGGTCAGCGTGCACGACCGCGTGCACCTGGCCCGCGTGATCAAGAAACTGCGTACCTTGACCGGCGTGGTCCGCATCACCCGGATGCGTGCGTAGTCCGCCAACCGCAAGGAGTCATCATGAGCAAGACTGTCATCAACAGCGACAAGGCCCCTGCCGCCATCGGCACCTACTCGCAGGCGATCAAGGCCGGCAACACCGTGTACATGTCGGGCCAGATCCCGCTGGACCCGAAAACCATGGAACTGGTCGAAGGCTTCGAAGCCCAGACCGTACAGGTGTTCGAGAACCTGAAGTCGGTTGCAGAGGCTGCTGGCGGTTCGTTCAAGGACATCGTCAAGCTGAACATCTTCCTCACCGACCTGAGCCACTTCGCCAAGGTCAACGAGATCATGGGCCGCTACTTCGAGCAGCCCTACCCGGCCCGCGCCGCCATCGGCGTGGCCGCCCTGCCCAAGGGCGCCCAGGTCGAGATGGACGCCATCCTGGTCCTCGAGTGACACGCCGGTGACGGGCCCCTCGCCCGTCACCACCCCTTCCTGCCCCAAGGTTTCCACCATGCGCCACGCATTGCCTCTCGCGCTGGCAGCCCTGCTCCTGGGCGGCTGCGCCAGCCACAAACCCGAAGATTTCAACGGCACCTGGATCAACCAGGCCGCCATCGACGCCGCCGCCAAAGGCACCAGCCTGCGCCAGGCCCTGAACGATCACGGGCCGGTGCTCGAATGGAAGATCGACGTCAAGAACCAGCAAGCCAGCTTCAGCAACGGTTTCGAAGCTGCTGAAGGCCGCCTGAGCGCCAACGAGAAAGACTGGCAGGTCAGCTTCGAGGGCGGCCTGAACGAGCAGCTCAAGCTTGATGGTAATGAAATGCAGGCTATAGACCCATCGGGCCACGAACAGGTCTTCGTCCGCGCCAAGCCTGAGGACAGCAACGCGCCCCTGGGCGGCAGCTTCGAAAAAGCGCTGTACAAAACCTACCTGGGTGGCGACTGGAAGATCGTCGAGGGCCAGGGCAAAGGCGCCGTGGTGCGTTTCAGCGACACCGGCAATGTGACCGGCCTGCCTGGCCCGGATCGCTTTGCCCTGTGCCTGGCCGGCGATTGCGCGACCATGGGCGACGGCAACGACAGCCTTTGGTTGGAGCGCAACCAGCGCGGCGCGCCGTGGATCTTCAAGCGCGACGGCGACACCCTGGAGATCTTCCAGGCGGTGAACCGTGCACAACCTGACGAGATGCCACAGCTGGCTGCAGGCACGCGGCAGTGGGTACTGGAAAGGGATTAACCAGAGACTGCCGGGGGCGCTTTGCGCCCCTATCGCGACACAAGGCCGCTCCCACAGGTACTGCACAACCCTTGTGGGAGCGGCCTTGTGTCGCGATAGGGCTGCGAAGCAGCCCCAGGATCTATCAGGCTACACACAACCGTGTTTCAGCCACACCCTTGCAAGATGGCCGCATACCCCTCTTTATAACTCGGATACTGCGGCACCCACCCCAACGCCCGCGCCCGTGCATTGCTGCAACGCTTGCTGCCGGTACGCCGCACGCGCTGCTCATCCGACCATTCGGTAACCCCAAGATACTCACGCAACCAAGCCACCACGTCGGCCAGCGGCGCCGGATCGTCATCCACACCGATATAGCAATCATCGAGCACCACGCCCTGAACATCGGCCTGCAGCAGATGCGCCAGCAGGCTCGCGGCGTCCTCGGCATGGATCCGGTTGCCATACAGCGGCGGCTCCTCGGCCACGCGATAACCTTGGCGCACCTGGCTCAGCAACCACTCACGGCCCGGGCCATAGATTCCGGTAAGGCGCACGATACTGGCGGGGATGCCACTTTCGAGGGCCAGACGCTCCGCTTGGAGCATCACCTTGCCGGAATAGCCTTCAGGCGCGGTGCTGGCGGTCTCGTCGATCCACTCGCCATCCTGCTGCGCATAGACGCTGCTGCTGGATACGAACAGCAGGCGGCGCGGCTGTTGGCCGCTGCGCTCCAGCCAACCCAGCACATGCCGCAAACCCTCGACATAGGCGGCCTGGTAACCGGCCTCGTCATGTTGGCTGGCGGCAACGCAGTACACCAAGTAGTCAGGCGCACGCTCAGGCCAGGCGTCAGGCTGGCGACGATCAGCCAGATCGGCGGCAATCGGCCGAACCCCTGCAGGCAGCTGTCCGACCGAACGCCGCAGGCCGCTGACCTGCCAGCCTTGAGCAAGCAGTTGGCGGGCCAGGCGACTGCCCACATCACCGCAACCCACGATCAAAGCTGAAACGTCTGACATACCAAATCTCCTAATGCGAAAGGCGCAGGCTATCGGGTTAGCGCGATCAACGGCTATACCAAGGTCAAAAAAAGCAATCTCATTACTTTTGTTAACAAGAATTACTTGCAATAATGGCCGCCTTGTCTGTTCTCGGCCCGCCTCGAGGCCTCGAAGAACTCAACCCATTTCTCTTCATCAGGTCCGGCCAGCATGACACGCACTCAACCTTCCGCTTCGCCTACCCCGTCGCGCGCCTGGCGCGCCATCGCCGCGCTGATGTTCAGCCTGGTGCTGGCCCCGGCAGCCATGGCTGATGAGCCAACCGCACAGGCGACCACCCCGGCCGCAGCCAGCGCACCGGCCGCCGAAGGCCAGGCTCCAGCGCCCGAGCTGACGCCTGAAGCCCAGGCGCTGGTCGACAACCTGCAGAAGTCCGCTGAAGCCGTGGTCGCCGAAGACACCTCGCTGGGCATGGCCCACGACCTGTCCCCATGGGGCATGTACAAGAACGCCGACGTGGTGGTGAAGGCCGTGATGATCGGCCTGGCCCTGGCCTCGATCATCACCTGGACCATCTGGATCGCCAAGGGCTTCGAGCTGATGGGCGCCAAGCGCCGCCTGCGTGGCGAAATCGCCGCCCTGAAGCGCTCCGTGAGCCTGAAGGAAGCCAGCGACGTCTCGAACAAGGAAGGCACCCTGGCCCACACCCTGGTCCACGACGCCCTCGAAGAGATGCGCCTGTCGGCCAACGCCCGCGAGAAGGAAGGCATCAAGGAACGCGTCAGCTTCCGCCTGGAACGCCTGGTCGCCGCCAGCGGCCGCAACATGAGCAGCGGCACCGGCGTGCTGGCCACCATTGGCTCCACCGCGCCGTTCGTCGGTCTGTTCGGCACCGTGTGGGGCATCATGAACAGCTTCATCGGCATCGCCAAGACCCAGACCACCAACCTGGCCGTGGTTGCCCCGGGCATCGCCGAAGCCCTGCTGGCCACCGCGCTGGGCCTGGTCGCGGCGATCCCGGCCGTGGTCATCTACAACGTCTTCGCCCGCTCCATCGCCGGCTACAAGGCGCAGGTCTCCGATGCCTCCGCCCAGGTGCTGCTGCTGGTCAGCCGCGACCTGGACCATCAGGGCAGCGAGCGCGCCGCCCCGCACATGGTGAAAGTGGGGTAAGCCATGGGCCTGCATCTCAACGAAGGTGGCGACGACCTCGCCGAGAACCACGAAATCAACGTCACGCCGTTCATCGACGTGATGCTGGTGCTGCTGATCATCTTCATGGTCGCGGCGCCCCTGGCCACGGTCGACATCAAGGTCGACCTGCCCGCCTCGACCGCAAAACCCGCGCCGAGGCCCGAGAAGCCGGTGTTCGTCAGCGTCAAGGCCGACAAGAAGCTGTACGTCGGTGATGACCCGGTGGCCCAACCCGACCAGCTTGGCGCAATGCTTGACGCCAAGACCAAGGGCGACAAGGAAACCACCATCTTCTTCCAGGCTGACAAGGGCGTCGACTACGGCGACCTGATGGAAGTGATGAACACCATGCGCGCGGCCGGCTACCTCAAGGTCGGTCTGGTCGGACTCGAGACGGCAGCCAAGAAATGACGAAAACGCGCTCGAACATGGCGCGCTACGGCACCAGCCTGGCCATCGTGCTGGGCGTGCACGTGGTCGCCGTGGTGCTGACGCTCAACTGGTCGGTGCCCCAGGCCATCGAGCTGCCGCCGGCAGCGATGATGGTCGAGTTGGCGCCGTTGCCGGAGCCCGCGCCACCGCCACCGCCCAAGGCCGCGCCCAAGCCACCGGCAGAGGTCGAGGAGCCGCCGCTGCCCAAGCTGGTGGAGGCCCCCAAGCCGAAGATCGCCATCGCCAAGCCGCCCAAGCCCAAGGCCAAGCCGCAGCCGCCCAAGCCTGAGAAAAAGCCTGAGCCGCCGAAGGACGAACCACCGGCCAAGGACGATGTGGCGGATACCCCGCCAAGCAACGCGCAGCCGCAGAAATCGGCCGCACCGGCACCGAGCATCGCCTCCAACAGCAATGCCCTGCCCAGCTGGCAGAGCGACCTGCTGCGCCACCTGGCCAAGTACAAGAAGTACCCGGAAGACGCTCGCCGTCGCGGCCTGCAGGGCATCAACCGCCTGCGCTTCGTGGTCGACGCCGAGGGCAAGGTAGTCTCGTACTCGCTGGCCGGAGGCTCGGGCAGCGCGGCGCTGGACCGGGCGACCCTGGAAATGATCCGTCGCGCAGGCTCCGTACCGAAGCCGCCAGCGGAGCTGTTGAACAATGGCACGATCGAAGTCGTGGCGCCGTTCGTCTATTCCCTGGACCGACGCTGACGCTTTTGTTTCTGTCACAAAACGGCAAGTCTGATAACGTGCGTCTATCGATTGCAGCCGCTATGCTGGGGCCGCAACTTCATGGACGCACGTTATGACCCTCACCGAACTTCGCTACATCGTCACCCTCGCCCAGGAGCAGCACTTCGGCCACGCCGCCGAGCGTTGCCATGTCAGCCAGCCCACGCTGTCGGTGGGCGTGAAGAAGCTCGAGGACGAGCTGGGCGTGCTGATCTTCGAACGCAGCAAGAGCGCCGTGCGCCTGACGCCGGTCGGCGAGAGCATCGTCGCCCAGGCGCAAAAGGTACTGGAGCAGGCCCAGGGCATCCGCGAACTGGCCCAGGCCGGCAAGAACCAGCTCACCGCCCCGCTCAAGGTAGGCGCCATCTATACCGTCGGCCCCTATCTGTTCCCGCACCTGATCCCGCAACTGCACCGCGTGGCGCCGCAGATGCCGCTGTACATCGAAGAGAACTTCACCCACGTGCTGCGCGAAAAGCTGCGCAACGGTGAACTGGACGCGGTGATCATCGCCCTGCCGTTCAACGAAGCCGATGTGCTGACGCTGCCGCTGTACGACGAGCCGTTCTGCGCGTTGATGCCAGCCGACCACCCCTGGACCCAGAAAGACACCATCGACACGGCCATGCTCAACGACAAGAGCCTGCTGCTGCTGGGCGAAGGCCACTGCTTCCGCGACCAGGTACTGGAAGCCTGCCCAACGCTCAACAAGGGCGGTGAAGGCTCGAAGCACACCACGGTCGAATCCAGCTCGCTGGAAACCATTCGCCACATGGTTGCCTCGGGCCTGGGTGTATCCATTCTTCCGCTGTCGGCGGTGCACAGCCACCACTATGCGCCTGGTGTCATCGAAGTCCGCCCGCTGACCGCGCCGGCACCGTTCCGCACCGTGGCCATCGCCTGGCGCGCCAGCTTCCCGCGGCCGAAGGCCATCGAGATCCTCGCCGACTCGATCCGCCTCTGCTCGGTGGCCAAGGCGCCCGTGGAACAACCGGCCTGAGCCCATGACCGAGCTGTCGAACGTCCCGGTCACGGCGCTCAAGGGCGTTGGCGATGCCATGGCGGAAAAACTCGCCAAGGTCGGCCTGGAGAACCTGCAAGATCTGCTGTTCCACCTGCCGCTGCGCTATCAGGACCGTACCCGCGTGGTCCCCATCGGCCAGTTGCGGCCTGGCCAGGATGCTGTCATCGAGGGCGTGGTCAGCGGCGCCGACGTGACCATGGGCAAGCGCCGCAGCCTGGTGGTACGCCTGGGCGATGGCACGGGCGTACTGAGCCTGCGCTTCTACCACTTCAGCAACGCACAGAAGGAAGGCCTCAAGCGTGGCACCCATCTGCGTTGCTATGGCGAGGCCCGCCCCGGCGCCTCGGGGTTGGAGATCTACCACCCCGAATATCGCGCACTCAACGGCAGCGAGCCGGCGCCGCCGGTCGAGCAGACACTCACACCGATCTACCCGACCACCGAAGGCCTCACGCAACAGCGCCTGCGCTTGCTTTGCCAGCAGAGCCTGGGCCAGCTCGGCCCGCGCAGCCTGCCCGACTGGCTGCCCGACGAGCTGGCCCGCGACTACCAGCTGGCGCCGCTGAGCGACGCGATCCGCTACCTGCACAACCCGCCGTCCGACGCCGACCTGGACGAACTCGCCGAAGGCCATCACTGGGCCCAGCACCGCCTGGCCTTCGAAGAATTGCTCACCCACCAGCTTTCGCAGCAGCGCTTGCGCGAAAGCCTGCGCAGCCTGCGCGCTCCGGTGCTGCCCAAGGCCAGCCGCCTGCCTGCGCAGTACCTGGCGAACCTTGGCTTCAGCCCGACCGGCGCCCAGCAGCGCGTGGGCAACGAGATCGCCTACGACCTCAGCCAGCCCGAACCGATGATGCGCCTGGTGCAGGGCGACGTGGGCGCCGGCAAGACCGTGGTTGCCGCGCTGGCCGCCCTGCAGGCGCTGGAAGCCGGTTACCAGGTCGCCTTGATGGCACCCACCGAGATCCTCGCCGAACAGCACTACATCACCTTCAAGCGCTGGCTCGAGCCGCTGGGTATCGAAGTCGCCTGGCTGGCCGGCAAGCTCAAGGGCAAGGCCCGCGCCAGTGCCCTGGAGCAGATCGCCAGCGGCACACCGATGGTGGTCGGCACCCACGCGCTGTTCCAGGACGAAGTGCAGTTCAAGCACCTGGCCCTGGCGATCATCGACGAACAGCACCGCTTCGGCGTGCAGCAGCGCCTGGCCCTGCGCAAGAAAGGCGTGATGGGCCAGTTGTGCCCACACCAGTTGATCATGACCGCCACCCCCATTCCGCGTACCCTGGCCATGAGCGCCTACGCCGACCTGGACACTTCGATCCTCGACGAGTTGCCGCCTGGCCGCACCCCGGTCAACACCGTGCTGGTCGCCGACAGCCGCCGCTTCGAGGTGGTCGAGCGGGTCCGCGCCGCCTGCGCCGAAGGGCGCCAGGCGTACTGGGTGTGCACCCTGATCGAAGAGTCCGAGGAACTGACCTGCCAGGCCGCCGAAAGCACTTTCGAGGAGCTTGGCAGTGCGCTGGGCGAGCTGCGCGTGGGGTTGATCCACGGGCGCATGAAACCGGCGGAGAAGGCGGCGGTGATGGCCGAGTTCAAGGCCGGTGAACTGCAACTGCTGGTCGCCACAACGGTGATCGAGGTGGGCGTGGATGTCCCCAACGCCAGCCTGATGATCATCGAAAACCCCGAGCGCCTGGGCTTGGCCCAGTTGCACCAGCTGCGTGGCCGGGTTGGCCGGGGCAGCGCGGTCAGCCATTGCGTGCTGCTGTACCACCCACCGCTGTCGCAAATCGGCCGGGAACGCCTGGGAATCATGCGGGAAACCAACGACGGATTCGTCATAGCAGAGAAGGACCTGGAGTTGCGAGGCCCCGGCGAAATGCTCGGCACTCGCCAGACCGGCCTGCTGCAGTTCAAGGTTGCCGACCTGATGCGCGACGCCGACCTGCTGCCCGCCGTGCGCGATGCCGCACAGGCACTGCTGGCACGCTGGCCCGGCCACGTCAGCCCGTTGCTTGACCGTTGGCTGCGCCACGGCCAGCAATATGGCCAGGTGTGACGCTCGTCCCAATATGGATCCAGCTTGTCGGTCAGGCTGGTTATACTTCGCGTTTAAAAGAATGATTGGATACAGACCATGACTGAAGTTGCCCTGGATACCGCAACCCCAACCGCACCGTCTGTCATCCGGCTGTTGCTCGATAAACTCGGCGTGGCCTACCGCGAGGTGCCCGATCACCCGCAACAGCCTGCCGCCTCTCGGGTGCAGGCAGCCCTGCTCGACGATGAGATCGGCGCCATGCTGGTGCTGTTCCCGCAGAGCCAGCTGCTGGACCTCAAGCGCTTCGAAGAGCTGACCGGCCGCAACCTCACGGCGGTGCCATTGAAGCGTCTGAACCAGATGCTCGACAAACACCACCTCAAGACCCTGCCGGCCATCCCTGCCCTGACCAGCTCACCCTGCCAGTATGAGAAAAGCCTGCTCGACAACGACAAGCTGCTGATCCAGTCCGGCGAAACCGGCGTGCTGCTGGAAATTGAACGGGCCGCCTTCCGCAAGCTGCTCGCCAAGGCCAGCGCCAGCACGTTCGGCCAGGAGGTCAAGGACATCCGCCCGAACCTCGACCGTCCGCATGACGACTCCCAGGAAATCACCAAGGCGGTGCAAGAGTTCACCGCCCGGCGCATCCAGAAGCGTCTGGAAGAGACCATCGAGATCCCGCCACTGGCCGACACCGCGCAGAAGATCATCAAGCTGCGCGTCGACCCCGATGCGAGCATCGACGACATCACTGGCGTGGTGGAAACCGACCCGGCCCTGGCCGCCCAGGTGGTCAGCTGGGCCGCTTCGCCCTACTACGCCTCGCCCGGCAAGATCCGTTCGGTGGAAGACGCCATCGTCCGTGTGCTGGGCTTTGACCTGGTGATCAACCTCGCCCTGGGCCTGGCCCTGGGCAAGACCCTGAGCCTGCCCAAGGATCATCCGCAGCAGGCCACACCGTACTGGCAGCAGTCGATCTACACCGCAGCGGTGATCGAAGGCCTGACCCGTGCCATGCCACGTGCCGAGCGCCCGGAGGCCGGCTTGACCTACCTGGCCGGGCTACTGCACAACTTCGGTTACTTGCTGCTGGCCCACGTGTTCCCGCCACACTTCTCGCTGATCTGCCGCCATCTGGAGGTTAACCCGCACCTGTGCCACAGCTATGTGGAGCAGCACTTGCTGGGGATCAGCCGCGAGCAGATCGGTGCCTGGTTGATGAAGCTGTGGGACATGCCCGATGAGCTGACCACCGCGCTGCGCTTCCAGCACGACCCGTCCTACGACGGCGAACACGCGGCGTTCCCCAACCTGGTGTGCCTGGCCATCCGCCTGCTGCGCACCCGGGGGATCGGTTCGGGGCCGCAGGACGATATCCCTGAAGCGCTGCTCGAGCGCCTCGGGCTGACCCGTGAAAAGGCCGAAGAAGTGGTGAACAAGGTGCTGGAGGCCGAAGCGTTGCTGCGTGAGCTGGCTTCGCAGTTCCACGTGCCGCATTCGCATTAAGACCGCTTGTAGGAGCGGCTTCAGCCGCGATCACCCGCGAAGCGGGTGCCAGAAACCGCGGTGCCTGCATCGCGGCAAAAGCCGCTCCTACGCTTTCTTCTTCGGTTTCAGGTACTTCATCAAGCCCTGGAACCAGATCACCAGCGCCGGGTTGCCCTTGATCTGGATGCTCTTGTCCTGAATCCCCTGCATGAACGCCAGTTGCTTGTTGCCTGCCTGCAACGTGGCGAAGCCGTAGGCGGCGTCCTTGAAGGCGATGGCAAACGCCGGCTGCGGGTGCAGGCCACCCTTGCTGCTGATGCGCTGGCCACTGACGATGAAGTGTCGGGCAACCTTGCCGTCGAGCGTTTGCATCTGGAAGACCAGATCCTTGTCCTGCAGCTGCTGCTGGAACGCCGGGTTGTTGCGGCTGGCCTTGGCCATCAGCAAGCCCATGGCCCAGAGAAGAAAACGAAACTTCATCAACGCCCCTCGAATGAAAAATGACTGAGGCGCGCAGTTTATCCGTTTACTGCCCTATTTATGCAAGTTCGCCGCATTTGGTTACCAGAAACGCAACGGGCGCCTCTCGGCGCCCGTCAGGATGACCTGCAAATCACTTTTTCTTGGCGGGCTTGGCCGGGGCGTTGACGCTGTCGCGCAGGTTCTTGCCCGGCTTGAAGGCAACGGTGTTGCTGGCCTTGATCTTGACCGGCTGACCGGTCTGAGGGTTCTTGCCGGTGCGGGCGCCACGGTGGCGTTTTTCGAAGGTGCCGAAACCGACCAGGGTGACGGTGTCCTTGTCGAGCGCGCCGGTGATGCTATCGAGAATCGCGTTCAGGACAATATTGGCCTTTTCCTTGGTCAGATCGGCCTTTTCGGCGATGACGGCGGCGAGTTCTGGTTTACGCATAGTGAAGCCTCTTTGACGGAATTCTTGTTGTTATGCCGTGCTGCCGAAGGAAGCAGCGCTCAAGGCACCGCAGGCTCTAGTCTGCGGTAGACGCCAGTGAGAATGGCACGCCGTCCGGGGCCGCGCCAGTGTCTGGGCGGCCATTGTCGCGGCAAGAACAGGATAAATCCGACAGAACGCCCGCTATTTACGCCATCAGGGCTGGCAACTGCTTGTTCAGCGCCAGTTTCTCCATCACCGCCCCCCCGGTCAGCGCGTAGCCCAGCAACTGGCCATCTGCACCGTGGCAGAGCACCTTGAGGTCAGCGCCCTGGCCTTCCACTTGCCAGGTTCCCTCGTGGCCATGGGGCGGCGGCGAGACCACCAAGGGGCAGGCCGGGGTCTTCACGGTGACCGGCATCGGGCCATAACTGACCGTGGTCGGATTGCCGGCCAGGGTTTGGGCCAGGGCGCGGGCACAGGTCATCAGCGGCATGACATACAGCAGGTTGATGCCCTCGACCTCGGCACAGTCGCCCAGGGCGAAGATGTTGGCGTGGGAAGTGCGCAACTGGCGATCGACCACCACGCCACGGTTGACCTGCAGGCCTGCGGCGGCGGCCAGATCGGTACGCGGGCGTAGGCCGATCGCCGAGACCACCAGGTCGCAGGCGATCACGCGGCCATCGGACAAGTGCGCCTCAAGTGCCTCCCCGGCATGCTGCAGGCGAGTGAGCACGGGGCCCAGGTGGAAGCGCACGCCCAGCCCTTCGAGGCCGGCCTGCACGGCGGCGGCGGCGGCCGGGTGCAGCAGAGTTGGCATCACCTGCTCACATGGGGCGACGACCTCGCACTGCAAACCGCCCAAGGTCAGGTCGTTGGCGAATTCGCAGCCGATCAGACCGGCCCCCAGGATCAGCACCCGCTGCTTGCCAGAGGCGGCAGCACGGAAACGCGCGTAATCTTCGAGGTCGTTGATCGGGAAAATCAGCTCGCCAGCGTCGCCTTCGACCGGCACCTGCACGGTTTGCGCGCCCCAGGCCAGCACCAGGTCGCGGTACTCGACCGCTTCCTCGCCGATCCACAGGCGCTTGTGGCCCGGGTCGATGCCACTGATACGGGTGTGGGTGCGAATCTCGGCCTTGAGCTGCTCGGCCATGGCGCCGGGCTCGGCCATGCACAGGCCATCGGCATCCTTCTGCTTGGCGAAGCCGGTCGAGAGCATGGGCTTGGAGTAGGAACGACCGTCGTCGGCGGTGATCAGCAACAGAGGCGTCTCGCCGTCGAGCTTGCGAAACTCTCGCGCCAGGTTGTAGCCGGCCAGGCCGGTACCGATGATCACCACGGGGGACGTCATGCCGTTTCTTCCTTGTTCAGGTCAGGGGTTCGATCAGCCGATGGCGATCATTTCGAAGTCGCTCTTGCCTACGCCACAGTCGGGGCACAGCCAGTCTTCCGGCACATCTTCCCAGCGGGTGCCCGGGGCGATGCCGTCGTCCGGCCAGCCTTCGGCCTCGTCATAGATCAGGCCACAGACAATGCATTGCCATTTTTTCATTTACTGCTTTTCCTCGGTCAGGCCTTTCTGGTGCGTTGCCGCTGACGGCCTCTTCATGGGCAAGCCCGCTCCTACAGGGGACGCGCAGTTCCCGAAGGCTGCGCTGTACTAGTAGGAGCGGGCTTGCCCGCGAAGGGGCCACCGCGCAATTCGTGTGGGCTTTGTACTGGCCCTGCCAGCAGTATGCAAGCAGTCGGGGCAAACATGCTAAGCTCGCCGCCTCTCTGGCCTGTATCAAGCATACCCACGTGCCGTACGAAACCCCGCAAGCAGCCGCTGTCGCGTGGCTGCCGTATTCACAGCTGGCGACCACCCTCGACCAGCCGACGCTCGACTGGCTGTTCGACGAGGGCTCCCTCACCCGCCGCCTGACCCGCCTCTCCCACGACCACTTCAGCGTCACGCCCCTGTTCGAGGGCTGGCAACCGCTGCGCGACGACGAGTGCGCCGCCCTGGGCCTGGCGCCCGGCGAGGAAGGCTGGGTGCGTGAAGTCTACCTGCGTGGCCATGACCAGCCCTGGGTGTTCGCCCGCAGCGTGGCCGGGCGCAGCGTGCTGGAGCGCGGCGGCCTCGACCTGGAGACCCTGGGCACGCGTTCGCTGGGCGAGCTACTGTTCTGCGACCAGGCGTTCATCCGCCACCCCCTCGAGGCCTGCCGTTATCCACAAACCTGGTTGCCCACCAAAGTGGCCCATGAAGGGTTGTGGGGGCGGCGCTCGCGCTTCGAGCGCAGCGGCCTTGACCTGCTGGTGGCCGAGGTGTTCCTGCCAGCGCTCTGGCAAGCGGCCAAGGAGGAAACCCGCTGATGTACCTGCAACTGCTCAAGTCGCTCAACCGCCTGCATCCTCGGGCTTGGGACTTCGTCCAGCTGAGCCGCATGGACCGGCCGATCGGCATCTACCTGCTGCTGTGGCCGACGCTGGTGGCGGTGTGGATCGCCGGCAACGGTTCGCCCAGCCTGAAGAACGTGCTGATCTTTGCCCTGGGCGTGGTGCTGATGCGCGCCGCCGGCTGCTGCATCAACGACTTCGCCGACCGCAAGGTGGACGGCCACGTCAAGCGCACCGCCGACCGACCGCTGGCCAGTGGCCGGGTCAAGCCACGCGAGGCCGTGATGCTGTTCGCCCTGTTGGTGGGGGTGAGCTTCCTGCTGGTGCTGTGCACCAACGCCACGACCGTGTGGCTGTCGTTCGGCGCCGTGGCCCTGGCATTCTGCTACCCGTTCATGAAGCGCTACACCTACTACCCGCAGGTGGTGCTGGGCGCGGCCTATTCCTGGGGCATCCCCATGGCCTTCACCGCCGCGGGCGGCGAGCTGCCGGCCAGCGCCTGGCTGCTGTACATCGCCAATCTGCTGTGGACGGTGGGCTATGACACCTACTACGCCATGGTCGACCGCGACGATGACCTGAAGATCGGGGTGAAGTCCACGGCAATCCTGTTTGGTGAAGCCGACCGGGTGATCATCCTGACCTTGCAGCTGCTGTCGCTGGGCTGCCTGCTGCTGGCGGGCAATCGCTTCGACCTGGGCGGCTGGTACCACTTGGGGTTGTTGGCGGCAGCTGCGTGTTTTGCCTGGGAATTCTGGTCGACGCGCAAGCTGGACCGCGAATCGTGCTTCAAGGCGTTCCTGCACAACCATTGGGCGGGGATGCTGATCTTCATCGGGGTGGTACTGGATTACGCCTTGCGGTGACGGCACCGGCCTCGTTCGCCGGCAAGCCGGCTCCTACAGGTGTTGTGCGTGACCTTGTAGGAGCCGGCTTGCCGGCGAACGGGGCATCACTGGCTCAGGGCTTGGCCACGTGCCAGACGTCTTTCATGCCATCGCCGGTCATGTCCCCGGCTTTCTTGTCCTTGACGAAGGTGTACAGCGGCTTGCCGTCGTAGGCCCACTGCATGGAACCATCGTCACGCTTGATCTGCGACCACTTTCCCTCAGCCTTCTCACCTTCATCCGCCTTCAGCGGCGGCCAGTTGCTGGCGCAGTCGCCATTGCACATCGACTTGCCACCGGCATCCTTGTCGAAGGTGTACAGCGTCATGCCGTTTTGATCGACCCACATGCCGTCTTTTTCCATGGCGTGATGAGCCGACGCCACCCCCGGCACTGCCAGCGCAGCGCAAAGGGCCATCCAGCTCAGCGTATGTCGTGTCATTGGAATCACCATTGTTTCGGGGGTTCGGAGGGGTTCAGCCGCCGCCCGGGCGGCCCAATGAAGCCTAGTCCAGTCACGCAATGTCGCCAGAACGGCCAACACCCTGTCACACAGCTGCAATAATTCCGTTATCTAATGCGGGCCAAGACACCGTTCCTGGGAGAGGTAATTGAGCATGGTTGGCAGAAACATTCTGATCGTCGACGACGAAGCGCCTATCCGCGAGATGATCGCCGTTGCATTGGAAATGGCCGGCTATGACTGCCTCGAGGCCGAGAACTCGCAACAGGCCCACGCGATCATCGTCGACCGCAAGCCGGACCTGATCCTGCTCGACTGGATGCTCCCGGGCACCTCGGGCATCGAGCTGGCCCGCCGCCTCAAGCGCGACGAGCTGACCGGCGACATCCCGATCATCATGCTCACCGCCAAGGGCGAAGAGGACAACAAGATCCAGGGCCTGGAAGTCGGCGCCGACGACTACATCACCAAGCCGTTCTCCCCTCGCGAGCTGGTGGCCCGGCTCAAGGCCGTGCTGCGCCGCACCGGCCCGAGCGACAGCGAGGCGCCGATCGAAGTTGGCGGCCTGCTGCTCGACCCGATCAGCCATCGCGTGACCATCGACGGTCGCCCGGCCGAGATGGGTCCCACCGAATACCGCCTGCTGCAGTTCTTCATGACCCACCAGGAGCGCGCCTACACCCGCGGCCAACTGCTCGACCAGGTCTGGGGCGGCAACGTCTACGTCGAGGAGCGCACCGTCGACGTGCACATCCGTCGCCTGCGCAAGGCGCTGGGTGAAGCCTACGAAAATCTGGTACAAACCGTCCGCGGCACCGGCTACCGCTTCTCGACCAAGAGCTGATCGAGCCCGAGCATCCGCTGTACAAGGACTGTCAATTGAACCCGAACTGGCACGCGACCCTGATTCGCCACATGCTCCTGCTGATCACCGCCTGCCTGATCGGCGGGCTGGTCAGCGGCTACTACGGCTGGAGCCTGGCCATCGGCCTGGCGTTCTACCTGGGCTGGACACTCAAGCAATTGCTGCGCCTGCACGACTGGCTGCGCAACCACCAGCCCGACGAAGCCCCGCCTGACGGCTACGGCTTGTGGGGCGAGGTGTTCGACAGCATCTACCACCTGCAACGCCGCGACCAGCGCGTGCGTGGCCGCCTGCAGGCGGTGATCGACCGGGTCCAGGAGTCCACCGCGGCCCTGCGCGACGCGGTGATCATGCTCGACAGCGACGGCAACCTGGAATGGTGGAACCGCGCCGCCGAAACGCTGCTGGGCTTCAAGACCCCACAGGACGGCGGCCAACCGGTGACCAACCTGGTGCGCCACCCCCGGTTCAAGGAGTACTTCGAGTCGGAGAACTACGCCGAGCCGCTGGAGATCCCCTCCCCGATCAACGACCGCCTGCGGGTGCAGCTGCACCTGACCCGCTACGGCAACAACGAGCACCTGATGCTGGTGCGCGACGTCACCCGCATTCACCAGCTCGAGCAGATGCGCAAGGACTTCGTCGCCAACGTCTCCCACGAGCTGCGCACGCCGTTGACGGTGATCACCGGCTACCTGGAGACGCTGCTGGACAACGTCGAGGACGTGAACCCGCGCTGGAGCCGCGCCTTGCAGCAGATGAGCGCGCAAGGTTCGCGCATGCAGACTCTGCTCAACGACCTGCTGCTGCTGGCCAAGCTCGAAGCCACCGACTATCCGTCGGACAACCAGCCGGTGCTGGTCGACACCCTGCTCAGCGCCATCAAGAACGACGCCCAGGCCCTGTCCGGCCCCCGCAACCAGCGCATCACCCTTGAAGCCGCGCCCGGCATTCGCCTGAAGGGCAGCGAGTCGGAGCTGCGCAGCGCGTTTTCCAACCTGGTGTTCAACGCGGTCAAGTACACCCAGGACGAAGGCAACATCCGTATCCGCTGGTGGGCCGACGAACAGGGCGCGCACCTGTCGGTGCAGGACTCGGGGGTGGGCATCGAGGCCAAGCACCTGCCACGCCTGACCGAGCGCTTCTACCGGGTCGACTCCAGCCGCGCCTCCAACACTGGCGGCACCGGGCTGGGCCTGGCGATCGTCAAGCACGTGCTGATGCGCCATCGCGGGCGCCTGGAGATCAGCAGCGTGCCGGGGCATGGCAGCACCTTTACCTGTCACTTTGCGCCGGCACAATTGGCGGTGAGCAAAGGTTGAGATCGCCGGGCTGCTTTGCAGCCCATCTGCCGGCAGCCGGCTCCTACCGTAGGCGCCGGTTTGCCGGCGATGGGCGCAAAGTGCCCCAATAAGACCACGGCCCTTTGCTTTTGCGGCCTCAGCCGCTACATTGGATCCCCTGTGCCAGCCATCGCTGGCACTTTTTTTCTTCCTTTCTCAAAGACGGACCCCGTAAAAACTCCATCATGGACCCTTCCCCTGGTATCAGCCTCACCTCGTTGTTCGCCGATTTCGGCATGATTCTCTTTGCCCTGTTCCTGGTACTGCTCAACGGCTTCTTCGTGGCCGCCGAGTTCGCCATGGTCAAGCTGCGCTCCACCCGGGTCGAAGCCATCGCCGAGCTGCATGGCTGGCGTGGCAGCATCCTGCGCAAGGTGCACAACCAGCTCGACGCCTATCTCTCGGCCTGCCAGTTGGGCATCACCCTGGCCTCCCTGGGCCTGGGCTGGGTCGGTGAACCCGCGTTCGCCCACCTGCTCGAACCGCTGCTGGCCGCCGTGGGCGTGGATACCCCGGAGTTGATCAAGGCGATCTCGTTCTTCGTCGCCTTCTTCGTGATCTCCTACCTGCACATCGTGGTCGGCGAACTGGCCCCCAAGTCCTGGGCGATCCGCAAGCCCGAGCTGCTGTCGCTGTGGACCGCCGTGCCGCTGTACCTGTTCTACTGGGCGATGTACCCGGCCATCTACCTGCTCAACGCCAGCGCCAACACCATCCTGCGCATCGCCGGCCAGGGTGAGCCCGGCCCGCACCACGAGCACCACTACAGCCGCGAGGAGCTCAAGCTGATCCTGCACTCCAGCCGTGGCCAGGACCCGAGCGACCAGGGCATGCGCGTGCTGGCCTCGGCCGTGGAGATGGGTGAGCTGGAAGTGGTCGACTGGGCCAACTCCCGCGAGGACATGGTCAGCATCGACGCCCATGCCCCGCTCAAGGAGATCCTGGCGCTGGTGCGCCGGCACAAGTTCAGCCGCTACCCGCTGTACGACGCCGAGCGCGAGGCGTTCACCGGCCTGCTGCACATCAAGGACCTGCTGCTGGAGCTGGCCGAGCTGGAGCACCTGCCCGAGACCGTCGACCTCGACGACCTCGCCCGCCCGCTGGAGCGCGTGTCGCGGCACATGCCGCTGGCGCAGTTGCTGGAGCAGTTCCGCAAGGGTGGCGCGCACTTCGTGCTGGTCGAGGAAGCCGACGGCAAGGTCATCGGCTACCTGACCATGGAAGACGTGCTGGAAGTGCTGGTGGGCGATATCCAGGACGAGCACCGCAAGACCGAGCGCGGCATCCTCGCCTACCAGCCGGGCAAGCTGCTGGTGCGCGGCGACACGCCGCTGTTCAAGGTCGAGCGCCTGCTGGGCATCGACCTGGACCACATCGAGGCGGAAACCCTCGCCGGGCTGATCTACGAGACCCTCAAGCGCGTGCCCGAGGAAGAGGAAGTGCTGGAAGTCGAAGGCCTGCGCATCATCATCAAGAAGATGAAAGGGCCGAAGATCGTGCTGGCCAAGGTGCTCAAGCTCGATTGAGCACCGGCTCGCCGGCACAGCCCGCTCCCGCAGGAGCCGGCTTGCCGGCGAACCTCAAGGATTCCCCGCCGTGAAATTCGGCAACCCGCCAATCGGCCGGTCGAACTGGAACGGAATCGACTCCAACGCCAACCCCACGTTGCGCTGCACCACGAAATGCAGGTGCGGCCCGGTGCTGTTGCCGGTGTTGCCCGACTTCGCCAGCGCCTGCCCCACCCCCACCCGCTGCCCCTCCGCCACCACCACCGAGCCACGCATCAGGTGCAGGTACACGCCCATGGTGCCGTCCGGGTGGAGGATGCGCACGAAGTTGCCCGACGGGTTGGTGCCCCGTCCGCTCTGGCTGTTTTCGACCTTCACCACCACGCCGCCGCGCGCCGCGATGATCGGCGTGCCCTCGGGCATGGCGATGTCCATGGCGTAACGGCCCTTGGGCCCGAAATGGCTGAAGCGACCGTTGGGCCCCTGGGTCAGGCGGAACGGCCCGCCCTTCCACGGGAACGGATAGCGATAGCCCTCGGAGCGCTGGATCGGGTCGCCCATGGCGTAGTTGAACGTGCTCGAATACTTCAACGGCCCGCCCGGAGCGGCCAGCACTACGCTGAGCACCTTGCTCGAGCGCGGCCCGATCACGCGCCGCACGACGCGCGGGGCATTACCGCCGAAGGCGTTGGCCAGCTTGTCCACGCGCAGTTCCACCTCCAGCGGCACGTACAGTTCGTTGCGCGCGATGAAACGCACACCACCGGGGAAAGGCTCGGCCTGCAGGCGCACCTGGCGGTCCAGGCGCTCGACGATCGGCTCGCGGAAGACGAACGGTTTGGCCCCCGGGCTTGGTCGGTCGGAATAAGAGACCACACCGAAGTTGTCGGTGGTCTTGTAGATGGTCATGGCCAAGCTCGGCGCCGAGGCCCAGAGCAAGGCACAGAACAGCAGCAGGCGGGCGGGCATGATGATGGCTTTGTGACAGTTATGGTCTGTCGAAGCCTAGCAGCCCAGATAAAGACAGGTTGTGACAGCTGGTCGGAAGTTTTTAGAGCCTTCTGTAGGAGCGGCTTCAGCCGCGATGCAGACAACGCGGTGTCTGGCACCCGCTTTGCGGGTGATCGCGGCTGAAGCCGCTCCTACAGAGTGTGCAGCGGTCAGGCGCCTGGGGTGAAGTGCTTCTGCGTGGTCCCGCGGGCAATCAGGCGCGACAGGTAGTCGAGCTTCTGCGCATCCTGGTCGACGAACTTGAAGGTCAGCTGCAGCCAGTCGCTCTCAGGCTTGGGCTCCAGCGCGGCGATGGCGTGCAGATAGCCGTTCAGGCGCGCCACCTCGGCGTTCTCGCCTTGCTCCAAGTCCAGCACTGCGCCTTCGAGCACCTGTGGCAGGTTGGCGCTGCGGCGCACCACCAGCAGGGCTTCCTTCAGGCTCAAAGCCTTGATCACGCACGGCTGGGTGCCGCTGGACAGGCGCAGCTGGCCCTGGCCTCGGCCAGCCTGGGCCGCGGCGGCGGCTGTCTTCGGCGTTGGGGCGTTGATCAGCGGCTTGGCTGCTGCCACAGGCGCGGCGGCGGGCGCGGCCACCTTGGCCGCTTCCGGGCGACCGCCGGTCAGGGCGCTGAGCGAGTCGTTGGCGAACGCCGAGTTGACCCGCGCCGGCGCGCTGGACATCAAGGCATCAAGCTTGCCGATCTTGGTCAGCGACTTCTTCACCTTGGTCAGCAGCTGCTCGTTGGTGAACGGTTTGCCGACGAAATCGGAAACGCCGGCCTGGATGGCCTGGATTACGTTCTCCTTGTCACCACGGCTGGTCACCATGATGAACTGCATGGTCTTCATCTCTTCCTGCTGGCGGCACCAGGTCAGCAGTTCGAGGCCCGACATCTCGGGCATCTCCCAGTCGCACAGGACCAGGTCGAAACGTTCCTTGCTGAGCATTGCCATGGCCTTGCGACCATTGACCGCGTCCTCGATTACCACGCCGGGGAAGGCGTTACGCAGGCACTTCCTTACCAGGTCGCGGATGAACGGGGCATCGTCCACGACCAGCACATTCACTTTACTCATCGATATTCCTCTTGAATCCCGGCTAGCATACCGCCGACTGATGGCCATTTGCCAAACCACTGGTCACGCCGGGACTTCTCACACGGTTCGCGGGTGCCTGCTGGTGCTCGACCGCAAACGAAAACGCCCGGCGATTGCCGGGCGTTCATGCTCGGGAGCAATTCTATTTATCGTCCGGTTCGGCCGGAACATTAGCGATTTCACCCTCGTCGAAGGCCTCGCCTTTCACTTCGGCTTTCATGCGTTTGAGGCCCATGTGGCGCACGTCGGTACCGCGCACCAGGTAGATCACCAGCTCCGAGATGTTGCGCGCGTGGTCGCCGATGCGCTCCAGCGAACGCAGAGCCCAGATCACGCTCAGCACGCGGGAGATCGAACGTGGATCTTCCATCATGTAGGTGACCAGCTCGCGCAGCGCGGTCTTGTACTCGCGGTCGATGGTCTTGTCGTACTGGGCCACCGACAATGCCAGGTCGGCGTCGAAGCGGGCGAAGGCGTCCAGCGCGTCGCGGACCATGTTGCGCACCTGGTCGCCGATGTGGCGCACCTCGACGTAGCCGCGCGGCGACTCGCCTTCCTCGCACAACTGGATGGCGCGGCGGGCGATCTTGGTCGATTCGTCGCCGATGCGCTCCAGGTCGATCACCGACTTGGAGATGCTGATGATCAGGCGCAGGTCGGAGGCCGCCGGCTGGCGGCGGGCGAGGATGCGCACGCACTCCTCGTCGATGTTGCGCTCCATCTGGTTGATCTGTTCATCGACTTCGCGCACCTGCTGGGCCAGGCCCGAGTCGGCCTCGATCAGCGCGGTGACGGCGTCGTTCACCTGCTTCTCGACCAGCCCGCCCATGGCCAGCAGGTGGCTGCGCACCTCCTCGAGCTCGGCGTTGAACTGCTGGGAGATGTGGTGGGTAAGGCTTTCTTTGTTGATCATCGTTTCGCTCCGCGAAGCAGCTGCAAGCTTCAAGTGATTCGTGTCGTTCCCTGGCCTGTAGGAGCGGCCTTGTGTCGCGAGAGGGCTGCAAAGCAGCCCCGGTGATTTTTGCATCAAGGCTGAAACCCTGGGGCTGCTTTGCAGCCCTTTCGCGGCACAAGGCCGCTCCTACACAAGCACCCTGTGGGCAATCGTTAGCCGTAGCGACCGGTAATGTAGTCTTCGGTCTGCTTCTTTGCCGGGTTGGTGAACAGGGTGTCGGTGTCACCGAATTCGACCAGTTTGCCCATGTACATGAAGGCGGTGTAGTCCGAAACCCGGGCCGCCTGCTGCATGTTGTGGGTCACGATGACGATGGTGTACTTGGATTTCAATTCGTAGATCAGTTCCTCGACCTTCAGCGTCGAGATCGGGTCCAGTGCCGAGCACGGTTCGTCGAGCAGCAGCACTTCCGGCTCCACGGCGATGGTGCGGGCAATTACCAGACGCTGCTGCTGGCCACCGGACAGGCCCAGCGCCGAGTCGTGCAGGCGGTCTTTCACCTCGTCCCACAGCGCCGCGCCCTTCAGCGCCCACTCGACGGCTTCGTCGAGCACGCGCTTCTTGTTGATGCCCTGGATGCGCAGGCCGTAGACCACGTTCTCGTAAATGGTCTTGGGGAACGGGTTGGGCTTCTGGAACACCATGCCCACGCGGCGGCGCAGCTCGGCCACGTCCTCGCCCTTGCGGTAGATGTTGTTGCCGTACAGGTTGATGGCGCCTTCGACGCGGCAGCCATCGACCAGGTCGTTCATGCGGTTGAAGGTGCGCAGCAGGGTGGACTTGCCGCAGCCGGACGGGCCGATGAAGGCGGTCACGCGCTGCTTGGGGATGTTCATGCTGACGTCGAACAGCGCTTGCTTGTCGCCGTAGAACAGGGACAGCCCGGGTACTTCGATGGCCACGGTCTCTTCGGCCAGGCGCAGGCTCTGCTTGTCGCGGCCCAGGGCCGACATGTCGATGCCGTGGGCGTGGGATTCATGCTGCATGGTCAACTCCATACGCTATCAATTCGTTTCAAAGGGCCGCCCGCTGTTCGGGCGGCACGCTTGCAATCAGGATCAGTGGTCCAGGGCCTTGTACTTCTCGCGCAGGTGGTTACGGATCCACACCGCCGAGAGGTTGAGGGTGGCGATCACCAGCACCAGCAACAGCGCGGTGGCGTAAACCAGCGGCCGCGCGGCCTCGACGTTGGGGCTCTGGAAGCCGACGTCGTAGATGTGGAAGCCCAGGTGCATGATCTTCTGGTCCAGGTGCAGGTACGGGTAGTTGCCATCCACTGGCAGCGACGGCGCCAGCTTCACCACACCCACCAGCATCAGCGGGGCCACTTCGCCCGCGGCGCGGGCCACGGCGAGGATCATGCCGGTCATCATGGCCGGGCTGGCCATCGGCAGGACAATTTTCCACAGGGTCTCGGCCTTGGTCGCGCCCAGGGCCAGCGAACCTTCGCGCACAGTGCGCGGAATGCGCGCCAGGCCTTCCTCGGTGGCCACGATCACCACCGGCACCGCCAGCAGCGCCAGGGTCAGCGAGGCCCACAGCAGGCCAGGCGTGCCGAGGGTCGGCGCCGGCAGCGACTCGGGGAAGAACAGCCGGTCGATCGAGCCGCCCAGCACGTAGACGAAGAAGCCCAGGCCGAACACGCCGTAGACGATCGCCGGGACACCAGCCAAGTTGTTCACCGCGATGCGGATCAGGCGGGTCACCGGGCCCTGCTTGGCGTATTCGCGCAGGTAGACCGCAGCCAGCACGCCGAACGGGGTGACGATCACGGCCATGATCAGGGTCATCATCACGGTGCCGAAGATGGCCGGGAAGATACCGCCTTCGGTGTTGGCCTCACGCGGGTCGTCGCTGAGGAATTCCCACACCTTGGCGAAGTAGGCGCCCATCTTGGTCATGCCGGACATGGCGTTCGGCTGGATGGCGTGGACCACCTTGCTCAGGTTGATCTCCACTTCGCGGCCATTGCCGTCGCGGGCCACCAGGCTGTCGCGGGCGAAGGCCTGGTGCAGGCCGGTCAGGCGCTCCTCGATGGCCTTGTAGCGGTTGTTCAGCTCGGCGCGCTCGGCGTCCATGTCGGCCTGGGCGGCGGCGTCCAGCTTGCCGTCCAGCTCCAGCTTGCGGCCGTGCAGGCGCAGCCGCTCCAGACCATGGTTGATGGCGCCGATGTCCTTCTTCTCCAGCTTCACCAACTGGTCGTTGAGCTCGCTGGCGCGCTTGAGGCGGGCCTGCAGCTCGTTCCAGGCTTCCGGGCCCTGGGCAACCACGCGGCCTTCTTCCTTGACGCTCACCAGGTAGCCATAGAAGTTGCCCCACTCGCGGCGCTCCAGGGCGATCAGGTCGACCGGCTTGCGCTGGTCCACCAGCCACTCACCGACCACCCAGGTGAAGTCGCTGCCGTTTAGGTCGCGGTTACCGACCTTGATCAGCTCGCGGGTCATGAACTCCGGGCCCTGGTCGGGTACCGGAAGGCCGGCGCCCTTGAGGCGTTCGCGGGGTACTTCTTCCTTCTGTACCACTTCACCGATGACCACGTGGTCGGCCTGGCCCGGCACCTTGTAGGTGGCCTGGACCAGGTCGGCCGGCCAGAAGTGGCCCAGGCCGCGCACGGCGATCACGGCCAGCAAGCCGACGGTCATGATGACCGCCATGGCGACCGCGCCACCACTGATCCAGACGCCGGGGGCGCCGCTCTTGAACCAGCCTTTGAGGGAATCCTTTTTCACGGATCTCTACCTTTCTATCAAAGCGACGAGTATTTCTTGCGCAGGCGCTGGCGAATCAGCTCGGCCAAGGTGTTCATCACGAAGGTGAACAGCAGCAGCACGAGGGCGGCGAGGAACAGCACACGATAGTGGCTGCCGCCGACTTCCGATTCGGGCATTTCCACGGCCACGTTGGCGGCCAGGGTGCGCATGCCCTCGAACAGGTTCAGCTCCATCACCGGGGTGTTGCCGGTGGCCATCAGCACGATCATGGTCTCGCCCACCGCACGGCCCATGCCGATCATCAGCGCCGAGAAGATACCCGGGCTGGCGGTGAGGATGACCACGCGGGTCAGGGTCTGCCACGGTGTGGCGCCCAGCGCCAGCGAACCCAGGGTGAGGCTGCGCGGCACGCTGAACACGGCGTCTTCGGCGATGGAGTAGATGTTCGGGATGACCGCGAAGCCCATGGCGATACCGACCACCAGGGCGTTGCGCTGGTCGTAGGTGATACCGAGGTCGTTGGTGATCCACAGGCGCATGTCGCCGGCGAAGAACCAGCTCTCCAGGAACGGGCTCATGTACAGGGCGAACCAACCGATCACCAGGATCACCGGGATCAGGATCGCCGCTTCCCAGCCATCGGGGATGCGCAGGCGGATCGACTCCGGCAGGCGGCTCCAGCCGAAACCCGCGAGCAGGATGCCGACCGGCATGATCACGAACAGGCTGAACACGCCCGGCAGGTGGCCTTCGAGGTACGGCGCGAGGAACAGGCCGGCGAAGAAGCCAAGGATCACCGTCGGCATCGCTTCCATCAGCTCGATCACCGGCTTGACCTTGCGGCGCATGCCCGGAGCCATGAAGTAGGCGGTGTAGATGGCGGCGGCGATGGCCAGCGGGGCGGCCAGGATCATCGCGTAGAACGCGGCCTTGAGCGTACCGAAGGTCAGCGGCGACAGGCTCAGCTTGGGCTCGAAGTCGGTGTTCGAGGCGGTCGACTGCCAGACGTATTTAGGCTCGTCGTAGTTCTCGTACCAGACCTTGCCCCACAGCGCGCTGAAGGAGATCTCCGGGTGCGGGTTGCGCAGGCTCAGGGGCAGCAGCTTGCCGCCTTGCTCGATGACGATGCGGTTGGCCCGCGGCGACAGGGCCAGGATGCCCGCGCCTTCGGCGACCGGCTCGACCAGCAGGGTGCGGTGCGCGGTGCTGTGGAACACACCGAGCTTGCCTTCGCTGTCCAGGGCGACGAAGCCCTTGCGGCGCTCTTCGGCATCGATCTGCACCACCGGGGCCTTGCCCAGCTGGAAGCTGCGGATCAGCTTGAAGCGCGACTCGCCATCCGGGTCACGGGCCATGAACCACTGGCTCAGGCCACCCTTGGAGTCACCGAAGATCAACGAGATGCCACCGACCAACTGGGTGCTGGCAGTGATTTCGGCGTTGCCGTCCTCCAGCAGCTTGTAGCGGCCATTGAGGCTCTTGTCGCGCAGACTGAACACGTCGGCGGTGGCGCGGCCGTTGACCACATAGAGCCACTGCTGGCGTGGGTCGATGAAGATGTTCTTCACCACCTCGGTCATCTGCGGCAGCTCGATGCGGTTCTGCTCGATGGTGACCTCGTCGGTCATCATGTTCTCGGTGCGCGACAGCTCGATCACCTGCAGGTGCGCGCCGGTGGAACCGGCCAGCAGCAGGGTGTCGCCGTTGACGTTGACACTCACGTGCTCAAGCGCGCGGCCTTCGCTGTCCAGGGTGAACAGGTCCTGACCATAGGGGTAGTCGATACCCGGCTCGATGGTCTTCTTGTTGTCGGGGTAGGTGATCTTGTAGGTGTGGTGGAACACCAGCGCCTGGCCGTTGGACAGGCCCAGCACCACCAGCGGGCTGCCGGGCTGGTCGGTGCTGATCGAGCTGACCTGGGTGCCGGCGGGCAACGGCAGGTCGACACGCTTCAGTTCGCCACCGGTCTTGGTGTCGAAGAACAGGGCCTGGCCCTTGTCGGAAACGCGCATGCCCACGAGGTTCTGCTCCTCGAGGGCGATCATCAGGGGTTTGCCGGCGTCCTGTTGCAGCCAGGTCGGCTCCAGGGCCTTCTTGCTGGTCAGCTCGGCGCCCTGGAACAGTGGCAGCACCACGTAGGCCAGGTAGAAGAAGATCAGCGTGATCGCTGCCAGCACGGCGAGGCCGCCCACCAGGACATACCAGCGGGTCAGGCGGTCCTTCAGGGCGCGCATGCGGCGCTTGCGTTGCAACTCGGGCGTATTGAAGTCAATGCGCACGGGAGGAGAATTTTGGGTCATTGTGGAGTTGGCCAGATCATTCATGCGCACACCCTAGCGGTCCCGTATGACAAAAACATGACAGTGCAGTGACGCAAAAAAGCCCGCCGCTCAGGAGCCCTGGCTTCGGACTAAGGAATTCGTGGAGGAGGCCGGCATGATAGTCACCGGCCTCGTCCTCAGTTACTTACTTCTTTGCAACGTTACCCGCGTGGGACAGGCCCAGGTCGGCCAGGGTCTTGTCGACCACTTTGGCTGGCAGCGGGATGTAGCCGTCCTTCACCACCACTTGCTGGCCGGCCTGGGACAGGACCAGCTTGACGAACTCGGCTTCCAGCGGGGCCAGAGGCTTGTTCGGGGCCTTGTTGACGTAGACGTACAGGAAGCGCGACAGCGGGTAGGTGCCGTTCAGGGCGTTGGCTTCGTTGTCTTCGACGAAGGCGCCGCCTTCTTTCTTGGCCAGGGCCACGGTCTTGACGCTGGCGGTCTTGTAGCCGATGCCCGAGTAGCCGATGCCGTTCAGCGAGGAGCTGATCGACTGCACGACCGAGGCCGAGCCAGGCTGTTCGTTGACGTTAGGCTTGAAGTCGCCTTTGCACAGGGCTTCTTCCTTGAAGTAGCCGTAGGTGCCCGATACCGAGTTGCGGCCGAACAGCTGGATTGGCTTGTTGGCCAGGTCGCCGGTCACGCCGACGTCGCCCCAGGTCTTGATCTCGCTCTTGCCACCGCACAGGCGGGTGGAGGAGAAGATGGCGTCGACCTGAGCCATGGTCAGGCCCTTGATCGGGTTGTCCTTGTGCACGAACACGGCCAGGGCGTCGACGGCAACCGGGATGGCGGTCGGCTTGTAGCCGTACTTCTGCTCGAAGGCCTGCAGCTCGACGTCCTTCATCTTGCGGCTCATCGGGCCCAGGTTGGCGGTGCCTTCGGTCAGCGCGGGTGGCGCGGTGGAGGAGCCGGCGGCCTGGATCTGGATGTTTACGTTCGGATATTCCTTCTTGTAGGCCTCGGCCCACAGGGTCATCAGGTTCGCGAGGGTGTCGGAACCGACGCTGGAGAGGTTGCCCGATACACCGGTGGTCTTGGTGTAGGTCGGGATTGCTGGGTCGACGGCGGCGACCGCATTGGCGGCAGCGACGCCAGCGGCGGCAAAGGTCAGGGCCGCCATCAAACGCTTCAGTTTCATGCCTTGCTCCTAGCAGGAATATCGTGGGTTGTGAGATGGAACGGGCCCAAGTATCTGCAGGCCGCATGAACACTCTATGACTCGAATGTGACAATTGGATGAAAGGCCATCACCGGGTACCGGGGTGGCCTTTTCAGGATGTTTCAGGAGGGGGGTAGGCAGGTTTGGCCCATTCGCCGGCAAGCCGGCTCCTACAGGTATTGCGCGCCTCTGTAGGAGCCGGCTTGCCGGCGAACTGTCAGCGTTTCCTGGCCAGCAGGTAGGTGCCTACGGCCAGACCAACGGCGCACAGACAGGCAACATAATAGGCCGGCGCCATAGGGCTGAACTTCAGCAGCGCGGTGACCACCATCGGCGTCAGGCCACCGAAGATCGCGTAGGCCAGGTTATAGGAGAACGACAGGCCGCTGAAACGTACCACCGGCGGGAACGCCTTGACCATCACGTAGGGCACGGCACCGACGATGCCCACGCACAGGCCGGTCAGGGCATACAACGGGAACAGCAGGTCCGGGCGGGTTGGCAGGCTGTGGTAGAAGGCCCAGGAGGACGCCAGCAACGCCAGGCTCCCCACGATAAAGACGCGCCCTGCACCAAAGCGGTCGGCCAGGCTGCCAGCGCCGATGCAGCCCAGGCTGAGCAGCACGATGGCCAGGCTATTGGCCTTGAGCGAATCCGTTGGGCTCACGTGGTAGAGGCTTTGCAGCAATGCCGGAGTCATGAGGATGATCACCACGATGCCAGCCGACAACAGCCAGGTGAGCAGCATCGACAGGATGATCGCGCCGCGGTGGTCGCGCAGCACCGCGCGCAGCGGCAGCTCTTCGGCCAGCGCCTTGCGCGCCTGCATCTCGGCGAACACCGGGGTTTCATGCAACCAGCGGCGCAGGTAGACCGCGAAGAAACCGAACACCCCACCCAGCAGGAACGGAATACGCCAGGCGTAGTCCGCCACTTCTTCAGGACTGTAGATCGTGTTGATCAGCGTCGCCACCAGCGAGCCAAGCAGAATGCCCGAGGTCAGGCCGGCGGTGAGCGTGCCGCAGGCATAGCCGGTGTTGCGCGCGGGCACGTGCTCGGAGACGAACACCCAGGCGCCCGGCACCTCGCCACCGATGGCCGCGCCCTGGATCACCCGCATCAGCAGCAGCAGGATCGGCGCCCACAGGCCGATCTGTGCATAAGTCGGCAGCAGGCCCATCACCAGGGTCGGCACCGCCATCAGGAAGATGCTCAGGGTAAACATCTTCTTGCGCCCGAGCAGGTCGCCGAAGTGGGCCATGACGATGCCCCCCAGGGGCCGCGCCAGGTAGCCGGCGGCGAAGATGCCGAAGGTCTGCATCAGGCGCAGCCATTCGGGCATGTCGGCAGGGAAGAACAGCTTGCCGACCACGGTGGCGAAGAACACGAAGATGATGAAATCGTAGAACTCCAGCGCACCGCCCAGGGCGGACAGCGAAAGGGTCTTGTAGTCACTGCGGGACAACGGCCGGGACGGCTGCTCGATACTGCTCTGCACGGAGGTCATCGCTGTGGTTTCTCTTATTGGTCTGCGGACCGCTTGGCATGCGGCTTCTGGGTAGGTCAGGCAGCGAAGATAGCAAATTGCCGAGCCGCGCTCATAGCGGTACAAAATCCGTACAGATATTCATCAATGTGCGGTCGTCGCTGGCTGTGTGGGTATATATACTGCCCGCTCGTAGGAAAAGGTTGCTTGCATCAAGGGATATTGTGCGAAAACGTCGGTCAGAAGCGTCGGACTGTTTCGCAGAGTCTCCCTTTGGCCGCCCCTGAAGCGAAATCAGCGTAGTATGTGTGTTGCTGAATCGTTTTTATGGCGTCCTTCACTGCGCCACCCACGAAGCGTCACGGGTCAGAGGCCCCACGGCATGATTGAGCTCGAACAAGAAGATCCTATCCCGCAAGGTGACCTGGCCTTGCAAATCACCGCGCTGCCGCGCGAAACCAACGGTTTCGGCGATATCTTCGGCGGCTGGCTGGTGGCCCAGATGGACTTGGCCGGTACCGCCATGGCCAGCCGCGTCGCCGGTGGCCGGGTGGCCACCGTATCGATCGATCGCATGGCGTTCCTGGTGCCGGTGGCCGTGGGCGCGCAACTGTCCTTCTATACCCAGACCTTGAAGATCGGTCGCAGCTCGATCCAGATGAGGGTCGAAGTGTGGAACGACGATCCGCTGTCTGGCGAATGGCGCAAGGTGACCGAAGCGGAGTTCGTGTTCGTCGCCATCGACGGCAGCGGTCGTACCCGCTCCGTGCCTCGTCGCTGAGCCACGCGGGCGTTAAACTCATGGCAGGTCACCGGGTCCAACGGCCCGACAGGCAACCAATGAGACGAGTGCAATGGCTAACTTCCAGGTCGACACCGAGCAACACGGCGAACTCAACTGCTGGCGCATCACCAGCGAACACGCCGAACTGCTGATCGCCCAGCAGGGCGCGCAGGTCCTCAGCTACCAGCGGATCGGCGAGCCGCCGCTGCTGTGGCTGAGCGACCAGGCCATCTTCCGCCAGGGCAAGTCGGTGCGCGCCGGCGCGCCGGTGTGCTGGCCGTGGTTCGGCATCTTCGAGCGCAACCCCGACTCGGTCAAAGCCATGTACAAGGGCGAGCAACCACCGGCCCACGGCCTGGTGCGTGGCCGCGACTGGCAGTTGCTGGGCGTCGAGGAGGCCGGCGACACCTTGCGTATCGAGTTCGCGCTACCCGAAGCCCAAGGCGATCTGCCGGGCTGGCCGCACGAAGTGGAGCTCAAGCTTGTGGTGGAGCTGGGCCAGCAACTGAAGCTGACCCTCACCAGCTATAACCTCGGCAACACCGATGTCACCCTGAGCCAGGCCCTGCATAGCTACTTTGCCGTTAGCGACGTGCGCCAGGTGCAGGTGGAAGGTGTGGATGGGCTGGCCTATATCGAAACCCTGGCCAACTGGGAACAGCGCCAGCAGCAGGGCAACCTGGGCTTCGCGGGCGAGACCGACCGCATCTACCTGAACGCCCCTGAGCGCCTGGCCATCGTCGACCCGCACTGGAACCGGCGCATCACCCTGCAGGCCGGCGGCTCACGCACTGCGGTGATCTGGAACCCCTGGACCGACCGCGCCCGCGACCTGCCGGACATGGCCGACGATGGCTGGCAGCGCATGCTGTGCATCGAGACGGCGAATGTGATGGATGATGTGGTGACGCTGAGGCCGGGGGCCAGTCATTCGATGAGCGTGGCGATCGGTAGCGAAGTACTCTGAAGCTTCCGGGACCGCTACGCGGTCCTTTCGCGGCACAAGGCCGCTCCCACAGGAGCCATGCGAATCCCGTGGGAGCGGCCTTGTGTCGCGATGGGCTGCGAAGCAGCCCCAGTAGCCTTACAGATCGGCGTCTTCCACCACCCTCACCTGCCCCGCGTCCAGCGCGTACGCAGCATCTGCCAGGTCATTGCTGACCTTCTCCACCTTCAACAAGCCGGTCACCCACAACGGCGTGTAGATATCGTCGATCTTCAACCCTTTCGGATAACGCACCAGCACCAGCTGGTTCGGCGGCGGCGGCGGTACATGGATGCAGGCGCCCGGGTACGGCACCAGGAAGAACAGTGTGCTGTTGCCCTTGGCATCGCTCTCCAGCGGCACCGGATACCCCCCCAGGCGGATCTGCTTGCCATTCATCGCTGCCACGGTCTTGGTCGAGTACATCACCGCCGGCAAACCCTTGCTCTGCTTCAAGCCGCCCTTGGCGGTGAAGGTCCCTTGGGCTTCCGGAGAGTTGTGGTCGATCTCGGGCATCTGCTCGAGGGCTTTCTGGTCCGACTTGGGCATCAGTTCCAGCCAGTCGGTCTCGGGCAGTTCTGCATGAGCCAGGGCGCTGGCCAGCAGCAAGGGAAGGAGAAATAACGCACGCATGGAAATGCTCGGCAACTCGGGGATTGAATTGCCGACATTCTAACGTGTGTTCAGCTCTTCTTGATGAAGCCGTAGATCACCAAGAGGATGATGGCGCCCACCAAGGCCCCGAAGAAGCCTGCGGCCTGCCCGGCCTGGTAGATGCCAAGGGCTTGCCCGCCATAGGTGGCGGCCAGGGAGCCGGCGATGCCGAGGAGGATGGTCATGATCCAGCCCATGCTGTCGTCACCCGGTTTCAGGAAACGCGCCAGCAGGCCGACGATCAGGCCGATGAAGATGGTTCCAATGATGCCCATGGCAAACCCTCTGAGATGAAAGATGGAACAAGCCAAAGCCTAGACAGCGCTTTGGCTTGTCGCCATTTCAGAGCGGTGTTGCCCCGCAGAAGTTCGCTCAGCCGGCGATCAACGCCTCTACTTCGGCGATCTTGGCCTTCAGCGTGGCCATGTCGTCGCAACGCAGGGTGGCGTGGCCGACCTTGCGCCCGGCCTTGAAGGCCTTGCCGTAGTGGTGCAGGTGGCAGTCGTCGATGGCGATGACCTTGTCCACCGCCGGCACTTCGCCGATGAAGTTGAGCATGGCGCTCTCACCCACCTTGGCGGTCGAACCCAGCGGCAGGCCGGCCACGGCGCGCAGGTGGTTCTCGAACTGGCTGCATTCGCTGCCTTCGATGGTCCAGTGCCCGGAGTTGTGCACGCGCGGGGCGATCTCGTTGGCCTTCAGGCCACCGTCGACTTCGAAGAACTCGAATGCCATCACACCGACATAGTCCAGCTTCTGCAGGACGCGACCGACGTAGTCTTCGGCCAGGGCCTGCAGCGGGTGTGCATCACTGGCCACCGACAGTTTCAGGATGCCGCTGTCGTGGGTGTTGTGCACCAGCGGGTAGAAGCGGGTTTCGCCATCACGGGCACGCACAGCCACCAGCGACACTTCACCGGTGAACGGCACGAAACCTTCCAGCAGGCAGGGCACGCTGCCCAGCTCGGCGAAGGTGCCCACCACGTCCTCGGGCTTGCGCAGGACCTTCTGGCCCTTGCCGTCATACCCCAGGGTGCGGGTCTTGAGCACGGCCGGCAGGCCGATGCTGGCGACGGCGGCATCCAGGTCCGCTTGCGAGAGGATGTCGGCGAACGCCGGGGTCGGAATCCCCAGGTCGCGGAACATGCTCTTCTCGAACAGGCGATCGCGGGCAATGCGCAGCGCTTCGGCGCTCGGGTAGACCGGCACGAACTGCGAGAGGAAGGCGACGGTCTCGGCCGGCACGCTCTCGAACTCGAACGTTACCAGGTCGACTTCGTCGGCCAGCTGGCGCAGGTGGTCCTGGTCGCCGTAGTCGGCGCGCAGGTGCTCGCCCAGCGGGGCGGCGCAGGCGTCCGGGGCCGGGTCGAGGAAAGCGAAGTTCATGCCCAGCGGGGTGCCCGCCAGGGCCAGCATGCGGCCCAGCTGGCCGCCACCGATTACACCGATCTTCATAGCGTCAACCTCAAGCCTGGCGCGGGTCTGGATTGTCCAGCACGGTGTCGGTCTGTTCCGTGCGGAACTGCTTGAGCGCCGCATGGAACTGCGGGTACTTGGCGCCCAGGATGCTCGCCGACAGCAGCGCGGCGTTGATCGCGCCGGCCTTGCCGATGGCCAGGGTGGCTACCGGCACGCCAGCAGGCATCTGCACGATCGACAGCAGCGAGTCGACACCCGACAGCATCGACGACTGCACCGGCACGCCCAGCACCGGCAGGTGGGTCTTGGCGGCGCACATGCCTGGCAGGTGGGCGGCGCCACCGGCACCGGCGATGATCACCTCGATGCCGCGGCCGTCGGCCTCCTCGGCGTACTGGAACAGCAGGTCCGGGGTACGGTGGGCGGAAACCACCTTCACCTCGTAGGGAATGCCGAGTTTTTCCAGCATATCGGCGGTGTGGCTAAGGGTGGACCAATCGGACTTGGAGCCCATGATCACGCCAACCAGTGCACTCATCGTCGAGCCTCTTCGCTTGTGCGCCCGCAGGCGCGTCAAAAAACAACAAGCCACGCGGGACGACCGGCGTGGCTTGTTTGCTGATCTGGACCGGAGCTGTCCGGTCGAAAGGCCGCGCAGTATACCGCAAGGGAGTGCGTTTAAGGCACCCCGGCGACCAACTGTCGCCCTTATTTTTCGGGGGTTTGGCTGACTTTCGGGTCAACTGAACCGCCCTCCAGCTTGCGCCACAGCAACCGCACGTTGGCCTTGCGCACCAGGGCGCAACGATAGAGGCGGATTTCCAGCGGCACATGCCATTGGCTGCCACCACAGATCACCAGTTCGCCACGCTCCAGCTCGCCGCGCATCGACAGCTTGGGTACCCAGGCAATGCCCATGCCTTCCAGCGCCATGCTCTTGAGACTGTCGGCCATCGCGGTTTCATAGACAGTGGTATAGCGCAGGTTGCGCTGGCGCAGCAGCAGGTTGACCGAACGGCCGAGGAAAGCGCCGGCACTGTAGGCCAGCAACGGCACGCTGCCCTCGCCTTCAAGGTCGAACAAGGGCTTGCCGTCCGGCCCCACGGCGCACACCGGCAGCATTTCGGTGTCGCCCATGTGCAGTGAAGGGAAGATTTCGGCATCCATCTGCAATGCCGCATCCGGATCATAGAAGGCCAGCATCAGGTCGCAACCACCCTCGCGCAAGGCATGCACCGCATCACCGACGTTGGTGGCCACCAGGCGGGTGGCGATGTTCAAGCCGTCGTTGCGCAACTGGGCCACCCAGCGGGGGAAGAAGCCCGAGGCCAGGGAGTGGGCCGCCGCCACCTGGATAACCTCGCCCTGCCCGCCTTCGAGGTGGTGCAAATGGCGAAGAACTTCGCTCAACTGGTCGACAACAGTGCGCGCGGTGACGAGAAACAGCTGCCCGGCCTCGGTCAGTTCGATGGGCGTGCGGGAACGATTCACCAAGGTCAGCCCCAGCGCCGCTTCCAGGCTTCTTATGCGGCGGCTGAACGCCGGCTGGGTGACGAAACGGCGCTCGGCCGCCTGCGAGAAACTGCGGGTGGAGGCCAGGGCACTGAAGTCCTCCAGCCATTTGCTTTCGAGGTTCATCGACTACTCCGCAACGCGTGCACCAAAATGGAACACGCTCGATTGTCAATCGGCGTCACATCAAACCGTATGCCGTTTGTGCATAGGTTAGCGTGCAACAGCATTGGCCGCAAAATCCGGGCAGCCCTAGGATTGGCGCCATTCCGGCAGGTGCCGGGTCAAAATCGAGATGATATCTATCATGTCCTCCGCTGCATCGTTCCGCGTCGAAAAAGATCTGCTTGGTACCCTTGAAGTCCCTGCCGATGCCTACTACGGCATCCAGACCCTGCGCGCTGCCAACAACTTCCACCTCTCCGGCGTTCCGCTGTCGCACTACCCGAAACTGGTAGTCGGCCTGGCGATGGTCAAGCAGGCCGCTGCTGACGCCAACCGTGAGCTGGGGCACCTGAGCGATGCCAAGCACGCTGCCATCAGCGCAGCCTGCGCCCGACTGATCAAGGGTGACTTCCACGATCAGTTCGTCGTGGACATGATTCAAGGCGGTGCTGGCACCTCCACCAACATGAACGCCAACGAAGTCATCGCCAACGTTGCGCTGGAGCACATGGGCCACCAGAAAGGTGAGTACCAGTACCTGCACCCGAACAACGACGTGAACATGGCGCAGTCGACCAACGACGCCTACCCGACTGCGATCCGTCTGGGCTTGCTGCTGGGCCACGACGCCCTGCTGGCCAGCCTCGACAGCCTGATCCAGGCCTTCGCCGCCAAAGGTAAAGAGTTCGACCACGTACTGAAGATGGGCCGTACCCAGCTGCAGGACGCCGTGCCGATGACCCTGGGCCAGGAATTCCGCGCCTTCGCCACCACCATGACCGAAGACCTGCAGCGCCTGCGCTCGCTGGCTCCGGAACTGCTGACCGAAATCAACCTGGGCGGCACCGCCATCGGTACCGGCATCAACGCCGACCCGGGCTACCAGATGCTGGCCGTGCAGCGCCTGGCCATCATCAGCGGCCAGCCGCTGGTGCCTGCCGCCGACCTGATCGAAGCCACCTCCGACATGGGCGCCTTCGTGCTGTTCTCCGGCATGCTCAAGCGCACCGCGGTCAAGCTGTCGAAGATCTGCAACGACCTGCGCCTGCTGTCCAGCGGCCCGCGTACCGGCATCAACGAGATCAACCTGCCGGCGCGTCAGCCAGGCAGCTCGATCATGCCAGGCAAGGTCAACCCGGTAATTCCGGAAGCCGTCAACCAAGTCGCCTTCGCCATCATGGGCAACGACCTGGCCCTGACCGTCGCCGCCGAAGGTGGCCAGCTGCAGCTGAACGTGATGGAACCGCTGATCGCCTTCAAGATCTTCGACTCGATCCGCCTGCTGCAACGCGCCATGGACATGCTGCGCGAGCACTGCATCGTCGGCATCACCGCCAACGAACAGCGCTGCCGTGAACTGGTCGAGCACTCGATCGGCCTGGTCACCGCCCTGAACCCGTACATCGGCTACGAAAACGCCACCCGTATCGCCCGCGTCGCCCTGGAAACCGGCCGCGGCGTGCTGGAACTGGTGCGCGAGGAGAAGCTGCTGGACGAAGCGATGCTCAACGACATCCTGCGTCCGGAAAACATGATCGCTCCCCGTCTGGTTCCGCTGAAGGCGTAACCCAGACCGCTGCAAAACGTCTCACCAGGTCGAGGGACTAGACACCTCTCAACCTTTCAAGGGCCCGAGCGCACGCTCCGGGCCCTTTTTTTATATGAGGTCGAGCGGGTCATCAAGGCTGGCGAACAGCTCGTCGAACGTCACCACGTTGATGTCCTGTTCCTTGGGCGCCATGGCCAACGGCGCGGCCTGGGTGCTGGCGGCGTGGGCCTGCCAGCGGTCCAGGGCCTCAGCCAGTTGCGGCTGGCCTGCGAGGCTGCCGTAGACGTCGGCTTCGCTGACCGGGGCGCGGCGCAGGCTGGCCAGCCGCTCGCGGGTAGCCTGCAGGCGTTCCAGTTCTTTTTCGATGGCGGTCAGGCTGGGCTCGCGTGAACGCGGGTAGTAGTCGCCCCGACTCAGCCGGGAGCGGCGCTCGCGCAGTTGCTGGCTGATCGATGCCAATGCTGTGTCCACCGCCTCCAGTTCCCGCACGGTCACCGCTGGCGTGCGGTTGGCCAACGCCTGCTGGTGACGGCGCAGCATGGCCCAGCAGGCCGGGATGTAGCTGGACACCATGAAATGATCCGCCAGGCTGACCGACCGGTGCTGCGGCAGGCCATCGACCTTTTCCAGGTAGTAGTTGCAGGCGGGCTGGGCGGTGATGGTGGTGCAGCCCGGGCGCCAGAGAATGGCCGAGGATTCCTGGTTGCTGAGCTGGATCGGCATGAAATGCTGCAGCTCGCCATGGTGCCCGTAGGGCTCGCCGTCCTGGTTGACCAGGCCTGTTCGCATGACCATGGCGCCAAGCGGGAAGTTGATACTCGCCAGGACGGCGCCAGTGGCGATCACCTCGTAACGGGTGTTCATCCACGGCAGTGGCAGGTTGGGGACCATGTCGTCATTGTTGACGATGCGGTGGTGGCGCAGGTCGGCGGCGCTGGCGAGGAACGTGCTGTCGCCGACTCGGGGGGCGCCGTAAGTATAGAGCTGGAGCGGGCCACTGTAGCCCCCTGTGCGCAGCATTTGGGCCAGCAGCAGTGCTACCGCGCCGCCGAGGCTGTGGCCGCAGATGATGAGTTGCTGGGACTGGTAAAACTTGTCCATGTAAACTTCCACGAACTGTAAAGCACGCTTTGCGGCAAGGTAGAAACCACGATGAACCTTGCCATGCCCCTCTTCGAACGGGACCTGTAATGCGTCCACGTCACGCAATAGATCCGGGATCTTTTCGCTGGTGCCACGGATAGCGATGATCATCACATCGGCATTGTGGGTCATGAATGCCTGGGTGTCGGTGGTGTCCGAATATTCTCTATCATCCAAAAAGTGGATTCTGGCAGGATTCTTCTGGTCTTCACCTAGCGCTGGGTCGTTCTCCTCATACAGTTCAGGATCGAATGGCACAATTTCCCATCGCTGGGAATAAGGAACATCCTCGTAGAATGGGAAGTACTCTGTCTGTTGTTTCGTGTCTACGCGCCAGATCTCCTGCCCTTTGGCCAGAGCGTCGCCAAACCAGTTTCCGACGGTGGGGACATAAGGAAAATTGACCGATTTGGCTTTGACTGGGTGACCTGGAGGCTCCTGCCCGAACGGGGTGTAACTGAGCGTGGCCATCAATGCCAACTGATAGAGGTTCAGCGCGCAAAACTCCTGATCCATTGACAGGACAGGCCGCAGCGCTCGCAGCGGGCGAACTTCCAATACCGTGTGCTTGCCGAACATGAGCCCGACACCCCATTCGCAATGCTTGCCCATGATTCGTCGAATACCCAGATCCGAAGGAAAGTCACTCAAGGACCTGGGCGGAAGGTGGCAGATGTGGCAGACAAGCTCGCTCACTTCGACTTGATAAAACTCGTCAGCGCTAACGGCTGCGGGATTTGACTGTGTTCTTCTACCGTCGCGATTCTGGAAATGCGTTTGCTCAGCACGAACTTGAATATCGGTAATCTTCAGCGGGTAAAAATCTCGTGTCTGCAATTTCATATAGCCATCATCACCTCCCGCATATTCGCTCGCAAAGCGCAACGATACAGGACCACGGCAATGATTTAAGACCTCACCTCTACCCTCTGTGTCTAGGGCTCCCTTATAGGTTGTGCCATCCATATCCACAACTTCAAAAAAAGCACCTGCATACGGGGCCCCATGACCTTGCTCGTCTACCAATTGAAAGCTCGTTGAGACGCCGCGCACAGGACAAACAAGCATAATATTATTGAGTGGATGATTAACTTCCTTGAGGAACTGATTATGGCCCATAACATTTCACTCCTCGCAACCTGGGTATAAATTGCAGATTCGTCCATCTGGCATCTTGAAATCGATAAAATCCGAATAATTGCCTTGACAATACCCAGACAGATCATCCACACCCTTCCCTATGCACCGTTTCCAGCCTCTTGGAAATTTCACCCAGGTATCTTTGAAATATGGCCTCTCGCTCTCAACGACACGAATATTCATTCGTATTGTCTTTCCCGGTAACTGGTCGACCAGGTAGGCGCCAAATGGATTTCCGACAAATCTTTCCCCACGCTCCTTATCTTTTTTACAACGAAGAATCTTCCTTATATTTCGTTCCTTGTGCATTGTACGAAACAGCCACTGACACTCCCCATAAAACGTATCACCATCGTCGGCATTCATAACACGCCTATACTTATCATCCAGCTCTGTATATATACCAACATTAGCATCGGCTTCCGTCACTTGATTAAAGACCTTCCCATAGACCCCAAAAATTCTGATCCTTATATGACTAATAACCATTCGACACCCTTTGATAATCTTATAGATCTCTATAATCGATACAGGATTGTACTCTTTACGCCAATCCGAATTAAAAGTTGGCATCGTTCTCTTCCAGTCAGTCACTGAGCACTCCGTGCCTGGCTCTGGCTTATAATACGCAGCCGCTGAATACGCGAAGTCAGGCGGCAGTTCCCCCACCAACTTGAACGTATTCGGCAGCTCTTCCTTACACCCCACCAACGAAGCCAGACCCAACGTCACCAGACACTTCAAGAACGTCCCCTTCATTCTTCTTTCTCCCTGTTAAAAACACCGTACGAAGTCGCAACCGCTCCAGATGCGCCTGTGGGCTTTCATCAACCAACGGTGCACACTCCCGCGGCACTTCGTACCCCGGCGAGCGCAGGCTCAACATCAGCAGGAACTCGATCTCCTCCCCTGCATGCCAACCCCAGGCACGGGCCTGGCGCAGTTGGCGTTGCAACCACTCAAGGGGCATCTGGTTCCGGGATAGGGTGCGATAGGCGTCCAAATGCAGGCCGGAGAGATAGCGATGGGCATTGGCCAAGGCGACCCCATTGCCTTCGACTTCGGCCGGAGTCGGTAACCAGACCGGAACGGGCGGCACGGGGTAGGCACGGGGCGCCGGGTTATCCACCACCCGCCAGGCCGTGGCCTGCCAGTAGCACACGCTGATGGCCTGGCCGAGCCAGACGGCCCTGCGATCCGCGACCGCCATCGCCCGCGCCAGTACACGGTTGTCGTGGAACCGGTACAGTGCCCGCTGCGGCCGCTGGCCCAGCAGCAACCGTGCACGCCAGTGCTCGACCCAGTCTGGCAAGGCGCCGGGCGCCAGGCTGGCCAACCACCCCCAGTTGCCTTGCGGCGCCTCGAACAAGCCCTGCAGCAAGCGCACCTCTCCCTCACCAATCAGAAAGCAGGCCGGCCCTTGCGCCGCGAGGTGGGCGACGTCGGTCTGCTGGTACAGCACGCTCCAGCGCTCGGAGCCCAAGCGGGCCATCAGGGCCTGGCGGGCATCGAAGCCGGCGCCCAGCATCAGCACGATGTCACGGCCGCAAGCGCGCTCGCGGGCCATCCACTGCCACGGAGTCAACTCGCTCATACCGCACCTCCCAAGGGTGTGTCGCAACAGCTGTCACAGACCGGACACAGCGCGCAGTCGAGGGCCTGGCTTCCTGCCCACAACGCCCACTGCACCGGCCCCGCCGTCACGGGCAGCGGCAGCGCGTCAGGCAGACCCTGACCGTCGCCCGGCAGCAGGGGCTGCACCAGGACGCTGGCCGCCGGCGCCCCACCGATCTGGATCGGGCTGCTGCAGAAGATGCCTGCGCCATTGATCACCAGGTGCTGCCCACCAACCTTGAGGGTGATGCTGGCGCCGCCCTCCACCACCACCTCGCCGTCCGCCGACACCTGCACCTGGCGCCCGGCGTGCTGCACCAGCACCGTGCCCACGCGGGTCTGGCTGTCCTGCTCGACCACCAGGTGGTCGCTGGCCCGCACCAGCACCTGCCGATGCCCGCCGACGGTGCGCTGCTCCTCGGCCTCCAGGGTGACCCGGCTGGGCCCCTTCACCCGCACCTCGCGCCGGCCACCGATTGCCTCATGGCTGTCGTTGCCCACCTGCCGCTCGTAGTCGCGCTGGGCGCGCAGGTACAGCAGCTCCTGCCCCGCGCGGTCCTCCATGGCCAGTTCGTTGTAGCCCCCGCCGCCACCCAGGCTGCGGCTGCGCAACACCGTGCGGCTGCGGTTTTCGGGCAAGGCATAGGGTGGCGGGTGCAGGCTGTCGGGCAGGCAGCCGCTGACCACGGGCTGGTCGGGGTCGTTGTCGAGGAAGCTGACCACCACCGCCATGCCGACCCGGGGCAGCGTGACCGCGCCGTAACGGTCGCCGGACCAGCTGGACAGCACCCGCAACCAGCAGCTGGTGTGCGCGTCGCCCCGGCCTTCGCGGTCCCAGTGGAACTGCACCTTGACCCTGCCCAGGGCGTCGCAATACACCTCCTCGCCGGGTGGGCCGGTGACCTTGGCCACCTGGCCGCCGGGCACCTGCGGCCGGGGCCGGGCCAGCGGCGGGCGGAACAGCACGTCCCAGGGGATGGCGTTGAAGGTGTTGCTGTAGCGCGTCTGCGCGTCGGCTGCGGCGTGCTCCTCGAGCACCTGGGGCTGTTGGCCCTCGTGGTGGACGTGGGTGAGCAGCCACAGGTCGTTCCAGGCCTCGCGGGGGTGGTCGTTCAGCTGCAGCAGATGGCCGCTGCGCAGAAACGCCGCGTCGCTGGCTCCTTCGGCCAGGCAATGGTTGAAGCGACAACGCTGCAACGCCCGCTTGCTCAGCGAAGCGCCCCGCTGCTGGTCGAGGGTCTGGCGCAGGCTGCCAGGGTAGGCGTAGTGCTCCAGGGGCAGCACCTGGGCCTCGCCGGTGCTGCTCGGGTAGGCCAGCGGCAGCGCGGCCTTGCGAAAGTCATGGTCGCGCAGCTCCACCTGGTTGACCGCGGTGCGCACGCTCACGCCGAACTGGCTGACCACCTGGGTGTCGGCCTGCAGGCCGGTGGGGGGATGAAAGCCCAGGGCGCGCCCGAGCCGGGGGAAGTGCGACTGGTGGTCGGCGAACACCACGCCGTGGCCCTGGCGCGAATGCTGGAAGTGGTAGTGGATGCCGTCTTCCTGGCACAGCCGTTCGATGAACGCCAGGTCGCTCTCGCCGTACTGCACGCAGTACTCACGCGGTGGATAGGGTTCTTCGAGGAGGAAGCGGTAGCTGTCACCCAGCAGCCCGTGCTCTTCGAGCACCTGGCCGATGATCTGCGCCACCGTGCGCTGCTGGAAGACCCGGTAGTTGGTGCGCAGGCCCAGCCGCGCCAACCGTGGCTCCAGCCGGGCGTGGTAGTGCGTGAGGCGGTCGCCGATCACGCCCTGGCGGAACCGGCTGATGACACCGTGGATACCGCAGTCCAGGCCGTCGAAGGCGAGAAAGGCCGGTTGGTTGAGCATCCGCTCGAGCGGCAGGCGGGCATTTTCGCTGACCAGTTCGAGCTCGAAGCGGTAGAGCCTGCTGATGTATTCGTCGCCGCTGAATTTCAGGACCTGAAGCTCAGGCTGGACTGCCGGTACATGAAACCGCAGGCGGTCGGGGGGTAATGAGTCGAACATCCGTTGTCCCTGGTTGGGCCACCTTGGCCGGGGCGCAGCATTGCCCCCTGCAAAGTGGGGAAAACCGCCAAGCTAGCGGAACTTCTCCGCCAGATATGCAGGACCGATCCGAGCTCGCGTAGGAGCTTTCCTTGAAACGCGTAAGGCGTTTACTAAGCCACGAGGCACGCAAATTGCTGCTGATTCCCCTCAGCCCTACGGGATACCGAGCATGCTGCACAGCCACCTCACCACCCTCAACGCGGTTTCGCTGATCCTCCAGGTGTTCCAGGAGGCCGGCGTCGACCCGCGACAGCTGCTCGCCGGCAGCGGCATTGGCCCGGCGGACCTGGGCCACAGCGATGCGCGCATCACCACCCAGCAGGAGCTGCAGGTGTGCGCCAACGCCGTGGCCCGGCGCGAGGACATCGGCCTGGAGCTGGGCCGGCGCATGCATGTGTCGTGCTACGGGATGCTCGGTTACGCCCTGCTCTCCAGTGCCACTTTGGGTGACGCCCTGCGCCTGGCGCTGAGCTATCCGGCACTGCTGGGAACAGTCTTCCAGCTGCGCCTGGTCGACGATGGCCAGCGGGTCTGGCTGTGCGCCAGCGACCACTACGACGCGCCGGGGCTGGCGGCCTTCAACGCCGAGTTCTGCCTGGTGTCGCTCAAGGTGATCTGCGACGACCTGCTGGGCCGCCCGCTGCCGTTGCTGGCGGCACGCTTCGAACATGCCCGGCCCGGTTATCACGCGCTCTACAACGGGGCATTCCAGTGCCCGCTGGGGTTCGAGGCCAGGGACAACGCCTTCGCCTTCGAACGCCGCTGGCTGGACATGCCACTGCCACTGGCCGACCCGATCACCCACAAGGCCATGGGCGAGCGCTGCCGGCGCCTGAACCTGGAGTTCACCGGGCGCCAGGCCTGGCTGGGGCGAATTCGCCAGTTGCTGCTGCAGCAACTGGATGCCGCACCCGGGCTGGACGGGCTGGCGCGGCAGATGAACTGCTCGTCGCGCACCTTGCGCCGGCACCTGCAGGCGCTGGGCAGCAGTTATCAACAGCTGCTCGACGAGTTGCGCTTCGAGCGGGCCAAGCAGTTGCTGGCCGAGGACCAGATGCCGATCTATCGCATCGCGGAAACACTGGGGTTCAGCGAGACCGCAAGTTTCCGGCATGCCTTCCAGCGCTGGAGTGGCGTGGCGCCGAGCCATTTTCGCGGGTGATCTGTACCGGCCATTTCGCGGGTAAGCCCGCTCCTACAGGATCAGCACCGCTCTCGATATTTGCGCCATGCCCGCAAATGGGCTGGTGCAGGATGATCAAGATTCGGCCAGTACCCGTGGCCACATCGATCCCCTTTTGGCCGTTTGCATCGTTCTCCCTGGACTGGCCGCCCACCAGAATGGCCCCACGCCAGTCATAACCGGAGAACAATAAGTGCTGACGATCTATTCCGATGACCACCGCCTGCACCATGGCCGCTGCGAGCTGATCGACGGCCAGCTGATGCCCTGCTTCGAAATGCCCTCCCGCGCCGATCACGTCCTCGATCAGGTAAAGCAGCGCAACCTCGGCCCCGTGCAAGGCCCCACCGATTTTGGCCGCGCCCCGCTGCAGCGCATCCACAGCGCCGACTACCTGAATTTCTTCGAGGGCGCCTGGGCCCGCTGGGCGGCACTGGGCCATGATGGCGACCTGCTGCCCTTCACCTGGCCGGCGCGCACCTTGCGCCAGGTCAAGCCCACCGGCCTGCACGGCGAACTGGGCTACTACAGCTTCGACGCCGGCGCGCCGATCACCGCCGGCACCTGGCAGGCCGCCTACAGCGCCGCGCAGGTGGCCCTGACCGCCCAGGCCGCGATCCAGCAGGGTGCCCATGCGGCCTTCGCCCTGTGCCGCCCGCCAGGGCACCACGCCGCCGCCGAGGTGATGGGCGGCTACTGCTACCTGAACAACGCCGCCATTGCCGCCCAGGCCTTCCTCGACCAGGGTCGGCGCAAGGTGGCCATCCTCGATGTCGACTACCACCACGGCAACGGCACCCAGGACATCTTCTACACACGCAACGATGTGTTCTTCGCCTCGATCCACGGCGACCCGCAGGACGAGTTCCCGTTCTTCCTGGGGTATGCCGACGAGGTCGGCGAAGGCGCGGGCGAAGGCTGCAACGTCAACTATCCCCTGCCCGCCGGCAGCGACTGGGCCGCCTGGAGCGCCGCGCTGGAAGCAGCCTGCCAGCGCATCGCCGCCTACGACGCCGAGGTGCTGGTGATCTCCCTGGGCGTGGACACCTTCAAGGACGACCCAATCTCCCAGTTCAAGCTCGACAGCCCCGACTACCTGGCGATGGGCAAGCGCATCGCCCAGCTCGGCAAGCCGACCCTGTTCGTGATGGAGGGTGGCTACGCCGTGGAGGAAATCGGCATCAACGCGATCAATGTGCTGGAAGGTTTCCAGCGCGCCCAGCCAGGAGCCTGAACATGGTCCGACTCAAGCGTCTGCTCGCCCCGCTCATCACCGCCGGCCTGCTCGCCGGCGCGCTCCAGGCCCACGCCGACCAGCGCACCTTGCGGGTGTACAACTGGTTCGACTACATCACCCCGCAAACCCTCACCGACTTCCAGAAGGACAGCGCGGTGAAGCTGGTGTACGACATCTTCGACACTAATGAGGCACTGGAAGCCAAGCTGCTGACCGGCAACTCCGGCTACGATGTGGTGGTGCCGTCCAACGTGTTCCTCGCCAAGCAGATCGAGGCCGGTGTGTTCCAGCCGCTCGATCGCTCGAAACTACCCAACTGGCAGCACCTGGACCCGGCGCTGATGAAGCTGATCGAGGCCAACGACCCGGGCAACAAGTTCGCCGTGCCCTACATGTACGGCACCGTGCTGATCGGCTTCAACCCGGACAAGGTCAAGGCCGTGCTCGGCGAAAATGCCCCGGTGGACAGCTGGGACCTGATCTTCAAGGAAGAGAACATCGCCAAGCTCAAGCAATGTGGCGTGGCGCTGCTGGACTCGCCGTCCGAGATCCTGCCCCTGGCCCTGAAATACCTGGGCCTGGACCCCAACAGCAACAAGCCGGCCGACTACCAGAAAGCCCAGGACCTGCTGCTGAAGATCCGCCCGCACATCACTTACTTCCACTCCTCCAAATACATGGCCGACATCGCCAATGGCGACATCTGCGTGGCGGTGGGCTATTCGGGCAGCTTCTCCCAGGCCGCCAACCGCGCCCGCGAGGCGAAGAATGGCGTGACGGTGGACATGCGCCTGCCCAAGGAAGGTGCGCCGATCTGGTTCGACATGCTGGCGATCCCGAAGAACGCGGCCAATCCAGAGGATGCCCACACGTTCATCAACTACCTGCTGCGGCCTGAAGTGATTGCGCCGATCAGCGATTTCGTGGGGTATCCGAACCCGAACAAGGATGCGACCGACAAGGTCAACCCGGCGATTCGCAACAACCCGAACTTGTACCCGACAGCAGAGGCGATGGCCACGCTGTATACGCTCAAACCGTTGGCACGGGATGCAGAACGAGCGCGTACGCGAGCCTGGACCAAGATCAAGTCAGGAACCTGACAGGCAAGCGTCATGCCCCTGTCGAGAGGACAGGGGCATTTCAAACTTACTGAATTTCTTCAAATTTATTAAGATGGAACTTTGCGCCGGCAATAGTATTGATATATTTATCAGACATCAGCTCTACAATAAATTCACCTGAGTAGGGCCCGTCACCTTTGAAGGTGATTTCAGCTCCACCTAAAATGGCTGGGTACTCGATTGTCGGCTTCTCCATCCTTTCAACGGTATACCCGACTGTCACCATGCCTTCCTTGTCCTCGGGACCGACAGGAAAAATACCATTTTTACTTTCCTCATCAGCCGCAAAGGAGAGATAACGTTTGGAACCTTTGTCTTCAGTAATACCCAATACCATATAAAGCCCGAAGCCTGAGAACCCACGCACCTCTCGAGCCTCAAATAACTTCCCACCAATGAAGGCAGTGAAGTGACCGTTGCTCTGAGCCAGTACACCCGGGGCTGCGATTTTTTCCAGTGCTTTAACAAGAAGTTTTTTGTACGCACTCATTTTTCCATGCTCCAGATCAAATTAACGTGGCGGCACAACACATAGAAAATCTTGCATGGTCGAAATATATATCGATAAGTTGACCAAGAAACCTATCACTTCTAACAGTTGCCAAACCTAGGCGAATGGAGGTATGCAGTGATGACTCAAGCCGATTTGAAAAACTAGATTAGCCAGCTAATTGGCTAACTTAACGGCTTGCAACAGGAATGCAGCCGTGGCATCAGCGCGATTCACAGCTTAGAGGGAGGCTCAGACTGGAGGCACCGTGCTACCTCCAGACCCTGCGCAAGCGCATCAGCGCATCCGCAATCCCGGCTTCCGGCACCGCCGCAAAACCCAGCACCAACCCCGCCCGCTTATCCACAGGCACCTCGCTGTCTTCCAGCCAGTACCCGCTCAAAGGATTGACCTCCACCCCCACCGCTTCGGCCCGGCGCACCAGCTCCTGCTCCCGCGCAAAGTTATCCACATCCACTTTCACATGGAGCCCCGCCGCCACCTCCGGCATCGGCCCCAACCCCGGTACATCCACCGGCCAGCCGGCCTTGAGCACATTGCGCCGCGCCAGCGCGGCCCGCCGCATGCGCCGGATATGCCGCTGGAAATGCCCCTGGGCCATGAACTGTGCCATGACGCACTGGGTGCCCACCTCGGAATGGCGCACCGCCAGCGCCCTCGCCTGGCTGAAGGCCTGCACCAGCCCGCGAGGCAGCACCAGGTAGCCCAGCCGCAACGCGGGAAAGGCGATCTTGCCGAAGGTGCCGACGTAGAGCACCCGCCCCGCCCGGTCCAACGCGGCCAACGGCGCCAGGGGTGCACCGCTGTAACGGTACTCGCCGTCGTAATCGTCCTCGATGATCCAGCCCTCCCGGCGTTCGGCCCAAGCCAGCAGCGCCAGGCGCCGGGCCAGGCTCATTGTGACCCCGGTGGGGTACTGGTGGGCCGGCGTCACATAGGCCAGTCGGCACTCGGGCAACTCGCTTAGCCTCGCGCAATCCATGCCCTCTTCATCCACCGGTACGCCCCGGAGCTTCGCCCCGGCCATCGCGAAGGCATGCCCGGCGGCACGGTACCCCGGGTTTTCCACAGCCACGCCATCGCCAGGCCGCAACAGCAACTGTGCACAAAGGTTAATTGCTTCCTGCGAACCACTGGTGATCACAATTTGTTCAGCCGTGCAAGACAGGCCCCGAGAGCGGCGCAGGTAGGTGGCGATCAGTTCACGCAGCTGCGGCTCCCCGGCCGGATCGCCATAACCCAGCAATGCCGGGTCGGGGTTTCGCCAGAAACCCGCTTGCAGCTTGGCCCACACCTCGAACGGAAAGAGATCGAACGCAGGCACTCCCACACGAAACGCCTTTGGAGAACCCCCTCTGGGTAGCGGCAGTTGATGATTTTTCAGACGCCCAAAAGGCTCGTCGGTATCACCAAAACTGGATAAATCCTCAGTATCAGAAGCACAAAATGTGGATAAGTCTGTTGATAAACCCCGGGATAACCTTGTGGATAGTTGTGTGGATAGTTTCGGTAGCTGGCTCACATAAGTGCCATCCCCTACCCGGCTCTCGATGAAGCCTTCGGCGTACAACTGGTCATAGGCCCGCACCACGCTGTTGCGCGACAGCGCCAGCACCGCTGCCAGGTCCCGTGTCGCCGGCAGCCGCGTACCGCTGCCCAGGCGCCCATCCAGCACGCGCGCGCGCAGTGCCTGGTAAAGCTGCTGGCTGAGCCCCCGGCGACGGTCAAGCACGATGCCGGCGGGGTCGAAAGGCAATGCGTGGGAAGGCTCACTCATGGCATTGGACCTATAAAAACAGAGGTAAATGGCTCTTACACAGAGCCAATAGCCTGCCTAGGATGGAGCCACAGCACAAGGAACTCCGGCATGTACAACAACAAGCCCCATCAGGAACACGACCTCGCCCGCCTGCACCGGCACATGTTGGAAACCCGGCTGGCGTTATTGGTCAGCCACGGCGAACAAGGCTTGCTGGCCACCCACCTGCCGGTGCTGGTCGACACCGCTGATGGCGAGTTCGGCACCATTTATGGACACCTGGCCCGCGCCAACCCGCAATGGCGGGACCTGGAACAGGGTGGTGAGGCGCTATTGGTGTTTCCCGGTGCCGACGCCTATGTCAGCCCAGGCTATTACCCCAGCAAGGCAGACAACCCCAAGGTGGTACCGACCTGGAACTACCTGTCCGTGCACGCCTACGGCCCGATCGAAGTTATCCACAATGCGCAGCCGCTGCTGGACATCGTCAGCCGCCTGACCAATCGCCATGAGCAGGGCCGCAGTGAACCCTGGACAGTGGCCGACGCACCCAATGACTACCTGGAAGGCATGCTCCGCGCCATCGTCGGTATCCGCATGCCCATTGCCCGCCTGCAAGGCGCACGCAAGCTGAGCCAGAACCGTTCGGCGCAGGACATAGCCGGCGTGCGCGAAGGCCTGGGCGCCAGCGCCGACACCCTGGACAACCAACTCGCCGCGCACATGCGCGATCTCTGAAGGAAAAGACCGATGACCACCGTTACCCTGCGCCCGGTGGGCGCCAACGATCAATCAGCCTGGCTGCCACTGTGGAACGCCTATCTGAAGTTCTACGAAACCGAACTGGCCGACGCGATCAGCACAAACACCTGGCAGCGCCTGCTCGACCCCAACGAACCTACCCACTCGGCGCTGGCCTGGGTCGATGGCAAGGCGGTGGGCATGGTCAACTTCATCTACCATCGCTCCAACTGGAGCATCGAAAATTCCTGCTACCTGCAGGACCTCTACGTGGACAGCGAAGTCCGTGGCCTGGGCATCGGTCGCCAGTTGATCGAGCATGTGTACACCACGGCCAAGGCCGCAGGCTGCATCAAGGTGCACTGGCTGACCCACGAAACCAACGCCACCGCCATCGGCCTGTACGAGCAGGTCGCCGAGCGGCCGGGCTTCATTCAATTCCGCAAGCCACTGTAGGCCGACCATGACCGACGCATTGAACTGGAAACCCGCTGGCACGCCCAAGGCCGAGCCCATCGAAGGCCGCTTCATCCGCCTGGAAAAACTCGACCCGGCCCGCCATGGCGATGATCTTTGGGACGTGTTGCAGGGGCCGGGATCGGACCCGGTGCTGTGGGACTACCTGCCGTATGGACCCTTCCAGGAACGCGCCGGCTTCGACCGCTGGCTGGAGGGCAACGCCGCCAGTCGCGACCCGCTGTTCTACAGCGTCATCGACCGGGCCAACGGCCAGGTCCAGGGCATCCTCAGCTACATGTCGATCGTCCCGGAGCAGGGGCGCTTCGAGATCGGCCATATCGCCTTCGGCGCCGCCATGCAGCGCACACCAAAGGGCACCGAGGCGGTGTACCTGCTGGGCAAGCTCGGCTTCGAGCTGGGCAACCGCCGGCTGGAGTGGAAGTGCAACGATGCCAATGCGCGCTCCAAGCGGGCGGCGGAGCGTTTCGGCTTTGTCTTCGAAGGGGTGTTCCGCAACCACATGGTGGTCAAGGATCGCAATCGAGATACCACTTGGTATTCGATCACCGATGCCGAGTGGCCAGCGGTGGCGGCGGGGTTCGAGCGCTGGTTGAGCGTGGCGAACCAGCAGCCTGAAGGCCAGGTGCGATCGCTGGAAGCTTGTCGCAAAGGCTGATGGCCTATTCGCCGGCAAAGCCGGCTCCTACAGGTTTGGCATTCCCCTGTAGGAGCCGGCTTGCCGGCGAACAAGCCCAAAACCAGCACAAAAAAAGGGGAGCATTCGCCCCCCAGAGGTTAACCACTTGCAGATGAAGGCGTCTGTCAGCCTTCGATCTCGATCAGGATCTCGCCCGGGGTCACCCGGTCGCCCTTGGCCACATGGATGGCCACGACCTTGCCGGCAATGGCCGCCTGGACCTCGGTCTCCATCTTCATCGCCTCGGTGATCAGCACCGCCTGCCCGGCCTTGACCACATCGCCTTCCTTGACCAGCACATCGACGATGTTGCCCGGCATGCTGGTGCTGACGTGGCCCGGCTCGCTGGCTTGCTTGCGCTTGCTGCCGCCACCGCCGACGAAATCGTTGAGCGGCTCGAACACCACTTCTTCCGGCATGCCGTCGATGGACAGGTAGAAGTGGCGCTTGCCCTCGGCCTTGACACCCACGCCGGTGATGTCGACGCGGTAGGTCTCGCCGTGCACGTCGATGACGAACTCGGTCGGCACGCCTTCACCACCCGCCGAGCCCACCGCGCCGGCTTCCGGAATCGGCAGCAGGGCTTCGGGCTTGAGGGTGCCGGCTTCGCGCTCCTCGAGGAACTTGCGGCCAATGTCGGGGAACATGGCAAAGGTCAGCACATCTTCCTCGGATCGCGCCAGGCTGCCGATATCGGCACGCAGCTTGGCCATCTCCGGCTTGAGCAGGTCGGCCGGGCGCACGTCGATCACTTCCTCGCTGCCGATCGCCTGGCGGCGCAGCTGCTCATTGACCACGCCCGGGGCCTTGCCGTAACCACCCTGCAGGTACAGCTTCACCTCGTTGGTGATGGTCTTGTAGCGCTCGCCGGCCAGCACGTTGAAGAACGCCTGGGTACCGACGATCTGCGAGGTCGGGGTGACCAGCGGCGGGAAGCCGAGGTCTTCGCGAACACGCGGGATCTCCGCCAGCACTTCGTTCATGCGGCTGAGCGCGCCCTGCTCCTTGAGCTGGTTGGCCAGGTTGGAAATCATCCCGCCCGGCACCTGGTTGACCTGCACGCGGGTGTCCACGGCGGTGAACTCGCTCTCGAACTGGTGGTACTTCTTGCGCACGGCGTAGAAGTACAGGCCGATCTCCTGCAGCAGCTCCAGGTCCAGGCCGGTGTCGAACTCGCTGCCCTTGAGCGCGGCGACCATCGACTCGGTGCCCGGGTGGCTGGTGCCCCAGGCGAAGCTGGAGATCGCGGTGTCGATGTGGTCGGCGCCGTTTTCCACCGCCTTGAGCTGGCACATGGCGGCCAGGCCGGCGGTGTCGTGGGAATGGATGAACACCGGCAGCGACTGCTCGGCCTTCAGCGCCTTGACCAGCTCGCCGGTGGCGAATGGCGTGAGCAGGCCGGCCATGTCCTTGATCGCCACCGAGTCGCAGCCCATGGCTTCCATCTGCTTGGCCTGCTGCACGAAGGCATCGATGGTGTGCACCGGGCTGGTGGTGTAGGCGATGGTGCCCTGGGCGTGCTTGCCGGCGGCCTTCACCGCTTCGATGGCCACGCGCAGGTTACGCACGTCGTTCATGGCGTCGAAGATGCGGAACACGTCGATGCCGTTGACTGCGGCCTTGGCCACGAAGGCCTTGACCACGTCGTCGCTGTAATGACGGTAACCGAGCAGGTTCTGGCCGCGCAGGAGCATCTGCAGGCGGGTGTTGGGCAATGCGGCGCGCAGCTTGCGCAGGCGCTCCCACGGGTCTTCCTTGAGGAAGCGCACGCAGGCGTCGAAGGTGGCGCCACCCCAGACTTCCAGCGACCAGTAGCCGACCTTGTCGAGCTTGTCGCAGATCGGCAGCATGTCTTCGGTGCGCATGCGGGTGGCCAGCAGGGACTGGTGGGCGTCGCGCAGGATCGTGTCGGTGACAAAGATTTTCTTGGACATTGTTCGGTTCCTCACAGGCCTGCGTGCGCGGCGATGGCGGCGGCGATGGCCAGGGCCAGCTCTTCGGGTTTGCGCTTGATCGAGTAGTTGGTCAGTTCAGGGTGGCTTTCGACGAAGCTGGTGTTGAACTGGCCGCTGCGGAATTCCGGGTTGCGCAGGATCTCCTGGTAGTACGCGGCGGTGGTCTTCACCCCTTGCACGCGCATGTCGTCCAGGGCCCGCAGGCCACGGTCCATGGCTTCTTCCCAGGTCAGCGCCCAGACCACCAGTTTCAGGCACATGGAGTCGTAGAACGGCGGGATGGTGTAGCCGGTGTAGATCGCCGTGTCGGTGCGCACGCCAGGGCCGCCGGGGGCGTAGTAGCGGGTGATCTTGCCGAAGCTGGGCAGGAAGTTGTTCTTCGGGTCTTCGGCGTTGATGCGGAACTGCAGCGCGTAGCCGCGGTGCTGGATGTCTTCCTGCTTGATCGACAGCGGCAGGCCGGAGGCGATGCGAATCTGCTCGCGGACGATATCGATACCAGTAATTTCCTCGGTGATGGTGTGCTCCACCTGCACCCGGGTGTTCATCTCCATGAAATACACCTCGCCATCGGCGAGCAGGAACTCCACGGTACCGGCGTTCTCATAGTTCACCGCCTTGGCCGCGCGCACCGCCAGGTCGCCGATGTAGGCGCGCTGTTCAGGCGTGAGCTGCGGGCTCGGGGCGATCTCGATGAGCTTCTGGTTGCGGCGCTGGATCGAGCAGTCGCGCTCGAACAGATGCACCACGTTGCCAAAGCTGTCACCGAGGATCTGCGCCTCGATGTGCTTGGGGTTGACGATGCACTTTTCCAGGAACACTTCCGCCGAACCGAAGGCCTTGGTGGCCTCGGAGATCACCCGGGGGAAGTTCTGCTCCAGCTCTTCACGGCTGTTGCAGCGGCGGATACCGCGGCCGCCACCCCCGGAGGTGGCCTTGAGCATCACCGGGTAACCGATGCGGTCGCCTTCCTGCAGGGCTTCATGGATATCGGCGACGTTGCCTTCGGTGCCGGGGGTGACCGGCACGCCGGCCGCGATCATGGTGCGGCGCGCTTCAGTCTTGTCGCCCATGCGGCGAATGACGTCGGCGGCCGGGCCGATGAACTTGATCCCGCGCTCGGCGCAGATCTCCGCCAGTTCGGCGTTTTCCGACAGGAAACCGTAGCCTGGGTGCAGGGCGTCGCAGCCAGTCTCCACAGCAAGGTTCACCAGCTTGCGCGGGTTCAGGTAACCGGCCAGGGGCTCGGCACCGATGCTGTAGGCCTCGTCGGCGCGCTTGACGTGCAGGGCGTGGCGGTCGGCGTCGGCATAGATCGCCACGGAGCGAATGCCCATTTCGGCGCAGGCACGCACGATCCGAACTGCGATTTCACCCCGGTTGGCGATCAGGATTTTTGTTATCACTGGAGTCTTCCCAAAGCCGTAGGAACAGACGATCCGGTTCTACCGGTCGGCGCGTGACCAGACGTCGCTGGCCAGTCGCATATTCACCCTAGCGCTGAAGGTCGATAAACAAAAATCAATATTTGTTAGAGGCAGTATTAGCAAAAGCTTATAGTTCGGTAACAAGGTTTTGCCGGAGCCAAGAATAAAATGCGTAAGTCCTTGATGCGTATGACTTTACGTCAGCTGCAGGTGTTCAACGAGGTGTGCGATTTACGCTCCTACAGCCGGGCCGCCGAGGAGATGTCGCTGACGCAACCCGCCGTTAGTCTACAGATCCGCCAGCTCGAGGAACTGGTCGGCCAGCCACTGTTCGAGTACGTCGGCAAGAAGCTCTACCTGACCGAGGCGGCCGAGGCACTGCAACGCGCCAGCCGGGATATCTTCGGGCGTCTGGAAAACCTCGACATGCAGCTGTCCGACATGCAGGGCTCACTGCAGGGGCAGCTGAAGCTGGCGATCGAGTCCAGCGCCAAGTACTTCGTGCCACACCTGTTCGCCGCCTTCAAGCAGCACCACCCGGAGGTCAACCTCACCCTGACGGTAGTCAACCGGGCCCAGGCGATCCGGCGCCTGTCGGACAACCGCGACGACCTCACCATCATGTCCATGGTGCCCCAGGACATGGGCCTGGAGTTCCTGCCCTTTCTCAACAACCCGATCGTTGCCGTGGCGCCACCGGACCATCCGCTGTGCAAGCTCGAACAGCTGCGCCTGCAGGACCTCGAACCTCATACTCTGCTGGTCCGCGAGCAGGGGTCGGGCACGCGCAAGGCCTGCGAGGAGTTCTTCAAGGACAAGCGCGTGCACTTCACCCAGACCCTCGAAGTAGCCTCCACCGATGCCCAGCGCGAGTGCGTGGTGGCCGGCCTGGGCATCGCCCTGCTGACCCGCCATGCGGTAAACCTGGAGCTGGCCACCGGTGTGCTTAAGGAGCTGCCGGTGGAAGAACTACCGCTGTACCGCAGCTGGTGCCTGGTGCAATCGAAAAGCAAGCGGCAGTCGCCGGTAGCGTTGGCATTCCAAGCGTTCATCCGTGGCGAACGTGCGCAGATCAGCCGGCTTGTGGAGCGTTTCTCGGGGAAGTTGCCGCCGATACCTGCCACACCGTGAAGTCTTGCAAGTCGGGGTAGTCGGCCAGTTCGCGCAGCAGCTGGCGCTGGTCGCAGTAGCTTTCGATCGCGCGGCGGAACTCCATGCGGCGCTGGTCCTTTTCCTGCTGCTTGCGAGCTTTGGCGTTGGGTTGGTACACACCGTCGTGATCGCGTGCCATTGCCTGTCTCCCAGATAGGATGCGGGGAGTTTCAGACTGACCTCAGGGGTTTACGGTTTGGCGGTGGAATGGTGACAGAATCGTGAATTTTCGCAGTTTTCACGGGCCTGTTCGCCGGCAAGCCGGCTCCTACATGACAACCCGTAGGAGCCGGCTTGCCGGCGAACAGGCCTTTACGCTCAGTCGTCGGTAGCCTTGATCGACTTGGGCGACAAACGCAGGCTGCGCAAACTGCGCTTCACGCTCTTGAGGTGGTTGACCAGGCTCGGCCCGCGGGCCATGGCCACGCCCATGGCCAGCACATCGATCACTACAAGGTGGGCGATGCGCGAAGTCAGCGGCGTGTAGATCTCGGTATCTTCATGCACGTCGATGGCCAGGTTGACGGTCGACAGCTCCGCCAGCGGCGTCTGGCTCGGGCACAGGGTGATCAGGTTGGCGCCGCTCTCGCGCACCAGGTTGGCGGTGATCAGCAGGTCCTTGGAACGCCCCGACTGCGAGATGCACACCGCCACATCGCCGGGCTTCAAGGTGACCGCCGACATCGCCTGCATGTGCGGGTCGGAATAGGCGGCGGCGCTGAGCAGCAGGCGGAAGAACTTGTGCTGGGCGTCGGCAGCCACCGCACCCGATGCGCCAAACCCATAGAACTCCACGCGCTGGGCCTGGGCCATGGCCGTCACCGCCTGCTGCAACGCCTGTGGGTCGAGGTGCTCGCGCACCTCCATCAGCGTGTGCAGGGTGGTGTCGAAAATCTTCAGGCTGTAGTCGGCGACCGAGTCGTCTTCATGGATGGCGAACTGGCCGAAACTGGCGCCCGCGGCCAGGCTCTGCGCCAGCTTGAGCTTGAGGTCCTGGAAGCCCGAGCAGCCGATCGCCCGGCAGAAACGCACGATGGTCGGCTCGCTGATGCCCACGCTGTGCGCCAGGTCGGCCATGGAGCTGTGCATGACGGCAGCCGGATCGAGCAGCACGTGGTCGGCCACTTTGAGTTCCGATTTGCGCAGCAGGTGGCGCGATTGGGCGATATGTTGCAACAGATTCACGGGCTGGACTCGGTTATGATCGGCTGGCCGGGATGTAGCTTTCTTGTAGTTATACTACATGCTTGCCAACCCGCCCAGCTAAACGAACGTGGAGTGTGGTGGTTTGACTATTCCTTGCGACATCCTGGTTTTCGGCGGCACCGGCGATCTTGCCCTGCACAAGCTGCTGCCGGCGCTCTACCACCTGTATCGCGAGGCTCGCCTGCACAACGCCGTGCGGATCATCTCCCTGGCCCGAAGGCCGTTGCCGCGCAACGACTACGTCAAACTCGCCGAGCGCCACTGCCGGGCACAGATCGCCCGCCAGGATTTCGACGAGGACGTGTGGCAGCGCTTCTCGGCACGCCTGGACTACTTCCCGATGGACGCCGCGCAAAGCGCCGACTTCGGCCGCCTGGCCCGCTACCTCGGTGAGCCCGGCGGGCTGACGCGTATCTACTACCTGGCCACCGCGCCCAGGCTGTTCGTACCCATCGCCAACCACCTGCGTATCGCCGGGTTGGCCGACAGCGAGGCGCGCATCGTCCTGGAAAAGCCCATCGGCCATTCGCTGGAATCGGCTACCGCGATCAACGAGGCCATCGGCGACGTGTTCGACGAGTCCCAGGTGTTCCGCATCGACCATTACCTGGGTAAGGAGACGGTGCAGAACCTGATGGCCCTGCGCTTTGCCAATGCCCTGCTGGAGCCAGTGTGGCGCAACAGCCAGGTCGACCATGTGCAGATCAGCGTCTGCGAGACGCTCGGGGTCGAGAACCGCGGCGCCTATTACGACCGCGCCGGCGCCACCCGCGACATGCTGCAGAACCACCTGTTGCAGTTGCTGTGCCTGGTGGCCATGGAGCCACCCGCGCAGTTCGAGGCCGAAGCGGTGCGCGACGAAAAAGTGAAGATCCTCCGCGCCCTCAAGCCCATCACCGGGCAGGATGTACAGGACAAGACCGTGCGTGGCCAGTACGGCGCCGGCAAGATCGGCGGCCAGGAAGTACCCGCCTACTACTTCGAGAAGGATGTGGACAACGACAGCGACACCGAGACCTTCGTTGCGGTCCAGGCGCACATCGACAACTGGCGCTGGGCCAGCGTGCCCTTCTACCTGCGCACCGGCAAGCGCATGGCGCGCCGCTCGTCGCAGATCGTTATCCAGTTCAAGCCGGTGCCGCACGAGCTGTTCAGCGGTGGGCAGGTCAACCAGTTGCTGATCCAGCTGCAACCGGACGAACACATCAGCTTGCGCATGATGACCAAGAGCCCGGGCAAGGGCATGCGCCTGGCACCGGTCGAACTGGACCTCAACCTGGCCCAGGCCTTCGCCCAGACACGGCGCTGGGAGGCATACGAACGCCTGCTGCTGGACGTGCTGGAGGGTGACTCGACGCTGTTCATGCGCCGTGACGAGGTCGAGGCGGCGTGGGCCTGGATCGACCCGATCCTGCAGGGCTGGGAAGAACACTTCCAAGCACCGCGCCCCTACCCAGCCGGCAGCAATGGCCCGGAACAGGCTAACAGCCTGCTGGCACACCAGGGCAGGCACTGGCATAGCTGAAGCGCCTGCCACTGCTGTATTCATGAAGAAATTCCACAAGCTTGAAAGCACTCAACCGACACCCAACGAGGAAGTGCCGCACATAGCTAAACGAATTCCCTCTGATACAAGTGGTCGTAACAACTGACTCTTCGACCCATGGCGACGCATTTCGCGTCGCCTTGATGACGAGGAGTCAATACATGAAAATCGAAACCAACGGTTGGGTTGCACAGAATGACAAGATGCCGGGCAACGCTCGCTTCCGTGTCTACGGTACCGTCACCGTCGGGCACCCTGGTGTCCAGCCAACTCTGTCCCTGCGTGCCGTTCAGGACAAGTCTTATGCTCTGGCCCTGGAGCTGACCCTGAAGGCGGCAGATGGCATCTATCCACAGGTCGTCACCGACAAGGCCGTCACCTTTGAAATGCCGGGCGATCACAGCAATATCCCGAAAGTAGACATCTTCCACGACGGCGAGCTGATCACCAGCATCACCGACATCGTCGAAACCCACTGATCAATCACCTGCCGCCGCCCATGCTCACCGCATCAGGTGAACTGTAGGTCGCTCCAGCAAGGCCTGGAATGCATCCGCGTCCACCGGCCGACTGATCAGGTAGCCCTGGACTTCGTCGCAACCGTGCTCACGCAGGAATGCCAGTTGCTCCAGGGTTTCCACCCCTTCGGCGACCACCTTCAATTGCAGGCTCTTGGCCATGGCGATGATCGCCCGGGTGATAGCTGCGTCCTGGCTGCCCTCTAGCAGGCCACGGATGAAAGCCTGGTCGATTTTCACGTAGTCCACCGGGAAGCGCTTGAGGTAGCTCAGCGACGAGTAGCCGGTACCAAAATCGTCGATCGCCAGCTTCACGCCCAACGCATGCAACTGCTCGAAGGTGGCGATGATGTGCTCCACGCTGTCCAGCAACTGGCTTTCAGTCAGCTCAAGTTCCAGCAGATGCGGTGCCAAACCTGACTCCTGCAGGACCTGACGCACCAGGCTGACCAGTTTACCCTGGCGCAACTGGTACACCGACAGGTTGACCGAAACACGTACCTCCAGCCCCTGGCGCAACCATTCGCAGGCCTGCCAGCACGCCTGGCGCAAGACGAACTCACCCATCGGCGCGATCAGCCCGGTCTCCTCCGCCAGCCCGATGAACTCGCCGGGCGGGACCATGCCCCATTGCGGATGCTGCCAGCGCACCAGCGCCTCGGCCGCATGCAGTTGCCCTGTGCGCAGGCACAGCTTGGGTTGGTAGTACACCAGCAGCTGGCCTTCATCGATGGCCTTGCGTAGTTGGTTCTCCAGTTGCAGGCGCTCCAGGGTGCTGGCGCGCAGGCTCTCGGTATAGAACTGGAAGTTGTCGCCCCCCAGGTGCTTGGCATGTTGCTTGGCCATGTCGGCCTGGCTGACCAGCGCATTGATGTCGAAGGAGGCGTCCGCCAGCACGCTGATGCCCACCGACGCGCTGACCACCAACTCATGGCCACCCAGCCGCTGCGGCACCCGCAGTTTGTCCAACAGGCGTGTGGTCACGCGCACCAGGCTCGACAGGTTGGTGTAGCCATCGAACAGAATGGCGAACTCGTCACCCGACAGGCGTGCCACGGTGTCGGCTTCCGGCACCGCGTTGGCGATGCGTTGCGCCATCTTCTTCAGCAATTCGTCGGCCAACTCATGGCCGAGGCTTTCATTGAGCAGCTTGAAGCGATCGAGGTCGACATGCAGCAGCGCCAGGCTGCGCCCGTTCAGGCGCAGACGCTGGGCGGCGTCGTGCAGCCGCAGGCGGAACAGGGCGCGGTTGGCCAGCCCCGTGAGGTCGTCGTAATGGGCAAGGTAACGCAGGCGCTCTTCCGATTCGCGGCGCGCCGACAGGTCGGTGAAGAAGCCGACGATATTGACGATCCTGCCCCGTGCGTCGCGCACGCTGTTGAGCTGCAACCATTGCGGGTAGAGCTCGCCATTCTTGCGCGCTTCGACCAACTCGCCCTGCCAGCCGCCGTGCTGTTCCAGTGCCTGGTCGATCGCCTGGCTGTGCCGGCGCGCGTCACGGCTGCAGGGCAACTCCAGGGCGTTGCGGGCAATCAATTCGGCGCGACCGTAGCCGGTGACGTCGCAGAACGCCTGATTGACCGCCAGCAACTGGTAATCGGCCCCCAGGATGGCGATGCCTTCGCTGGCCGCCTCGAACACCGTGGCGGCCAGGCGCTGCTGTTCTTCCTGCTCCTTGCGGGCAGTGATATCGCGTCGAGTCCCCAGCATGCGGGTCACCTTGCCGTCCGAGGAACGCTCCACCGCCCTTCCGCGGTCCTCGATCCAGCACCAATGGCCCTGGACGTGACGTATGCGGTACTCGACCCGGTAGTCCTCGGTGCGGCCTTTCAGGTGCTCGACCAGCGTTCGCCGCAGCAGCGGCAAGTCGTCAGGGTGCAGGCGCGGCTTGAGGTCGGCGCGTACCGAACGCACCTGGTCGGAGTCCAGGCCGAACAACGTCTGCAACTGAGTGTGGTGAACTTCGTCGGTCTGCAGGTTCCAGTCCCACAAGCCCAGCTCGCTCGCTTCGAGTGCCAACGCCAGGCGTTCCTCGCTCTTGCTCAGCGCCTGGTTGGCCAGGTCCAGTTCATGGCTGCGTTGCGCCACCCGCAATTCCAGGCCCGCTTGGGCCAGGCGCAGTTCTTCTTCAGCTTGACGACGCTGGCGGACTTCGGCGCTGAGCTGGTGGTTGAGGTCCGCGCCATGGCGCTGGGCACTTTGCAGGTGCTCGATCAGTGCCTGGTTCTGGAAGCGGCGCAGCAGGCCACGTTCGATCAGCCGGTTGACCTGCCAGGCCACCACCATCAATGCCCCTAGCAGGATCAGCCCGAGCCAGCCCCAGCCCCGCTGGTGACCCGTGTCATAGACGAACAGGAAAACGATCGGCGGCAGCAGGCAAGGCAAGGCGAAACTGAGGAATGCCGGCAGGCTCACGGCGTAGGCGACACTGGCCGACAATGCCGCCGTCCCCAGCAGACCGAACACCCAGGCCTGCTGCACGAAGTTGTCCACAGGCACCAAGGCGATCGCCGCACTGGCGAGCGTCAATCCGCTGAACGCGGACCCGCACAGGAACATCCGCCGCCAGGTCGGCATGGCCTGGCGCCCGGGCGGGGCGGCGTCGAAAGCCGCCACCTGGATCACCCGCAAGGCCACCAGCGCCAGCAGCCAGGTCATCCACACGCCGACCAGCAGGTAGCGCGCAGGGCTCCACAGCAGCCAGGCACTCAGCAGGCCGGTGATCAACATGAACAGCGTGGGCAACAGGGAGCCTTGGTACAGCAGGCGGGTGCGCTCGACCGACAGCTGGGTGGCGAATTGCCTGCGAACGCTCCGTGTCGTCTCCGGCGATGCTCCGATCGCCATGCAATCCTGGGTCATAGGGCTGGATTCTTGTTGTGTTCTTGTTATGGCAGACCGCAAATGTGCAGCGAGCATACACAAGCGTCGCACCGGACCAAACTGCTCTGCGTCATGATTTCGAAAATGTCTGTTGCGTCGAAGTGCGACCGCTCAACCACGCCGACCCGCCACCCTTATCGATGAACGGCGGATCGCCGACGAGACGAATTGCACCGCAGGCGTTTGCCCCTGCCCCCCGCCCGGCCCTAGAATGGCCGGATGCGCAATGATGACCTCTCCCTCCTGCTGAACTCCCTCAACGACGCTCAACGCCAGGCCGTGGCGGCCCAGGTCGGGCGGCAATTGGTGCTGGCCGGCGCCGGCTCGGGCAAGACCCGCGTGCTGGTGCACCGTATCGCCTGGCTGATCCAGGTCGTGCAAGCCTCGCCGCATTCGATCCTGTCGGTGACGTTCACCAACAAGGCCGCGGCGGAAATGCGCCACCGCATCGAGCAATTGCTGGGCATCAACCCGGCCGGCATGTGGGTCGGTACCTTCCACGGCCTGGCCCACCGCCTGTTACGGGCGCACTGGCAGGAAGCGGGGCTGGCGCAGAATTTCCAGATCCTCGACAGCGACGACCAGCAGCGCCTGATCAAGCGGGTGATCCGCGAGATGGGTCTCGACGAGCAGAAATGGCCCGCGCGCCAGGTCCAGTGGTTCATCAACGGGCAGAAGGACGAAGGTCTGCGCCCACGGCATATCCAGGCCAGCGGCGACCTGTTCCTGACCACCATGCGTGACATCTACAGCGCATACGAGCAAGCCTGCGAGCGCGCCGGGGTCATCGACTTCTCCGAGCTTTTGCTGCGCGCTCTCGACCTGTGGCGCGACCAGCCAGGGTTGCTCGAACACTACCAGCGCCGCTTCCGGCACATCCTGGTGGACGAGTTCCAGGACACCAACGCCGTGCAATACGCCTGGCTGCGTCTGCTGGCCGGCGGCGGCGACAGCCTGATGGCGGTGGGTGACGACGACCAGTCGATCTACGGCTGGCGCGGCGCCAAGATCGAGAACATCCACCAGTACACCGCCGACTTCCCGGACGCCGAGCTGATCCGCCTGGAGCAGAACTACCGCTCCACCGGTGGCATCCTCAAGGCCGCCAACGCCTTGATCGCCAACAACAGCGGGCGCCTGGGCAAGGAGCTGTGGACCGACCTGGGTGAAGGCGAGCCGCTGACGCTCTACGCCGCCTTCAACGAACACGACGAAGCGCGCTATGTGGTCGAGACCATCGAAAGCCTGATCAAGCAGGGCAACGCCCGCAGCGATATCGCCATCCTGTATCGCTCCAACGCCCAGTCGCGGGTGTTGGAGGAGGCCTTGCTGCGCGAGCGCATCCCCTACCGCATCTACGGCGGCCAGCGCTTCTTCGAACGCGCCGAGATCAAGAACGCCATGGCCTACCTGCGCTTGCTCGAAGGCCGCGGCAACGACGCGGCGCTGGAGCGGGTGATCAACGTGCCGCCACGTGGTATCGGCGAGAAGACCGTCGAGGCCATTCGCGAGCATGCCCGTCACAGCCAGTCGTCGATGTGGGACGCGATGTGCCAGCTGCTCGCCGCCAAGGCCCTCAAAGGCCGCGCCGCCAGCGCCCTGGGCGCATTCATCGAGCTGCTCGACAACCTCGCCGCCAAGGTGCTGGACATGCCGCTGCACCTGATGACCCAGACGGTCATCGAGCAGTCCGGCCTGATCATCTACCACCAGGAAGAAAAGGGTGAAAAGGGCCAGGCACGGGTGGAAAACCTTGAAGAACTGGTCAGCGCCGCGCGCAACTTCGAGACCAGCGACGAGGATGCCGACCTGACGCCGTTGTCGGCGTTCCTCGGTCACGCCTCGCTGGAGGCCGGCGACAGCCAGGCCGACGAGCACGAGGACAGCATCCAGCTGATGACCCTGCACAGTGCCAAGGGTCTGGAATTCCCGTACGTGTTCCTGGTGGGCATGGAGGAAGGGCTGTTCCCGCACAAGATGAGCCTGGAAGAGCCCGGCCGCTTGGAAGAGGAACGCCGCCTGGCCTACGTGGGCATTACCCGGGCCATGCGTCAGCTGGTCATGACCTACGCCGAGACCCGCCGTCTGTATGGCAGCGAAACGTACAACAAGGTGTCGCGCTTCGTCCGCGAGATCCCGGCGGGCCTGGTGCAGGAAGTGCGCCTGTCGAACTCCGTCAGCCGCCCCTTCGGCGGCGCAAAGACGCCTGCCAGCAGCCTGTTCGCCAACGCCAGCATCCCGCAGACCGCCTTCAGCCTCGGCCAGCGGGTGCAGCACGCGGTGTTCGGCGAGGGCGTGATCCTCAACTTCGAGGGTTCCGGCGCCCAGGCGCGGGTGCAGGTGAACTTCTCCGAGGGCAGCAAGTGGCTGATGCTCGGTTACGCCAAGCTCGAAGCCATCTGACGTAGGAGCCAGCCTTGCTGGCGAAGCAGGCGCCGCGGTGGATGGCACCGGCTGCGCCGGTGTTCGCCGGCAAGGCCGGCTCCTACAATGGCGCGCGCCTTCTGACTATCAGGCAAAAGCTCGAAACATCTTGTCGCTGGCCATGTCTGCTGCTTCATGTGCACCATGACGCGCGTGCAATCCACAAAAATGGGAACCCCCAACTTATGCAACGTTTTCTTAGCATCGCTCTGGCGCTTTGCGTCGGCCTGACGCTGAGCCTCGACGCCAACGCCAAGCGCTTCGGTGGCGGCAAGAGCTCGGGCTCCGCGCCAATCCACCAAACCCGCCAGGCCACCCCGACCACGCCAGCCGCCGCACCGACCGTCCCAGGCCGTGCGCCAGCCGCCAGCGGCGCTTCGCGTTGGCTGGGCCCGCTGGCCGGCATCGCCGCCGGTGGCCTGCTGGCCTCCATGTTCATGGGCGACGGCTTCGAGGGCATGCAGATCCTCGACTTCCTGCTCATGGGCCTGATCGCCTTCCTGGTATTCCGCTTCATCGCCGCGCGCCGTCGCCAGCAGCAGCCGCAACACGCTGCCGCCGGTCACGCCCCGTACCAGCGCGAAGCCCAGCCGCAGGCTGCTCCACAGCCGATCTTCGGCGGCTCTGCCGCACCGGTCGCCTCGCCTGTGATCAACGCCCCGGCCTGGTTCAACGAAGCCAGCTTCCTGGCCGCCGCCCGTTCGCACTTCCAGTCTCTGCAGCAGCACTGGGACGCCAACGAGATGGACAAGATCGCCGAATTCGTCACTCCACAGATGCTCGACTTCCTCAAGCGCGAGCGCGCTGAGGAAGGTGAGGGCTTCCAGTCCACCTACATCGACGACCTCGATGTGCAACTGGAAGGCGTCGACGACCGCGCCGACAAGACCATCGCCACCCTCACCTTCCGTGGCGTATCGAAGACCTCGCGCTTCGACCAGGGCGAGGTGTTCAACGAGAGTTGGCACATGGAACGCGCACAGGGCGAAAACCAGCCTTGGCTGCTGGCCGGTATCCGCCAAAACGGTTAACCGTCGCACGTTGTACAAAAAACCCCGGGCCTGTCCCGGGGTTTTTGCTTTTGCCAGACTCGACTACTAGGGTATAACGCGCAGCGTTGTCATCTAGGTCAGAGGAAGTGAACCGTGGAAGAAGTGATCGAACAACTCCGTGAAGCCAACGAACCGGTGCCGGTGCCGCTGGATCTGCCGGACGAGGATCAGTTGGTCGAGGTCGAGGAACAGCTGTTCATCAACATTCCCTTCGTGTTCAAGGAATTCCTGCTAACCGTCAGTGACGTGGTGTATGGCAGCCTGGAGCCGGTGACCGCCACTGACCCGCAATCCCATACCTACCTGCCGGAAGTCGCGGCCACTGCCTGGGACGCCGGCGTCCCTCGCGATCTCATCCCGATCTGCCAGGACGGCGACGATTACTACTGCGTCGAGGAAGACGGCACCGTGGTGCTGTGGTCAGGTGAAGAAGAGATCGTCACCGAAGAAAGCTGGGAATCGGTGTGGCACTGGGCCCGGGATGTCTGGCTGGAAAGCTGAATGAGAAATACCCGCACAAAATAATGGCTCTTAGCTATCAAGCCTCGTAGAATCGCCAGGCTCTCTGCGCCTGGCGACATCGCTACCGCTCCATCCCCTCGGACGACGGTGACGTCTCGCGCAGAAGGCGATAACCCTCAGTGCGAATTTTCCCGGCTGCTCTCCAGCGTCTCCAGCAAGGCGACCTGCATCCGCGTGTGCACCCGGACGAACCAGCGCCATAGCAACGCCACCACCACTGCCGCGACCATCGCAATGATCAGCAGCAGTTCATTGGTCGGCAGAATGCTCGCCGACAACGCTGCCAGCAGCAGGAAGATCACCAGCAGCGACAGCAGTGGTATCACCTCGGCAATCACGCGCCGCACGCGTTGGGTGTGCCGCCCGGCCATTTCCGGCTTGACCCCCATCTCCGCCAGCAGCATCGACAACGCCTTGAGCTTGCGATAGGCCGCGATCAGGAACGGCAACGACAGCAACAAGGCCGCCCCCCATATCAACGCCTTCTGTTGGCCGACATCGCCGACCCATTCGCTGAGCCAGGTGCCGATGCGCCCGGCGAAATAGCCACCACTGAAGAAGATGGCGATCACCAGCGCCAGGTTCACCCCAACTTGCAACAAGATGCGCCGGATCATCGCCGCCAGCATGGCGCCTTCGCCCTGCGGCTGGATGCTGCGCAGCCATTCACCATACAACGACAGCACCCGTGCCAGCCGGCTCGGCACCACCTTGCCGAGCTTCAGCGACAACGGGTCGGCCGCGCGGATCAGGTAAGGCGTCAACAAGGTGGTGATGGCCGACACCGCCACCGCGACGGGGTAGAGAAAATCGCTGGTGACCTGCAGGGTCATGCCCAGCGCCGCAATGATGAACGAGAACTCGCCGATCTGCGAAAGCCCCATGCCCACGCGCAGCGAAGTGCGTCCGTCATTGCCGGCAATGAAGGCTCCCATGCCGCAGGAGAGCATCTTGCCCAGCACCACCGCCAGGGTGATCACCACGATTGGCCAGGCGTACTCGACAAGGATCGCCGGGTCGATCATCAGGCCAATGGCGACAAAGAAGATCGCGCTGAACAGGTCGCGAACCGGCTCGATCAAGCGTTCGATCTTCAGCAACTGGCGCGATTCGGCCATGATCGCGCCGATCAGGAAGGCGCCGAGCACCATGCTGTACTCAAGCTTGACCACCAGCAGGCAGAAGCCGAAGCACAGCCCCAGCACGGTGATCAGCAGCATCTCGTTGCTTTCGAACTTCGCCACGTACGCCAACAGCCGCGGTACCAGCAGGATGCCGATGACCAACGCGACGATCATGAACAGCGACAGCTTGCCCACGGTGGAGAACACCTCGCCGGAGCTGACCGTGCCGCTGACGGCGATACCCGACAGCAGCGCGATGATGCCGATGCCCAGGATGTCCTCGACGATCAGCACACCGAAGATCAGCTGGGCGAAGCGCTCGTTCTTCATCTTCAGGTCGTTGAGCGCCTTGACGATGATGGTGGTCGAGGAAATCGCCAGGATCGCCCCGAGGAACAGCGAGTCCATGGTGTTCCAACCGAACCAACGGCCGATCTCGAAACCGATCCAGATCATCAGGACGATTTCCAGGAAGGCGGCGATGAACGCCGTGGCCCCCACCTTGAACAACTTGCGCAGGCTGAATTCCAGCCCCAGGCAGAACATCAGGAAGATCACCCCCAGTTCGGCGAGGGTCTTGATCGTGTCTTCATCGTGAATCAGCCCGAACGGCGGGGTGTGCGGGCCGATGATGAAGCCGGCGACGATGTAGCCCAGCACCACTGGTTGCTTGAGGCGGTGGAAGAGAATGGTGACCACCCCGGCGACCAGCATGATCACCGCCAGATCCTGGATGAAGCTGATGGCATGCATGGCGTGGTACTCCTTGTTCTCGATGCACGGGGCGAACCGCTCCTCTGCCGGAAAACCCTGAACACGGAGCAGGCACATACTGTTCTGATAGACGGAAAAGCCCACGTTGCATGGGCGTCGTCAGGTTAACATCGCGCCTTGCCACAAATGGCCGATGCAATATGCAGAAACAGATCGGCCGATTCGACACCGCCGATGGCAAAATTGTCGTGACGATGGAGCGTCAGCCGACGTCCCGTACCAGGATGGGAAACCTCAAAAGAGGGGAACAGAAGTGTCAGCAGATACCCGCCCCGATTCAGCGCAAACTCACCGTGAGCTCTCTATGGAACCTGGAAACGCCCAGTTGACCATGACCGTCCTGATGACACCGGACATGGCCAACTTCTCTGGCAACGTACACGGCGGCACCCTGCTCAAGTACCTCGACGAAGTGGCCTATGCCTGCGCCAGCCGTTATGCCGGCACCTACGTGGTCACCCTGTCGGTGGACCAGGTGATCTTCCGCGAACCGGTGCATGTCGGGGAGCTGGTGACCTTCCTGGCGTCGGTCAACTACACCGGCAACACCTCGATGGAAGTGGGTATCAAGGTGGTCACCGAGAACATCCGTGAACGCTCGGTACGCCACTCCAACAGCTGCTTCTTCACCATGGTCGCGGTCGACGACGACCGCCGTCCGGTGAAAGTGCCACCACGCCAGCCCCAGTCCAGCGAAGAAAAGCGCCGCTTCCTGCAAGGCCAGCAGCGCCGCCAGATCCGCCAGGAGCTGGAGCAGCGCTACCAGGACCTGAAGACCGACGCCATCTAGTGTCCTGTCTCGGAAATACGTTCTCTTTTGGCGAGTGGCTTGGGTGTTCGGCCAAGGCGCCGCGACGAGTCATAGCAGGGCTATGGCGAGGAGTGGCAACGCCGGCCGGGCGCCCAAGACGCCGCCAAAAGTGAACAGCTTATTTCCGAGACTGGACACTAGTACAGGAGTCGCTGCGCCTCGAAGCGCACCCGGGGATGGGCGATGCGATCCTGGGCCCGCACCAGCTGCAGTTCGTAGCTGGCGCAGGCCTGGGTTTCCAGCAGCACTTCATGCACTGCCGCCGCGGCGAACTCGAACGCCTGCACATCGCTGTCACCCAGCAGCAGGCGAGCCATGAACAGCCCCGAGGTCAGATCCCCCACCCCGACCGGCTGGCGTGGGAAAGCCAGCAGCGGCCGGCGCAGGTGCCAACTCTCCTCGCCCGTCACCAGCAGCATTTCGAACGCGTCGTCGGCGCGCCCAGGGTAGTTCAGGTGCTTGACCAGCACGATGCGCGGTCCACGCTCCAGCAGGCCACGGGCCATGCCCACGCAATCCTCGAGGGACTCGGCGCGCCGGCCGCAGAAGCTGTCCAGCTCAAGCTGGTTGGGGCAGAGGATGTCGGCCTTGGCGACGGCCTCTTCGAGCAGGAACTCGCTCACCTCGGCAGGGACGATGCAGCCTTTTTCAGCGTGGCCCATGACCGGGTCGCACAGGTACAACGCCTTGGGGTTGACCGCCTTGATGCGCGCGACCCCGGCCAGGATCGCCCGGCCTTGCTCGGCGCTGCCCAGGTAACCCGACAGCACCGCGTCGCAGTTTCCCAACTCGCCGATGTTGGAAATGCCTTCCACCAACGCGGGAATTTGCGCTGGGGCAAGCACTTCCCCGGCCCACTGTCCATACTGAGTATGGTTGGAGAACTGCACGGTGTTGAGCGGCCAGACGTTGACCCCGACCCGCTGCATGGGAAACACCGCGGCGCTGTTGCCGGCGTGTCCAAAGACCACGTGGGACTGAATGGCGAGCAAGTGCGGCGTACGTTTCATGCAGGGCTATTCCGAAACTGTGTGGATAAGTGTGCGGCCCGCAGTATGAACCCGATTGCCATCTGTACGACAGGCCAGAGACGCAGTTAAGCTGGATCGACCTGTCTGGAGCTTACGCAAATGCTGACCCTGGAAAACCTTTTCGTCCTGATGCTGGTGGCGACCGCAGGCGCCTGGCTGTGGCACAACCACGGGCTGCGCGAAAAGGCCCTGGCCCGGGTCAAGCAGCATTGCGCCAAGCTCGATCTGGAGCTGCTCGACGACGCCGTGGCGCTCAAGCGCATCGCCTTCGTGCGCGATGCCAATGGCAAGAAACGCCTGGCGCGCATCTACAACTTCGAGTTCACCGTTACCGGTGAGCAGCGCCATCCCGGGACCGTCACGCAGTTCGGCGCCCACACCCTGCAGATCGAACTCGCGCCCTACCCCTTCGAGATCAAGACGCCGCCGCGCACCGATAACGTCATCGAGATGCAGCAGTGGCGCCAGGAGCACAACCGCTGGCGTAACTGATCAGGCGCCCAGCCGGCACGCGGCAAGCGCCTCCTGCAGCTCGTCCACCGGTTGCGCCTCGACGAAAATCAGTTCCATCCGCGAATCCTTGCGCCATTCGCTCGGCTGCCAGCCGGGCAACTGCCCATCGAGCCCATTGAACGACAGCCAACCCAGGTCGCTGTGGATAACACCCTTGGCCCGGCGCCATGGCCACGCCTGGAGAAAGGCATGCAATCTCTGCGTGTCGAAGCGTTGGCTGGGGTGCCAGCGCCAACCGATGCTCCAGCCACCTTCGCCCTGCTGGGCCTGGCATAGCGGCCGGCTTGGATCTGTCCACAGGGCAGCAAGCGCCGGACTTGGATTGTCCACAACCTGCCGACTTGCGTCAGAACAGCCCTTCCCCTCTGTGGAAAAACCTGGCAGCCGGATCAACGGCAAGGCGCCATGATCGACCCAAACCTTAGGTAGATCGGGCAATCTGTCAGTTATCAACAGGCGGGCCTGGCTGTCCACAGCGGACGACTTGTTCAACACCAGCAACCCTGATGCAGGCAACGCCAATTGCTGCGCTTCAGGCAAGGCTTCGCCACGCGCCAGGGCCTGGGCATCCAGCACCATGAGCAGTGGTTGCACGGCCAATACATCCGTCCAGGGTGCTTGCTCCAGTTGTTGAAGCAACTGCTGGGGATGACCCAGGCCCGAAGGCTCGATGAACAAGCGATCGGGGCGTGCCTTGCGCAATAGACGCCCGAGGCCGACCTGGAACGGCGCGCCATTGACACAGCAAAGGCAGCCCCCCGCCACTTCGCCAATGGCAATGCCGTCTTCATCGCCTGCCAACAGGGCTGCATCCAGGCCGATCTGCCCGAATTCATTGACCAGCACCGCCCAGCGTTCGTCAGCTGGACGCTGGCTCATCAGATGGCGGATCAAGCTGGTCTTGCCGGCCCCCAACGGGCCGGCGATCACATGGGTGGGGATGTTCTGCAGCATGGCTCGGTGTCGGGTCGGGATTCATGCAAGTCTATCGCGAGCCAGCAGCAACGCGACACACGCACTCTGTAGGAGCGGCTTCAGCCGCGATCACCCGCGAAGCGGGTGCCAGGCACGGCGTTGCCTGCATCGCGGCTGAAGCCGCTCCTACAAAACAAGGTCTGTGAACAACTCAGGCCAGCCAATCCAGGCTCAGCAACAACCGCCGATCGCCTGAAGAAGCCTGCGGCGAACGGTGGATAAGTCCGGCACCCTCGTTGCCCTGCCATTTCTCGCCCTTGAGCAACGCGACATCACCTGCCATCAGGCGACGTATGTTATCCACAGGCGGTGGGTCATAGAGCAACCGTGATCGATCAATTGCGCCTTCGTCCAACCACTCGCTGCCTGCGCCTGCATAGCTGCTCAGCAACCGCAGCGGCACATGATCCACATGGAAACGCGGGCACATCGCACTGTCCAGCACACGCAGACGCAACCCGACCCGTCGGGCGCCCAACAGGCAGGTGTAGGCCGCCACCAGCCAGCACACGTCAGCGACAAAGCCGTCATAGCCATGCAGGTCCTGCGCCTCCCTGAGCAAACCAGGCAGCCGGGGTGGCTGACGTTCATCCACTTCGATCACCCGCTCATCCGTCAACGTCTGGCCAAGGCTGATCACCAGCGCGGCGAAGTCTTCTACCTGGGCGGGCAGGCGACGCTGCCATACCGCCAGGTTGACGCCGTCCTGAAGAATCTCCGTCAAGATTTGGGGCGATTCGCCGAACGCCTGGCGGATATCCACAGCCCTCACGCTGCCTCATCCTCGTGCCAGGCACCGAACGGATCAGGCAGGCGCAACCAGGCCGCGGGCCCCTGGTCCATTTCTTCATCGTCGAGCAGGCAAGCATCCAGCTCTGTGGATAACCTTGCGAAATCGATGTTCTGCCCGATGAATACCAGCTCCTGCCGGCAGTCACCTGCTTCGGCCGACCACTGCTTGAAAATCGCTGCCCGGCTGTCCTCATCCTGCGGCCATTGCTCACGGGGCACAAAACGCCACCAGCGCCCGGCCAGACCATGGCGCATCATGCCGCCGGCCTGTGACCAGCTACCGGCTTCCTGGTACTTGCTGGCCAGCCAGAAGAATCCCTTGGAGCGTAGCAGCCGTCCATTGCTCCAGGGCTTGTGGATAAAGTCATGGAAGCGTTGCGGATGGAATGGCCGGCGCGCCTGCCAGGTGGTCGCGGCGATGCCGTACTCCTCGGTTTCCGGCACATGCTCGCCCCGTAGTTCCTGCAACCACCCCGGCGCCTGGGCGGCCTGGTCGAAATCGAACAGGCCGGTGTCGAGAATGCGCGAAAGCGCGACCTGACCCATCACCATGGGCAGGATCTGTGCCCGGGCATTGAGGCTGCGCAGAATGGCGATCAGTTCTTCGCGTTCGTGCTGGCTAATCAGGTCGATCTTGCTCAGCAACAGCACATCGGCGAATTCGACCTGTTCGATCAACAGGTCGCTGATCGAGCGTTCGTCCTCCTCACCCAAGGTTTCGCCACGGCTGGCAAGGCTGTCGGCAGCCTGGTAGTCGCGCAGGAAATTCAGGCCATCGACTACCGTGACCATGGTGTCCAACCGCGCCATGTCGGACAGGCTGCGACCCTGCTCGTCGCGGAAGGTGAACGTCTCGGCAACCGGCAGAGGCTCGGAAATGCCTGTCGATTCGATCAGCAGATAATCGAAGCGCCCCTCCCGCGCCAGCCGGGCAACTTCCTCCAGCAGGTCCTCGCGCAGGGTGCAGCAGATGCAGCCGTTGCTCATCTCCACCAGTTTCTCCTCGGCGCGGTTGAGGCTCACGTTGCGCTGGACTTCACTGGCATCGATGTTGATTTCACTCATGTCGTTGACGATCACAGCGACACGCAGGTCGTCGCGATTGCGCAGAACGTGGTTGAGCAGCGTGCTCTTGCCGGCCCCCAGAAAGCCGGACAGCACGGTGACGGGAAGACGGTTGGGCATGACGGACCTCATCGGGCGGGCGCATTCGAAACGATGCATTGCGCAATGTTATATTATAACAATACAATTTAGCCAAGCCGCTTTGGCCGAACGGTTGTCTGGAGAGCACATGAAATCACTCGGCATCGCTGCGTTGCTGCTGGCCACCCTGCCGGCACCGTTGTTTGCCATGCCCCACACGGATCTTGCCCTGTGCACCCGCAGTGCCACCTTGCTCGCCTGCCAGGACAAACAGGGCAATTACTACAGCGTCCGCACCGAAGGCAGCACCTTCTACCTGCGCGGCTACGAAGTGGTGGGCAAACGGCTGTGGGCACAAACCAATAGCCGCTATGGCCCATTGACCTTCTTCACCGGCCTGGCCAGCGACGGCGAAGCCTGGGTCGGCTACAGCCGGCGCGTTGGCTGGACGACCCTCAACCGTGTTTCAAGCTCCAGCGGCCAACGCTTCGATCTGCATTGCAGCCTGATCGGTGGCTGCCGTTGAACACCCCAAACTCCAGGATCTCGCCATGACCAGCCTCACCCTTCCCGACATCGCCGCTCAGAGCGCCCAGCAGCCGTTGCCGCTGGACTGGGTAGGCATGTGCGGCATCGCCATGCCGGTGCAGTTCGAGGGGCGCCAACTGAGCGCGCTTGCCGATGCAGGGGTGAGCCTCGACGACGGTGCATCGCGTGGCATTCATATGTCGCGGCTGTACCTGGCGCTGGAAGCACTGGAGCGAGACACGCTCACCCCACGGCTCATCCACCAGGTACTCGAGCAGTTTCTGTTCAGCCACGAAGGCCTTTCAGCAAGCGCCCACCTCCGTCTGCAGTTCGATCACCTGCTCAAGCGCCCTGCGCTGGTCAGCCCGCTGGCGGGATGGAAGCACTACCCGGTGGCTATCGATGCACGGTTGAAAGCTGAAATGTTCCACGTGGAACTATCCGTGGAGATTCCCTATTCATCGACCTGCCCGTGTTCGGCGGCGCTCGCCAGGCAACTGATCCAGGAGCGTTTCGACCAGGACTTCACGGGGCAGGCGGTGGACCGACAAGGCGTGAGGGCATGGCTTGGCAGCAGCAGCGGGATCGTTGCCACACCCCATAGCCAGCGCAGCATGGCGAAGCTACAGGTCCGCCTGGTGGGGGATGAACTGCCGGTTACCGTACTGATCGACAAGGCCGAAGCGGCCTTGGGCACGGCGGTCCAGACTGCCGTGAAACGTGCCGACGAACAGGCCTTCGCCTTGGCCAACGGCCAGAACCTGATGTTCTGCGAAGATGCCGCCCGGCGCCTTAACCTGGCCTTGCGCCAGCTCGATTGGGTGGCGGGGTTCACGGTGCGCGTGGAACATGCAGAAAGCCTGCATGCCCACGACGCGGTGGCGGTGAGTCGGTTCCAGAGGTAGGGCGATCAGCTGCGTGGCTTCACCGTTCCACAGTCGTTGCCCAGCCATACCGCGCGGGTGTCCATACTGCCAGCCTGCTGAACCCCGGACGCATTGAAGGTGCCGTTGACCTTGGTCAGGAACTCCCGGTCGCTGAGGAACGTGGCCTGGCCTTGCCCCTGGGCCTTCGGGCAGCTGAACTGGAACTTCCAGACGTTGCCATTGCGCTCGGTGATCTTCTGGGTGCACCCGGACTGCGGATCCTGCAATGGGATGTCATTGGTACGGACCTGTTCCGGCGTCAGGCACGAACGCACGCCCTTGCCACCCACGCTGATGCCTTGCTTGGCCAGCGCCCCCTCCATCATCGCCCGCTGTTCGGGCGGCAGGTTCTTCAGTTGGCCCAGCATGAAGGCCATGTCCGGCAATGGTTTGCCATCGACCTGCATGTTGCTGGTGGTCAGCTCCCACAAGCCGGGTTGCAACATCTGCGCTTGGACCAACGGGCTGCCCAGCCCCAGGACCAGGGCAAGCAGTGGCAGGCGAATCTTCATGGATCTAGGCTCCTCGAAATACCGGCTCCGGCCGGACTGTGCCGTTAGACGTCATTTTCCCCCACAGGTTGCAGCCCCCCCCACGAACGTGGTCTGTTAGGCAGCAGTGTGATTGGCAAGCAGGATGCGTATGGATTACCACAGCCCCTACTTCTTCGGTTACTTGATCGGCCTGATTCATCTGCTCGGCATCATCGCCGCACTGCATGCGGTGTTCACCGTGCGCACCGCTCAAGGCGCAATCGCCTGGGCCTTGTCATTGCTGTTCATCCCCTACTTCACCCTCATCCCCTACCTGATCTTCGGTGCCCGCTCGTTCTACGCCTACATCCAGGCGCGTCGCCAGGCCAACCAGGAAATGCATGTGGCCATGGCCAACCTCAACTGGCGACCCTGGGTCGAAGAGGCGTTGACCGCGCGCGAATCCGACAGCTATGCGGCCCTGCGGGCGATGCCCAAACTCGGGCGCATGCCTTGCCTGGCCAACAATGAAGTCAAGCTGCTGATCGACGGCGAAGCCACTTTCAAGGCGATCTTCGCTGCCATCGAAGCAGCCCGGAACACGGTGCTGGTGCAATTCTTCATCATTCACGACGATACCCTGGGCAAGCAGTTGCAACGGTTGCTGTTACGAAAGGCCGCCGAAGGGGTACAGGTATTCGTGCTCTATGACCGGGTCGGCAGCCACGCCTTGCCAGGCAGCTACAGCCAGGTGCTGCGGGACGGCGGTGTGCAGATCCAGGCGTTTGCCACTCGCCGCGGCTGGTTCAACCGCTTCCAGGTCAACTTCCGCAACCACCGCAAGATCGTCGTGGTGGATGGCTTGCGCGGCTTCCTGGGTGGGCACAACGTGGGGGACGAGTACCTCGGCGCCAATCCCCATCTGTCGCCCTGGCGCGACACCCATGTGCAGATCGCCGGCCCGGTACTGGCCTGCCTGCAGGAGTCGTTCGCCGAGGACTGGTACTGGGCCACACGCCAACTGCCACCGTTGATCCTGCCAGACACCTACCCCGAGAACGGCGTACTCTGTCAGGCCCTGGCCAGTGGCCCGGCGGACCCGCAGGAAACCTGTGCGCTGTTCTTCCTGGAGGCCATCCACTCGGCCACCCGCCGCGTGTGGATCACCAGCCCCTACTTCATACCCGACGAAGCGATTTTCGCGGCCCTGCGCCTGGCTGTATTGCGCGGGGTGGATGTTCGCGTGCTGATCCCGTCGCGCCCGGACCATCGCATCGTCTATGCCGCCTCCAGCCTGTTCGCCTTCGAAGCGGTACGTGCAGGGGTGCGCATGTTCCGTTACCAGCCGGGGTTCCTACACCAGAAGGTGGTACTGGTGGACGATGAGGTCAGCGCCATCGGCAGCGCCAACCTGGACAACCGCTCCTTCCGCCTGAATTTCGAGATCACCCTGCTGACCGTGGATCGCGCCTTCGCGGACCAGGTGGAACAAATGCTGCAGAGCGACTTCGACCAGGCCCGGGAGATCACAGCCGAGGACAGCCGTGACACCCACCGCCTTCAACAGTTGGGGATGCGCATCGCGCGATTGATTTCACCGATCCTCTAACGACAAGGGCCTGCTTGAAGCAGGCCCTTGTGGTCTCAGCGGTAGAGATCCTCACGCGTCCATGGCAGTTCATGGTGACCGTCCGCGTAGGGTTTCACGGCGAGAATCTGGTGCAGGTTGATCCAACCCTTGGAGAACGCGTAGGCACAGCCGGCCAGGTACAGGCGCCAGATACGCAGGGCCTGCTCGGGCACCAGCGCTGCCGCACGGTGCAGCTGGTTCTCCAGGTTCTCGCTCCAATGGTTGAGGGTCTTGGCATAGTGCAGGCGCAAGCTCTCCACATCGACCACTTCCAGGCCCACCTCACCAATGCTGGCGCTGATCATCGAGATGTGTGGCAGCTCGCCGTGGGGGAAGACATAGCGGTCGATGAACTCACCCGCACCACGCCCGACCGGGCGGCCGTCCACATGCTTGGCGGTGATCCCGTGGTTCATTACCAGGCCGCCCTCGCGCACCGCGCTGAACAATTTCCGGCAATACAGCTCCAGGTTGGCGTGGCCGACATGCTCGAACATGCCTACACTGACCACCTTGTCGAAACGGCCATCCTCGGGCAGGTCGCGGTAGTCGAGAATCCGCAGATCGACCTTGTCGTCCAGCCCCTCTTCCTTGACCCGTTCACGGGCCAATTGCAATTGCTCCTTGCTCAGGGTGATACCGAACACCCTGGCGCCGTATTCACGGGCGGCGAAACGCGCCAGCCCACCCCAGCCGCAACCGACATCGAGCAGGTACTCCCCAGCCTGCAAGCGCAGCTTGCGGCACAGGAGATCGAACTTGTCCTGCTGGGCCTGGGCCAGGGTGTTGTCCGGCTCCTTGAAGTAGGCGCAGGAGTAGGCCATGTCTGGATCCAGCCACAGCTGATAGAACTCATTGGAGAGGTCATAGTGATAGGAGATGGCTTCGGCGTCGGTGCGCTTGTCGTGCGCGGTACGCACGGCCTGGGGTTCGTCTTCACCCTTGAGCAGCGCTTCACTGAGCTCGTCACAGACGCGGATGACCTCACCGATATCGCCCTCCAACTCCAGCTTGCCCTCGACGAAGGCTGCACCCAGCTCAGCCAGGCTCGGGTGAGTGAGCTGGGCGATCAGTTGGGGTTCCTTGACCAGGATGGTGACCTGCGGGCTGGGCCCGAGATCGAAGTGGTTGCCGTCCCACAACTTGACGCGCAAAGGCAAGTGCAGGCTCTGCAACGCGGGTGGAAGTTGCGCAAGCATTCATGACCCTCCCTATCTTTGATTCGGGACGCCACGCCTTACATTACGGACGTCACCGGATCAGGGTAGTTCATTCGTGCGAAGTTTCCGTTAATCGCGACCATGGTCTAGAACTATCTGGCGCGGCGAAACCAACAGATTGTATACAATCTTTCGCGCTCGGACTAACCTTGTGCCCCTCTTCGCTTCCTCACTCTGGAGTAGAACCCATGAAATCCTATGACGTGGTGATCATCGGCGGCGGCCCCGGCGGCTACAACGCAGCCATCCGTGCCGGCCAGCTGGGCCTGAGCGTGGCCTGTGTCGAAGGCCGTTCGACCCTCGGCGGCACCTGCCTGAACGTGGGCTGCATGCCCTCCAAGGCACTGCTGCACGCCTCCGAGCTGTTCGAAGCGGCCAGTGGCGAGGAATTCGCGCACCTGGGTATCGAGGTCAAGCCGACCCTGAACCTGGCCCAGATGATGAGGCAAAAAGACGAGAGCGTGACCGGCCTGACCAAGGGCATCGAGTACCTGTTCCGCAAGAACAAGGTCGACTGGGTCAAGGGCTGGGGCCGCCTGGACGGCGTTGGCAAGGTGATCGTCAAGGCCGAGGACGGCAGCGAGACTATCCTGCAGGCCAAGGACATCGTCATCGCCACCGGCTCCGAACCCACGCCGCTGCCCGGCGTTGCCATCGACAACCAGCGCATCATCGACTCCACCGGCGCACTCGCCCTGCCCCAGGTGCCCAAGCACCTGGTGGTGATCGGTGCTGGCGTGATCGGCCTGGAGCTAGGTTCGGTATGGCGTCGCCTGGGTGCCGAAGTGACCGTGATCGAGTACCTGGACCGCATCTGCCCAGGCACCGACAACGAGACGGCGAAGACGCTGCAGAAGGCGTTGGCCAAGCAGGGCATGACCTTCAAGCTCGGCAGCAAGGTGACCCAGGCCAAGGCCTCGGCCGACGGTGTCAGCCTGACCCTGGAGCCCGCCGCCGGTGGCACTGCCGAAACCCTGCAGGCCGACTACGTGCTGGTGGCCATCGGCCGGCGCCCGTACACCCAAGGCCTGAACCTGGAGAGCGTGGGGCTGGAAACCGACAAGCGCGGCATGCTCGCCAACGATCACCACCGCAGCTCGGTGCCCGGCATCTGGGTGATCGGTGACGTCACCTCAGGCCCCATGCTGGCGCACAAGGCCGAGGACGAAGCGGTTGCCTGCATCGAGCGCATCGCCGGCAAGCCCCACGAGGTCAACTACAACCTGATCCCGGGCGTCATCTATACCCGCCCGGAACTGGCCACGGTCGGCAAGACCGAAGAACAGCTCAAGGCCGAGGGCCGCGCCTACAAGGTCGGCAAGTTCCCCTTCACCGCCAACAGCCGCGCCAAGATCAACCACGAGACCGAAGGCTTCGCCAAGGTCATCGCCGACGCCAACACCGACGAGGTGCTGGGTGTGCACCTGGTCGGCCCGAGTGTGAGCGAGATGATCGGCGAGTTCTGCGTGGCGATGGAGTTCGCCGCCTCCGCTGAAGACATCGCCCTTATCTGCCACCCTCACCCGACGCGTTCCGAGGCCCTGCGCCAGGCGGCGATGAATGTGGATGGCAAGGCAATGCAGATCTGATTGATCCGCCGGCAAGCTCGCTCCCCCGTAGGAGCCGGCTTGCCGGCGAACCGTCTTCAGCCATGCACCAGCTTCTTGTCCACCCCCTCCCGAAACCGTGAGGCCAGGAACGGCGTGATATCCAGCGGCAACGCCTCATTGTGGACAACCCTGTCCAACAGCACCCCGGTAATGGCCGACGTAAGAATCCCGGTACGGAAGTGTCCACAGGCATTGAAATAGCCCTGCACATTATCCACAGGCCCGAGTATCGGCAGCTCATCCGGCGACCCCGGGCGCAGCCCGGCCCAGGTACGCTTGAGGTTGACCTGCGCCAGCTGCGGCACGCAGCGTATCGCCCCCTGCACCAACCCATTGATCTCCGGGAAGGTGTTGCTGACATCGAAGCCCTTCTCTTCGGTCGTGCTGCCGATCAGGATCTCGCCGTTGTCCTTCTGCGCCATGTAGCAATCACTGGTGGTCAGGCAGCCATCGAGCAGCTTGGGCAGGCGCTCGGTCAGGACGATCTGGCCCTTCACCGGCTTGACCGGAATGCTCTCCCCCGTCGCCCACTCACTGAGTTCGGCCGCCCAGGCGCCAGCAGCGTTGATCAATGTGCCGCAGTGGAACTCACCGGCTTCGGCGGTGCGCACGCCTTTGATCCGCGAGCCCTCATGCAGCACGCCCGTGATGTTCACGTTGGGGTACAGGTCGACGCCGTTCTGCCGCGCCGCTTCCATGAACGCATCGCCCAGGCGGAACGGGCTGACCTGGTGATCGCACAAGAACTCCAGCGCACCGGTGGCCTTCAACGTCACCGCTGGCTCCGACGTGCGCAACGCATCGCGATCCAACCAGCGCACCTGATCAGCCAGGTGGGGGATCTGCTTGACGATGTGCTCGGCGTACAGCTGGTCCTCTTCATCCTGGATGATGTATTTGAGCCCGGTGCGCTCGAACTTGAAGTCCATGCCGTGGCGCTCGATCAGTTCCTGGTGCAGCTGTGGATAAATCGCATTGGACTGCAGGGCGAAATCGAAGAAGCACTGCGGCAGGATATGCGGCGTACTGGAATCCACCGCCACCGCCGCGCCGTGGGCTTCGCGCTTGCTGCGCGTAGACATCATGCGGAAGAAAATCACCCCGCAGCCCAGCCCCACCGATTCACCGATGGCCCACAACCCGCCCGCCGAGGCACGGGTGGCGTTGCCCGGGCGCTTGCAGTCGATCAGCGCGATCTTCAGGTTGCCGCGCTTGGACAACTGGTAGGCACAGGAGGCGCCGATCACCCCGCCGCCCGCGATGATGATGTCGTAATGCTTGTTCATGCTCAGGCCTCCGTGGCCAGTTGTTCGAATGCGGAAAACGGAATCGGGTCTACCGGGAAGCGCGGCCGCAGCCAGCCCACGTCCTTGCGCCCAGTGGCGCTGCGCAGGCGATCGCTGCAATAGCCGACGCACATGCGCCCCTGGCAGTCGCCCATGCTCACCCGGGTGCGCATCTTCAGGCTGGCCATGTCCTGCACGCCCTGCTCCAGGGCCAGGTCGATCTGGTCACGGGTCACGTGCTCGCAGCGGCAGATCACGGTGTCGGCCTGGGGCAGGTCGATCTGCGCGGCACCACGCGCGGTGTAGCGCTCCACGCCAGAACGGAAACGCTTGATCGCCGCCAGCTTGCCCAGGTACTGCTCACGCCGTTCGATGGCATTCTCTGCATCGAGCTTGCCCATCTGCTGGAGCATCGACACCGCGGCGATGCGCCCGGTCAGCATGGCTGCCTCACCGCCACGAATACCGGCCATGTCGCCGGCCAGGTGCACATTGGGTCGGCTGCTCTGCTGCCAGACGTTGCACTCGGCACGCAGGTAGCCGTCCTCGCTGAACCCATGCGCCAGCCCCAACTGCTGGCTGAGCTGGGTGCGCGGGATGAAACCGTAGCCCACGGCCAGCGTCTGCACCGACTCGCGCTGGACGCGGGTCATGTCCGGCTTCCAGTCCTGGGTGTAGGGCGCGACGCTGACTTCGCGCAACTCCCCTTCCCCGGTGGCGCCAACCACACCCCAGCCGTAGTGCATGGGGATACCGTTGAGCTTCATGTAGGCGAGCATGCTCAGGCCATCGAGGAACAGCTGCGGCTTGTTCATCAGTGCCAGGCTTTCCTTGGCGATACGGTTGAACGAGCAGGCTTCGTACACGCCAGCGACCTTGGCGCCAGCGGCGTGCAGCTGACAAGCCACCAGCGGCAGCAGCGGCCCGGTACCGGCAATCAGGGTGCTGCCCAGAGGTTTGACCACGCCGCTCTTGATCTGCAGCTGCAGCCCACCCAGCAGGATGACACCCGGTAGCGTCCAGCCCGGGAACGGCACATTGCGTTCATGACAGCCGGCGGCCAGCAACAGGTGGGAATAGTCGATCTCGTGCAGTTGCTCGTCACCGTCCAGCACCATCAAGCGCTGATCATCCCCACCCACCACCCGGTGGTTCAGGCGCAGGTCGATGTGTTGGGCGCTGGCGGCGAAATCCTCGTGCAGCTTGTTCAGTGCCTTGGTGTAGCGTGGCCCCAGGTAGCCCAGGTCGACGCCCGCGCGCAATGGCCCGCGATACACCACCCCACCGGGGCGCGAAGCTTCATCGAACAACAGGCAATCGACACCATGCTCGGCCAGCTCGATGGCCGCCCCCATGCCGGCCGAGCCACCACCGACGATCACAGGACGCAGGCTCATGGTCGGCCCTCCTCTTGCACGCGATTGACCTCGGTCTCCACGCGCATGCCGGGCCTCACCACCGTCTGACAGGCGCGCCGCTTGGGCCGGCCATCGATCTGCACCAGGCAGCAGTGGCAGACGCCCATGCCGCAATACGCACCACTGAGCTGCCCATGGTCATTGATTGCCAACTGCCGCAGGCCGACCGCGTTGAGCACACTGAGGACAGTTTCACCCGCGCTCGCCACGGTGGGCAGACCGTTGACCAGCAGGGTCATCTCGGCGTCGTCCAGCGGCTGAATATCGTACTTTCGTTCCAGAATCTGCATTTCTTGTCGTCCTTGGTTGCTCGTGAGACGGCGACGTTAGGTGAAACGCAGTGTGAAAACATTGATCCATGCCAGATGCCAGACGTAGGGATTTTCCTCAGATGACGAACTGCAACATGGATCACGGATTAAATGGAATATTTGAAGGTTGGGCTTGGTCGATAAGAGCGCCGCAAGTGAACCGACATCGAACTGCGCCCACCGGTTTGCAAGCGATATAAATCGACCCAGCTGCGCACCGCCCGATTGCAGCAACCGTTAAGATCACTAGCCAACTGAGGCGCGGCCAACAGCACCGTGTTGCCGAACGATGCCTTTAGCCACCAGGTAATCGAAAATAGCGCCCACCACCTCGTTCACAGTGTGCGTGCTGGTATCGAACGCCAGATTGGGTCGAACGGGGGGCTCATAAGGTGAATCTATGCCAGTGAAATTCGCAAGTTCCCCAGCCCGAGCCTTGCGATAGAGCCCCTTCGGATCACGTCGCTCACAGTCGGCGAGCGACGTGCTGAGAAACACTTCAACGTATTCATCTTCATTGAGCAGTTGGCGAACCAGATGACGATCCTTCTCGTACGGCGATATAAATGCACAGGACACAATCAGCCCTGCATCGTTGAACAACTTGGCCACCTCGCCAACTCGGCGGATATTTTCCACGCGATCTTGCTCGCTAAAGCCCAGGTCTTTGTTCAGCCCTTGACGCACGTTATCTCCGTCCAGCACATAGGTATGGCAGCCGCGCCGGTGCAGCCAGCCATCCAAGGCGTTGGCAATGGTCGACTTGCCACTTCCACTGAGCCCGGTGAACCAGATAGTGCAGGGGCGATGTCCATTCATTTCGACTCTTGCCAACCGGCTGGTGGCATGACCATGCCAATGCAGATCCTTCATATTTCAAGCTTCCTTTTATTGTTGTGCTGTTGCCTGTTCAAGGATGAAACGCTCAAGCGCCTGGCAGATACCTGCAAGCTTCGGCATATCCACCGCATCTGGGAAACGGTCATCGGGATGGTGGAACAACGCATTTCCACCTTGCAGCGACAGGTAGTTCGCTTGTCGTGGGATCTGCTCACCCTCACCCGAAAGGGCACCGCCTCGCGGCGCAATGATGTCGGGTTCGATACCCTTGGCATTCAGGGCGTGCAGGAACGTCTGTTCGATCATTGCGTTTGACGCTTGCATGAAAAACAGCGGGTCATGCCGCGCGGAAAAGTTCGCCCCCAAGTGCACCCAGAGGTGCGCATCTTTGGGCAAGACCTCCCGAACCAGCTGCTTCATTCCGAGATAACCAAGCTCATGCCCGCTGCTGACTGCAAGAATCACCGTTCGCTGCACATCGGTGTCCCGAAGGGCTGAGGCAAGGCTGACCATCGCTGCCAGCCCACCGCCCCGTTCGGACGCACAATGCCACCAGCCTGTACGAGGAGTGAATACGATGATGGGGGCAAGATCGCCCCTTGCACCCTGCTTTATCGCAACGATATTGCTTGAGCGACGGGGCTGACGAATGACCCGGGAGTGCAAGGTTGCTGCCAAGTTTTGCTCGGCCAACGCCAGCAAGCGCGCCCGTTGCTCGCCCGAGACGAAAAACGTAGGCACTTGCAAGGGGGCTTCAAAGTGCTCGGCATTAGGGGGCGTGAGGCCGGGGCGCGACCCCATGGTGATGACGATCATCGCTGCTGCACGGCTGTTTTCGCGTATCTCGGTGAGCTGTGTATAACCCATGGTCGAACTTTGAACGACCTGAATGCCCTCGGTGGTCCGCGTGTCGATCTCCGCCTGCAGTTCCAACCGCTCCGGGAGCAGAGAGTCATGACAAGGCATGAGTTCAAACTGCTCGGTACCAATCTGTAGCTGGCAGCAGTGATCTGTGATGACGTCCAATGAAAATGGTCGGCTAACGATCTCCAGGCCCAAGCCGGTCAACGCATCGACAAACCATTGTGCTACCGCTTTATCCTGCTCGGCACCTGTACGGTGAGGCCCCATCTGATCATACCGGGCCAGCAATTTTTCGATCTCAAGCATTCCCTGCTCCTGAAATCAGAGTGTCAAATTGAACTGCTTTTGCAGGGAACAAGCGCTGGCCACCTGAATGAGCAGTGCATCTGCGCCCGCTTGCACGTTGGCGGGCAAGTTCGGGATGTTGTTGATCAGCGCCAGCAGCTTGCGGTTGTCATAAAACGGCAGGTCCTGAGCGGTACTGCTGTTGAGCATGTCACAGACGAATGCCTGCAAGGCACCATGGCTGGCCCGGGATATGGCCGGAGCCATGAACGGCTGTTTCTGACGATCGAAGATGCTCTGCGGAATCAGCTCACGTACCGAAGACCTGAGTAGGTGTTTTTCACGCTCGAGGTGGATTTTCTGGCTGACTGGAATGCCCGCGCAGAACTCGGCCAATGCGTGATCCAGGAACGGAGGGCGCCCTTCAATGGAGTGGGCCATTTCCATTCGATCACCCAACACGCTGAGCATGTAGTTGGGAAACGACGTCTTGTTCCACAAGTAAAGCGATTGATTGACCTCGTCACGCCCCTTGAGCTGACGCGAAACATCGAGCCCATCGAGGAAGGCAGCGATGCTGTCCCGGCCCTGCATCATCGAGAGGAACTCAGGTCGGTAGAATGACGAGTACAGCTTGAAGCGGCGAATACTGCCTGCCAGTTGAGCTGGCACATAACCGAGCAAGGACCGGATAAACGCATGCTCGCTTCCCGATTCCTCCGACAACAACAGGCCGATGGAGGTCTTGTTGGCAAGTTTGAGCGCGTCCAACTTGCGCTCCAGTTCCTCACGATCCATTTCGCCAGCCTGAGACATCAGCAGGTCCTGGCGGAAGATCGGGTATCCCGCGAGAATTTCGTCGGCCCCTTCGCCGGTGAGCACGGCTTTCAACCCCTGCGCCCTGACGGCCTTCGATAGCAGGAACTTGGCGACGCCGTGCGGGTTGATAAACAGGGACTCCGCATGCCAGACCGCCTGGTCAAAATGAGTCGCGAGATCGGCATCGCTCACATCGACGCGGTGTAGCCGCGACCCTGTGAAGTCCGCCATTTCCCGAGCCATGTCGAACTCGTCATAGAGTCCGTCGTTGAAGGAGATGGTAAAGGCATCCAGGGGTTTCCCAGCCAGCGCGTTGGCCATGCCCAATATGCTGCAGGAGTCCAGACCTCCGCTGAGGTAGCAACCCACTGGCACATCGGCATCCAGACGTAGCCTGACCGCATCGGCGAACAGCGCCTTGAACGGTTCCACATAGTCCTGCGGGCTGCGCTTGTCCTGCGCAAGTGTTGCCTGCGTGGCAAAGGTGGTGTCCCAATAGCCAACGGTTCGCACATGCCCTGTGCTTGCCAGCAGGAAGTGCCCCGGTGGCAGTTGCTTGACTCCACGGAAGAAACTGCGGTCGTTGTGCAGGATCCCGGCATCAAAGTCATAGACGCTCTGCACATCCCAGCGCGGCTCGACACCCAGGGCCAGCAGAGCCTTGATCTCGGATGCCAGGTACAGGTCATCCCCGTCCTGATGGTAAAAGAGTGGCTTGACCCCAAAGCGGTCCCTGCCGGCGAACAGCTGCTGTTTACGACCATCCCAGATAATGAAGGCGAACTCACCTCGGAGGGATTGCAGACAGGCGGTTCCTTGCTCCAGGTACAACGCCAGGAGCACTTCACTGTCGGAGGCGGTCTTGAATTGATACCCCTTGCCCGCCAGCAGCCCACGTAGTTCGCGGTGCCCATAGATCTCACCATTAACGACGGCCACCACGTCCTGCGAGGCCGCGTGCAATGGCTGTTGTCCATGTTCGAGATCGACCAGGCTCAACCGAGCATGTCCGAGGGCCACCTTGCCATCAGGTGCGATCCAGCTGCCTGAGCCGTCTGGGCCACGGTGCCCGAGTACCTTGATCGCTTGCTGCAACTGCCGTTGCTCGATGGTCGAAGCCTTGATGACGCCGATGATGCCGCACATTAGTGTTCCTCACTCACCACAGAGGTGTTGTCCGTTGACTGTCGTTTGCTGTCGATGAACGCTTGTCCGGTCGTCCTGATCTCCCATGCAAGGCCGATGACGCCCAGTGCCCTGATGATCGAACCCGTCAGGTCCAACTGCCACCACTCCACCTGCGTCGTGGCCGAAGCAGGAAATGCATGATGATTGTTGTGCCAGGCGGCACCGAGTGTAGGCAGGGCCAGCCAGGCGAGGTTGGTGCTCTTTTCCTGGGTTCTGAACGGGCGGCTGCCAAATCGATGGCAAAACGAATTCACGATGTACACACCGTTCTGGACAAACCAGATCCTGGCCAAGCCGGCCAACAGGAAACCTTTCAACGCACCTTCCCACATGCCACTCCAAACGAACGAAGCGAGCGTGGGAATGGCTAGGCCAAGCAGCACCCAAACGAGGTAATAGCGTGTGACGAAAGCGATCAGCGGGTCACGCAGCAGGTCGGCGGCAAACGCCGAAACATTCACATAACGGTTACCGAACGACCATCCGACATGAGCATGCCAAAGGCCGCGGATACCACTCACCGCGCCGTTCTCGTCAAACCATGGCGAGTGGGTATCGAGTTCGGTATCGGTGTACTGATGATGGCGCCGGTGATTGGCAACCCAGAATGCCGCCGGTCCCTGGGCCGCAAAGGCACCCAGTACAGCCAGAACGAACCGGGTGCGCTGGCCTGTCTTGAACGCACGGTGCGCCAAGTAACGGTGGTAAGCACCCTCGATGCCAAAAAAGCTGGTGACGTACATGAACACGAACAGCCCAAGATCGAACCCATCAAACCCCCAGTAGATCGCAACGGGGATGCAGGCCAGGGCCCCGCACAGTGGGATGCCATTGAACAACAGGCTAAGCATTCGCTGGCGTCGAATCAGGGTCGGGTCGCTGATCGTCACACGTACCGGTGCCGTCCTCGTGGCAGCCGACACTTCGGAATCAGGCTGTGGTCTCAGAGTGCTCGTCATCGCGCACCTCCTGTATTGGCGAAATACCTGGGTTGCGAGTGATGATTCGGGTGACTTCATCGGGATGTTGCAGATGCAGGTTGTGACCGCCGTCGATAAAGGTCACACAATCATCGTCCAGGCCTTGGGCCTGTAACTCGATGTCCTTGCGTCGGTTGGACCGGCTATCGCGGCCAAACACGATATGCACATCAACTTCCAGCGCATGCAGTATTTGCAGATAGGTATCCCGGTCCAGCCCAAGCCCAAGGCCAGCACGAAATCGAAGCCTGGGATCCCATGTCCAGCGCCGCTCACCATCGTCCCCTACCGTGGTCATTCGCTCCGCCAGTTCACAGGCCCTGTCCTGTGTAAGGAAGGAAGAGACCGCACGAATCCGCTCTGCGGCCTGTTGCAATGACCCCAGCGGCAGATGCTCATGGGGCGCTGCGAGAAACTGGACCATCTCACGATAGAACAGTCGAGGATCATGGCGTTTCTCTGCCAGCAGCACCGGCTCGATGAGCCAGAGCTTCTTCACCCTTTCAGGGAATGCGGCTGCATAGGCTACCGCGATGACCGCCCCGAACGAGTGAGCGACCAGTTCAAGCGGCTGTGTGCCAGAAGCTCGGTGCACAGCATCGGTATCCATGACGTAGTCCAGCAAAGCAGGCAACCGCTGCGGCGAACCGTGCCCGCTCAGGCCATGCCCACGGATGTCCGGAGCAATACAGGACCTTCCCGATGCGTACAGGTTTTGGGCAATGTCATCCCAGACCGTCGCCTGATCCAGCAGCCCATGCAAGCACAGATAGTCCGGGTGTTCGTATCGGCCCCAGGCACTGACGCTCAGTGAAACTTCACCCGCTTGCACATTCAGCGTCTGACGGGCCGCTTCGTCACGCTTGGCTGACGCTGGCAACGCCTCGTCGTAACCAAGCCGCCCGGCCAATGCAACAGTCTGGGGCCATAACGGACGATCCAGTGAACGGTGCCGCCAGGCGTCGGCGAGCGAAGCATCCACGCGGTCTCGCTTGAGAAAGTTCGGATCCTCGATGGCCAGAGAGCCCTCACGCACGCCGTCATTCATCCGCCCTACGCCGTACGGCATGGTCATGGATGGCTGGAACTCGATGTCCAGAAATGCACAAATGCCGCGCAGGGTCGTCTCGGGGTCCCTTACCAGGGTTTCATAGTCGACGCGTAATACCCGTTCGGCCTCGACGTGACGGGCAAAAAACGCTTCCAGATTGAGGTTACCCTCAAGCCAGATCCGTTCGGCCGTGGAGATACCATCGTTGTCCTGCTGACCTAACAACTTGTGCATGCGCATGCGACTGAACGACTCGATCATCGCCAGGGGATTGCGCACCAGATGGATGTAACGCGGTTTGTCGAACGCAAGCTCCGCTTGCAGCAATGCCTTCGGGTTGGAGGCATAACTGGGAGACTTGTCCACCAGCAAACCACAGCCGGAACGTTCGCGCATGAAGCGGTAAACCTCTGCGACCGCAATATCCTGGTCGACCCACTGACCAAGCAGCGACACTGCCTCGTCGAGCGAGCCCTCATGCAGTTCCATCAAGGCGCGCTGCAGCCCCTGGTCGAAATAGTTTTCCTTCGTCGCTTCATGCCATTGCGCAAGCGAGGTGTACCCCAGCAGGTGCAGCTCGGGTGGCGCGAATACCTGATCATGCCCCTGCAACATTGCACGCAGCAACGTGGAGCCGGACCGTGGGCTGGACAGAATGAACGCCACACCTGGCACCCGATCCGCAACGTCCTGCACCACCCCAGCCAAATCGGCCAGGGGGCTCAGGTAATCCTCATGCCGCTGCCTGCTATCGCCGCCCGCAAGAGGTTCGTCGTTGCCTGCCCTGAGCTGCCCGGCCAGGTAGTGGGCAAATTGCGACAGGGTCGAGTGGGTGTACATTTCCCGGGGATAGATAATCAATCCGAGATCCATCCGAACCGTCTTCAAGATTTCCATCAGTACCAGGGAGTCCAGGCCCCAGGCTTCGATACTGGCGCTAACATCGAGTGATTCAGTGGCGACAGTGGCTGCAGCACGGAACAGACCCAGCAGGTAATCCTGTAGCGCATGCTCCCTGGCCTCGTCACTTTCCAGTGCCAGGAGCCTCTCGGAAACCGCCAGGCCTCGCACCTCCGGTCGCTGCATCGGCGCCTTCAGGAGCTGTCCGACCAAGGCCTGGCTCAGCTTTCCATCCAGACGTGCCTGCAACTGCGCCCAATCAACTCGCGCGTGCAGCCAATGACGAATCGAACGGGAGGCCAAGGCTCCTAGACAATCGGCCAACGCTTCCACTTCGAGTGGATGAACGCCCAGTCCTTCCCAGCCCGAGCTGGCTGAAAACCCGGACATCGAAGCCATGCCCACGCCCAGCAAGGGCCCACTGTTAATCGTGTGCATCCGTCCATTGCAGCGGTCAGCCAAGTGATCGAGAAATGCGTTCGCGGCGCAGTAGCTGGCAGCGCCATGCGTTCCGACCAAAGAAGTGATGGAGGAAAGGGCGTAGTGATTTGTTGCCACGTCGTCGAATATTTCCAGCAGGGTTGCGCCACCCAACACCTTGGGCGCCAGCACCAACCAGTCATCTTCCTCGCTCGCATCGAAGATGCTGCTCTGCTTGACCGTTCCCGCCAGGTGAAAGACCGATTCGATTCTTGCGCCCTGCTGTTCCAGGTGGAGCTTGAGGCTGAGCACCTGTTCGGGCTCACGGACATCAACACTGAGATAGGTGATGCCCTCCTCGACCTGTGCCGAGGGCCTGCGACCCACGTGCCAGATACGGGTTGCCCCTTGGCGAGTCAGCTCAGCGCTCAAGTGCTTGCCGACTTCGCCAGCCCCTCCCACGATCAGGCAGTTGCCCCACGATTGCCCATGGCCAGAGTCCAGGAATTGTTCGGCGACCGGCCGCAACATCCGAAAGTGAACGGCCCCGTTCCTGTAGACCAACTGACGCTCTGCACCGCCCGAAAGAGCTAGCAAAACATGTAAATCGGATACGTCCATGTCAACGGTGGTGATGCGCAGACGCGGACACTCGATCGCGGCGCCCAATACCCACCCGTGGAAAACTGCAGCCAGGGGTGGCCTTGGATCGGATAGAGAGACGGGCCCAAGTGCGTCAGCGGTGCGCAAGACAATATCGACACCGTTTCGATCGGCGGCACTGAGTACGTGCTTGAGCTCAGCCAATATCGCAACAACCGCCTTCAGCCGATCCATCAATACTGCGCCCGGATCCACTTTTGAATGTACAAGTGAAAACAGGTCCACCACGAGGGCGGTGAAGGCTGGCGCTTGCCCCTCTTCAAGCAGGGCCAAGGCCTCATCCACCGAAGAAACCTGATAAGTGGGCTGTGCATCCACCGCCAAGGCACTCGAAAATTCCGCCCAGGTACTCCAGCACAGCAACGCTCCGTTGCGCGGCACCGAACATCCTTGTAGGTAGCTGTCCACAGCCTGTGTTTCCCAGACAATCTCGTGACAATCACCCAAGGTCACTGCGTCGGCGCCAGAACTGCTTGTCGCGAGTCTGCGCTGGATACGCCTCACCGTTTCCAGCAACTGTGGTCTGGAAAAACTTTCAACACTGGACAACACCGAATCCATGGTGCTCATGCGGCCCCTCGAAACTGTTGATTGATCGGAACTCATCTCACCCAGCCTCAGTGATGGCCACGTTTCCTGAGCATCACTTGAACGCCACTCTCCGGCCCCATGACAATCCTGCGAAGGCTCGGCGCGGCCCCTTCGGCAGCGTCCAATCGGTTATCCAGCAAGTAACGCTGGGAAACAGTGGCCAGTAACAACAGGCCATCCATCATTGCCATTCCCATGCCGATGCAAGAGCGACCACCTCCTCCGAATGGAATGAAGGCCTGCTTTACGCCAGGGTTGGCGACAGGGGCGTCGAAGCGATCAGGGTCGAAGGCCAGAGGGTTCTCCCAGTAGTCCGGATGGCGATGCATGAAATAGATGTTCAACACAATCATCGTTCCCGCTGGCACGGGGTTGCCCGCCAGTTCGGTGTCCTGTTTGGCACAACGGATGAGCATCGATCCGGGCGTGTAGTGACGCATCGTTTCATTGAGCACTTTGCGCGTGTAACCCAACTTGGCGACATCCGCGATGGTAGGCAGCCTGCCTTGGGTGACCTCATCCACCTCGGCAATGACCCGCGCTCGTACCTGGGGATATTTCGACAGGAAATGAAAGGCGTAAGTGAAGGTGTTGGCGCTCGTTTCATAGGCACCAAAACAAAGTGTCATGCACTCGGTCAGCAGTTGCTCGTGCGCCATTGGCTCACCGTTGTCGGCATAGCGGGCAGCCATGAACATCTGCACCATTGATCTGACCGGAGCTTGCTCGACGCGATGGCGTTCGATCACCCGCTCGATCAAGTGCAACATGCGCTCCTTGGCCTCCAGGAAGCGCCGGTTGGACGGGGTCGGGACCCATAGTGGAGCCGGCGCGATTTGACGCGCACGCTCCATCGTGACGATGTTGGCAACCTCGAAGCACTCGCGAATGGTCCGAGCGGCATCCTCGAAAGTCTCCTCCACGCCCAGCACGTTCTCGCAAATGTTGCGCCGCGTCAGCTGGAGAATGGCCTGTTTCAGGTCGATCTGCTGCAACCCTTGTTGTTCCCAGGCATCCATCATTTCCTTGGCCGCATTGACCATGGGCACAGCGAAACTGTCCGTCAGCATGGGATTGAATGTGGGTTTCAACAACTTGCGTTGGCGCTTGTTGAAATCACCGTCGCTGGTAAACAGGCTGTTGGTGAAAAAACGATCGATTTCCTTGAAGTTGCGATTTCCGCCTTTCTGGTAATGACCGCGGCGGTCACTCAACACCTCACGAATATCTTCTGGATGGCTGATGATCAGTGCCTGTTCCTTCAGCCCGAACTTTATCCGGCACAGATCACCGTACGTGGTATTGAACTCCACCAACGCAGCAAGGGCGTCCTTGCGCAGCTTCCTTACCGTGCCAAGAATGCTCGAAGGTCCATCGATCTTGCGATTGCCACCAGCCCCCTGCTCTACAGGCTCGAGCAAGACATCCATTTCCACGTCCGGTGCAGTATTGATACTCATGGTGGCGCTCCTCAGGCAGAAACTTCTTTTAGCAACAGGTTCAGCGCATCCTCATCGCTCATCGCTTCGATCTGTGCAACGTCATGCGTTACGGGCACTGCAGGCTTCTGTACAGTTGTCGACGGGCTACCTTGCACCTCGCTGAATTCACCAAGCAGGTACCCCACCAACGCGTTGATCGTTGGGTAGTTCCACAGCAGCGTGGCATCGAGTTCCATACCCAGGTGCTTTTCCAGGTCGCAGACAATTTCGACGGCATCGGTCGAATCAAGCCCGAAGTGGGTAAACGGTTCGTCCGTAGCCACCTGGGAAAACGGAATTTCGACGCACCGGGCAATCCACTCCTGCAACCAGGCCGTCAACTGCGTCGCCCGAACATTGCGGTCATCGACCATAGCCGCACCGCCCGGCCCTGATACCATCACCTCCTGAGGGGCAACCGACTTGGCCAGGTATGGGTCCAGGCTCTGGTCATCCAGTGGCAGCCTTTGTTCTATATCGTCGATATCTACCAGCAGACCTTCGATTTCCTTGCGAACCTGGGCGATATCGACCATGGCCACTTCATCAGGGCTGCCCTCGACAGCCTCGCGCAACAGCCTCTCGAACCGCTTTGCTGCCCACAGCGCAGAACGCTCGAGACGGTCATCGGGCTGATCCAGCAAAGCCTTGTGCAGAAATGCTCGCAGGATCCCGAAACTGGCTACCTGGCCGACCTTGAACTGGCACCACCGCTTGCCCAGCAACGGGTCGCCCTGCAGGAACGGATGGGAAACTGCAGCATGCTGGATAGCGTGGGCCGCATCCTGAATAAGCCGCACCAGAGCAGGTGCCTGCAGTGTTTCGTCGAGAAAACGGTAGAAAACATCAGCACCTTTGAGGATGCGACCACCGAGGTACATGTTCATGGTTTCTGTCGGACCTTCGAATATCCGCAGAATCCGTGCATCGCGCAGCAACTGCGGTACACCATTGGTCTCGATGTAACCGCGGGCGCCAAGCAGCTGGGTCAAGTGGTCGGTCGCCTCACCAAACAGTTCGGGCGCCGTGGACTTGCACGCGGTATAGACCTCGTCTGGCACCCCGATGTGCTGATCCATCAGCCTGCCAATCGAAAACACCAGAGTATCGACGGCCGTGATGGCTGCCGACACATCGCTCAAGCGTGCTTGCGTTACCGGGTTGTCCAACAGGACTCCCGTGGAGATCCGCCTGCGTTCTGCATAACGCAGCATCAGCTGTGCACAGCGCTTCATCCCACCAAGGCTGAGCCCGGCAATACCCAGGCGCGCATGCATCATGATCTGCTGAGCAATGTCCATGCCGGCATTGCGCGTACCCAGGAGATAGCGCTCCGATACCACGGCATCCTTGAAATCGACAATGTTCTGGATCATGCCCCGCATGCCCATCGTCAAGGCCTCGGGACCTTGCTCCAGGCCAGGCGTGCCCGCCTTTACGATGTAACCGCTGATGCCACTGGGCCGACCGGCTTCATCCAGTTGCTGGGCGAACACCGTGGTCACACCTGCCCAGGCCCCCGAGCCGATCCAGGCTTTCTGCCCATTGAGCCGTTGATAACCTGCCCCCTGGGATGTCGCGGTGGTGCGAATGGAACGCGCGTCGGACCCCGCCACAGGCTCGGTAAAGGCGAATGCCGCCAACTCACGCCCCCAGGCAAGTGCAGGCAGCAGCTCCTGCTTCACCTCTTCGCTGGCATACATCTGGATTGGCCAGATACCAAGCCAGTTGTTCAAACCTACGAACGTACCCAGCGTCATGTCGATGGCCGTCAACTGCTGGATCACCCTCATCAGGTCGACCGTGCTCAGCTCCAACCCGCCATAGCGTTTTGGCACCTGCATGCCGAGGATGCCCCTGTTGCCGAGGTCCAGCACGATATGAGGCGGAATGGTTCGCCGCTCATCGATCATTCTCGAGTTGATGCGCTCCGACGCGTATCTACGCAGCCAGGCAATGAGTTCGTCCGCGGTGCTTGTTGTCGTTGTTTGAGCCGTCATGGATTCATTCCGAAAGGTCTTAGGCGTTGTCGATCTTCAACCGGCGTGAAGCCAGCATCGGACGGAATCGAAGTGATAGGTGGGTAGCAAGGGGAAGAGCAGCGTGTCGTGAGCACTGAGCAGATGACCGTCGAAGGTATGTCCCAGGCACCAAAGTTCGGCGAGCGCATGGGCCAGATCATCGAAACGTGTACCGTCCTGCAGAACGAACCGCCCCCCGGCTTGCCTTGCTCCAGCAGTCACGATTTCCAGTACGGCTAATGAGTCCTGGGGGCTTTTCGGCTGTCGCGCAAGAAATGCTTCGAGTGCCTGGGTATTGCTCAGGACCTTGACCGCCTGACCCGCCTCCAGCCGTGATTCCAGATAGGCTGGCAGCAGAGCGCCGAGCCCCCTGTACCGGATGACGTCATCGAACAATTGGGTCGCGATGATCTGTTCCACCGCCCTCAACGTGGATAGAAATCCTCTGAGCGGTGCCGATGCGAGGTCACCCATGCAGGAGGTGCCCAGCAGTTCGGAAAATGGCAAGGGAATATCGAACGATGCCCCATCATCACTATGGTGCTCACCCTCCTCGAGGGAGAACGACACACCGATCGTGGTTGGGCGACGTTGCGGGCAATGCCGCACATGTCTATCAGGCTCGGCCAGGACGGCCTCTATGCCCTCGATCCATTCGCCAATGTGCTCACCGGTGATTGCAACACGCCAGGCAAATGCATCACGCCGAAGCAGTTGCCTGGCCAGTGTCCCGCGGTCCGCTTCCCGGTAACCCGGCAATGCCTTGCGCAAGGATGCCAGCATGGCAAGCAGTGATGTCTTCGATTTGGCCGAGACCACCAGCAAGCGGTCAACGCAACTTGATGCCTGGCTTGTCATCAAATTGCTGTGCGCCTTGAGCAGGGCGAATCCATTGGTTCCGCCAAAACTGAAGCCGCTGACCCCAATCAACCCTTGGGCCAATGAAGCGTCGCTACGGTGCTCTTGGGACACACGCAAGGTGCCTTCGGCATATTTATAGAAGCGATTTGGCCGAGAGAAATGCAACGTAGGGTAATACTCGCGAAAATGCGCCATACAGGCGGCCTTGATCAACGAGGCAATACCGGAAGCAGACTCCAGATGGCCAATATTGGTCTTTATCGATCCAACCTGTACCGTTTGCTTGGCCGAAGAAGTCCTGACCAGCTCATCTAGAACCTTCAGCTCGATGGCATCCCCCATCAGCGTGCCCGTGGTATGGGTTTCGACATAGCACAACCGCTCCACACCAGCCTCCACAGCGCCGAAGGCCTTGGCTAGAAGACGCTTCTGGGCTTGTACGTTCGGTGCGGAAAAACCGTTGCTCGCGCCTCCATGATTGACTGCGGTCGATACCACTGACGCCCAGATCCGTGCTTGTGCCGCAAGGGCATCGGCGTGGCGCTGGAGCAACACCACACCGCAGCCTTCGGCACGCACGTAGCCATTTGCACCATCGTCGAAGGACCGGCAACGGTCGTCCGAAGAAATGATCCCAGCCTGCATGTGTGCAACCGTATTGGCGGGATGAAGCATGCCGTTCACGCCGCCGACTATCGCGGCGTCGATCTCGCCACTGCGCAATGCGGCGACCGCCTGATGAAGCGCCACGAGTGAAGACGAACACCCCGTGTCCACCACCAGGCTGGGCCCCTGAAGATCATGGAAGTAGGAAAGTCGATTGGCCGCAGTTCCCAACGCTGTTCCCGTGGCACTGTGCTTACTCAACTCGGCGGGCTGTGCGAACAGCATGCGATGGTAGTCGGCATTGGTCGCGCCGATGTATACACCTGTATTGCTTCCACGCCAGGTCGAGGGAGCAATACCTGCATTTTCGAACGCTTGCCAGGTGACCTCCAGCAACAGGCGTTGCTGAGGGTCCAGGTGTTCCGCTTCATCCTGGGACATGCCGAAAAAGAGCGGGTCGAACAACTCTATCCCGTCGACAAACCCCCCCTTCGGAAAATCCCCTGCCAACCAGTCGAGTGCGGGGTCGCCTTCGCGTAACCGCCCAGCTGGCATCCCGCTCACCACCTGACGTCCCTGGCGTAGAAGCTCGACGAACGCGCTCAAGCTCGCGGCCCCCGGAAACCGGCATCCCATGCCTATGATCGCTACATCCGTCATCACCCTGGTCCTTTTACCTGTGCTGCCTACCGAAGCCCTTGGGCGGGCCGGTCGATTCGCTTGAACGTGATCCGCACAAGCCCCATCGAGCCGGTCTTGAAACCGACCATGCACATTTGCAGGTAAAGGTTGTAACGGTCGTATACGGCCTGACCAAAACGCTCGCAGATGATCTGCTTGTTGCGCTTCAGGGCCTGCCACCAGGCTTTTTGGGTCAGGTAGTAATGCATCCTGTCATTGCGCAGTCGCTCGACCTCAAACAGGCCATCTGCCGCCTGAATGATTTCGAACATGCGCGGAAGGTCCGATTCCGGGAATATTTCGTTGGCGAAGAATGGGCTGAAATCCTCACGGGTCGAGTTCTCGTAGGTAATGGTCTGCAGCGAGATGCGGCCACCCTCGACCAGCCAGCCGTGACAACGCTGGAAGAACGCGCGATAACCGGCGACCTTCTGCTCCACCGTCTGATCAAGGTTGGCAAAATGTTCAAACGCACCGACGGAAATGATGCTGTCGTACCGTGATGAAGGCTGATGGTCCTGCCAGTTCTCGACACGGACATCGACGCCTGGCAAGCCAAGCGTGTCGATATACAGTTTCTGCGCGTCGCTCAGGGTGAGCCCCACGGCATGCTGTACGTCATGCTTCCTGACCAGACTCTCCAACGTCCCACCCCAACCGCAACCGATGTCGAGGACATTGGCCGCGCCTTGGCTGGCTGCCTGGGTAATGTGGTAGTCGACCTTGCGCTGCTGAGCCGTGATGAAATCATCCTCGGGTTCGAACAATGCCGCGGAATAGCAGCGCGTCTGCGGATCGAGCCAGAGATGATAGAACTCGTTTGACAGATCGTAGTGCGACTGGATCGCTTCCTTCGAAGCACCGATCGCCGGGGCGGTTGGGGTGGCCATATCAACTCCTCGATGGGTTCAAGCTGCAGCAGTCTCACTGGCTTCCCAGGCATGGGTAGCCAATGCCTCGATGGTGGGGTGCTCATAGACAACGGTGGGGTCGATTTCCGTGCTGAGCCAGTCGGACAAATCCCCCGTCATGCCGATGACTGCAGCCGAATCAAGGCCAAAGGTGCTGAACGGAACATCCTGTGCCACCTCAGCCTGATCGATCCCAACCAGATCCGCGATATAGGCAACCAGCCAGTGTTTGATCGTTGTCTTCTTATCCATGTTGCTCTCCGGACCTCTCCGTCCTGTGCTGTGGTAATCGAATGTCGGTGGCCAAACCCAAGGCAGCCAACAACCTGATGAACCAGTACCCGATATCCATGTCCCAGAGACTGCCGGCGAATCGCGCCGATGCAGGGAATGCGTGGTGATTGTTATGAAACGATTCACCCACCGTCAGCGGACCCAGCAGCCAGATGTTGGTGCTTCTGTCATGCGTGGCATGGCGCCGACTGCCGAGCAGATGAGTGAGTGAATTGATCGCACTGGTCGCGTGGTAAGACAGGCAGACCCTGAACATGCCCCCCCAAAGCAAACCTTCCAGGGCACCGTAGAGACTGCGAGTGAGAAGCCCCCCCAAGACACAAGGAATGAGCAGACTGAGTCCGACCCAGTAGTAGTACTTGGCCGAAATCCAGCAGATATCCTTGTCACGCAACAAGTCCTTGGCATAACGAGCGGGTTGAGTGAGTTGGTGCTGGTACGTCCAAGCCACCTGAGCGAACCAGAACCCCTTGAGTCGACGCCAGGGCTCGGTGGGTGACAGTAGATTCGGAGAGTGTGGGTCACCCTCCTCGTCGCTGAATTCGTGGTGACGGCGATGATTGCTGACCCAGTAAATCGGCGTGCCCTGCGCCGTCATGCTGCCTAGGATGGCCAACAGGCATTTGGTATATCGACCGGTCTTGAAACTGCGGTGGGCGAAAAGCCGGTGATATCCCACCGAGCCTCCCAGCATCGTGAGCAGGTAAAGTACGGCAAATGCACTGAGGTTTTGCCACGCTACACCATGATGAAATGCCAGGAAGAACGCCAGCAAGGAGCCTATGGCGGGCACCCATAGCAGCGTCAGCGCATGCAGGCGCTGGAACCGCCGCAAGTAAGGGCTCGTAATGGTGATCCCTTTGAGCGCATCCGGTGATCGGGCTCTGCGCGGCAGCACTTCCATGTTCATAGGTTTGCTCCTTGTCCAATCAGGCCTGAAGTAACTCGCCGCGCTCGAAACGTGCAGCCGTTTCAGCTCGACGGAGCTTTCCGCTTGAAGTCTTCGCAACCCCCTTGGGCTTGATGAGCATCACTGCATCAGGCGCAATCCCATGCTGCTCGATGATCCGCTGCCGAATGGCACAGACCATCTGCTCACGGGTATGCGGGTCCAGTTCACCTTTTTCCACTTCGTGTACCAGCACCAGACCTTCTTGCTCCCCTGCGCGCTGACTGAACGCGACGCCGCAGTTTTCCCGCAGACCGGGGGTGGCAAGAAATGCCGTCTGCTCGATGTCTTGTGGGTAGTAATTGCGACCGCGGATGACGATCAGGTCTTTCAACCGTCCCGTAATGTAGAGCTCTTCATCCTTGAGGAAACCGAGGTCGCCTGTGCGATAGAAGACGACTTCAGGCTCGGTTTCGAAATAGGCGCCAAAACGTTCGCGTGTGGCGGATGGGTTGTCGAAGTAGCCCTGGGCCACAGAAGAACTGGCAACCCACACTTCGCCAATGTGCATATCCTGTTTGCGCGCACCGGTTTCGGGATCGACGATCGCCACCCGTGAGCCATTGATCGGGCGGCCATTGCTGACAAGCAAGTCACCAGGTGCATCGGGTCGTGCCGCAACGGCAAGTCCCAGTTGCAGGCTGTTTCTGTCCAGCTCAAGTACCCTGAGGCCAGCCCCTGCCGTTGGCCCGGTCACGATCAGGGTCGTTTCGGCCATTCCGTAACAAGGGTAGAAACTCGAAGGCGCGAATCCATACCGGGAGAAGCGCTTGGCAAATGCATCTAGCACCTCATGACGCACGGGTTCAGCACCGCAATAAGCTATTCGCCAACTGCTCAGGTCGAGGCCCACGCACTCTTCATCCTTGATTCGAGCCAAGCAATGGGCAAACCCGAACGTCGGCCCTCCCGATGTAGTCCCCCTGTAGTCACTAATAGCCCTGAGCCAGCGCACAGGCTTCTGCACGAACTCAAGTGGTGACATGTGGATGCAGGTGATCCCCAAGTACAAGGGCTGCAGAACGTTTCCGACCAACCCCATATCGTGGAACAACGGCAACCAGTTCACCCCAACAATGTGTTCATCGTTGGCAAATCCTGATTGAATCATTTCAAGATTGTTGACTAGGTTGGCGTGAGAAATGACCGCCCCCTTGGGATCCCCCGTTGATCCGGAGGTGTACTGAATAAACGCCGTTGCCTGCGAATGCGGCGAATCGGGTGACCACTCCGTCTGCTCAGCGACAAATTCATCTGTCGCCAGTTTGCCGAGCTCGCCGAACACGTCAAAATCGAACCGCTGCATCAGCCCACTGCTACTCAAGACATACTCGATGCGTGCGTCATCTATGATTTTCTTGAATCGATCCAGGGCATGAGGCTGTGTGGGCGTATTGACAGGTACGGGCACGGCACCGGCATACAAACAGGCAACAAATGCCTTGATGAACTCTAGCCCACTGGGATAGATCAGTAAGATGTTCCGACCTTGCAGGTTTTGTGTGCACAAATACAGTGCCAGTGACCTTGAAAAAGCATCAAGCTCACCAAAAGTCAGAATCTCTTCGGTCTGCCGTGTAATGAATACAAAAGCAGCCTTGTCGGCATGGGCAGAGGCATGCAAGCGACAACTATCAACAATATTGCAATGCGCGCGCGCAGGCGCCAGACAGGCATGAGGCATGGCGTGTAATCCTGAAACTTATTGTATTTATCGAGGATGGCGTTCAGCTTGAATGTGCAATGGCTTCGACGATATCCGCCAAGTCTTTTTCAGAGAAATAACTCGCCAGCCTCTGTTCCGCTGAATAGCAGTTCTGATTGAAACGGTAAGGGGGCAACAGATCGGCGCGTTGCGCGGAGTCATGTAGTTTGCCCCATGAGATACCTTGGCCTGACTCAAATAACGCAGACAATGTCGACATCCATTTGAAACTGTCATCCTGGTTTTTGTCCAGGGAGCTCAACGTCTGGTGTTCGCCGCCATTATCAAGCTCGTTGATCAATGTAGCCATTTGTCTGCCTGGGCCGATTTCCAGAAACAGGAACCGGCGCGTACTCATCAATGCACGTACAGCATCGGCAAAGCGCACCGTGTCTCTGATATGCCTCACCCAATAATCGGGTTGCGCAAGTCTGGTGATTTCTAGCTTGCCGGTTAGTGTGGAATAAAACGGCAAGCTCGGCACCTGAGGTGTAATGCCCTCGATGGCCGTCGCATAGGCTGGAAGCACAATATCCATTTGCTGGGAATGATAGGCTCGTTCGACGTCCAGACGTTTGTGCGCAATATCAGCTGCCTTCAAGGCCTCTCGACAAGCCAGCTCATCTTCGCAGGAAAGGGCCAGCACACAGCTCTGGGGCGTGTTGATCGCGGCTACCGAAAATGGGATGTTTCCCAGAGCCCCATTCGCCTGCTCGGCACTGGCATGAACGGCATACATACACCCTTCTGTGACATTACCCTCGATCAGCCTTCCCCGGTGCCAGACCATTCGGGCAGCCTGCTCCAGGGTCAAGACACCAGCGCAGCAGGCCGCTGCATATTCACCCAGGCTATGGCCGATTACTGCATCCGCAACGACACCGACACCCGCCCAACAACGCGCCAATGCATACTGGAGGGCGAAGGTGGTGACCTGTACCTGCGAGACGCTCAACGATTTCTTTGCTTCGAACAAGCAAGCCAGAAGATCGAATTCAAAATGTTCCTGGTAGAACGAAGCGACTTCATCCAGTGCTTGGCGGTACAGTACGTTAGTGCGATAGAGCGACTGGCTCATTCCAGGGTAATGCCCACCTTGGCCGGCAAACACCAGGCAGACCGGTAATCGCTCACGGTACCCGCCCTCCTTCCCTGCCAAGGTGCGATCAAGGTGTTCAAGCAACCCTTGCCTATCGGCAACCGGATAGGCAAAGCGTGCTGGCATTTGTGATTTGTACCGATTGCTCGCCCGGCAAAATGGCATCAGCTCAGCAGCCTCAAGTGCTGTTACATGAGCTCGCAGCTGCTGCAACTGCAGGCGTAACGCATCATGGTCGGGTGCACTGAGCGTCAGGCAGCCTGCGCCATCCATCTCGACCTCATCAGGGTCATCGGCGCTGGAAACAATCACATGAGCGTTGGTACCGCTCATGCCAAAACTGCTGACAGCGGCGACTCGCGATGCGCCCCCTCTTGGCCAGGGGTGGCTGCTAGTCGCAACACAGAGTTGACTACGTGACCAGTCGAAGTGGGGAGTAGGCGACGAACAATGGAGCGAGGGCACGATCCGGCCATGCCGCGCACTCAATACAGCCTTGATCAAGCCAGCCAGGCCAGCAGCCGCTTCAAGATGACCGATATTGCTTTTCACCGACCCAATCCAGGTCTGTTCGGTCTTGCCATAGTGTCGGGCCAACGCACCGAGTTCTATGGGATCACCCAGCGGCGTCGCAGTGCCATGACATTCGACATACCCGACGTCTGCGGCATCCATACACGCATTTTCAAGCGCTTTGCTGATAACTTCCTGTTGAGCGATACCGCTTGGGGCAGTCATGCCATTGGACTTCCCGTCATGGTTGACTGCAGAGCCGCGAATAAGCCCCCAGATCGGGAGCTTTTCCTTCTGCGCATCACTGAGCCGCTTGAGAACCAATACAGCCCCTCCCTCACCTCGGACGTAACCATCAGCATTACTATCGAAGGGGCGACTGCTTCCGCTGCGTGACAAAGCCTGCATCGCGGAGAAAGCCACTGAAGCGCCGGGCGTGAGCATAAGATTGACGCCACCGACAAAAGCCGCATCAATTTCGCGGCTGCGTAATGCCTTGCATGCAAGATCTGCCGCCACCAACGCCGACGAACAACTGGTGTCGACCTGCAACGCAGGGCCACGCAAGTTGTAGAAGTAAGAAATACGCCCGGGCGCTATGCTCTTCCCACATCCAAGCGCAGACAAAGGCGAGATCCGCTGCCGATCAGCAGAACGCGTGTAAAAATCCGCATAGTCATCACTGGAGAGGCCAATATAGACCCCTGTGGCCGAACCACTCAGCGAATGGCGGTCAATCCCGCTGTGTTCCAGTGCCTGCCAGCTGAGCTCAAGCAATAGCCGGTGCTGAGGATCCGTGCGCCGTGCCTCCTGCTCACTCATCGAGAAAAAGGAAGCATCGAAACCATAGGGGTTATCAATAAGGGCTGCGGTGCTCTGATAAGTGGTGCCGGGCTCCCCTGCACTCGAGCTGTAACTATCCCCTCCCCAACGCTTATTAAGGAAAGGCTCGATAGAGCAGTGGCCCTTGGCGAGGTTTTCCCAGAAAGCAGCTGGCGAATCAGCCTTCCCGGGAAATCGGCAGCTCATGCCGACAATGGCAATAGGTTCATGCTGTTGAGCGCGAAGTTTCTCAACTTCAACCTTCAGTGCATTGATGCGCAGCAGTGACTGTTTAATTACGTCTGTCGGGGCACCGGATACAGCTGAATTAGACGCACCATCGCTCAACATGGCAATTCCCTGTGCAGTTATGAGATTCCATCTCACGCTAATGCCGGAGTATTAATACTCCAATGCGAGCAGGACTATAGAGCATGAGTAATCTTAAGGGCAATAGGTATTCGTACTAATTCCACCCCCCCCCAAAGAACTGACCCACGAGATCAACCCGATGCAATAAGCTCATGATTTCTCTTAACTTTTAACTAAATTTCCTGCTGTTTTCTTTTCCCCCTGGTAGAAAAAAACAAGCCTGACCTCCAGTTTCGCAATATTTGGAAACAAGAGATCAGGCTTTTGTAACACCTGTTTAAATCGGACGTTTATTTAGTCTTTGGCAGAATAGTCACTCTACTGTGACCGATTTAGCCAAGTTACGTGGCTGATCCACGTCAGTCCCCTTGAGTACTGCCACATAATAAGAAAGCAACTGCAGCGGAATGGTGTAGAGGATCGGCGCCAGGGCGTCGTTGATGTGCGGCACCTTGATCACATGGGTACCCTCGCCGTTGCTCATGCCAGCGTTCTCGTCAGCGAACACCACCAGCTCGCCACCACGGGCGCGCACTTCCTGCAGGTTGGACTTGAGCTTTTCCAGCAGCTCGTTGTTCGGCGCCACGGTGACCACCGGCATGTCATTGTCCACCAGCGCCAGCGGGCCGTGCTTGAGCTCACCGGCCGGGTAGGCTTCGGCGTGGATATAGGAGATTTCCTTGAGCTTGAGCGCGCCTTCCATCGCCACCGGGTACTGGGCACCGCGGCCGAGGAACAGGGTGTGGTGCTTGTCGGCGAACAGCTCGGCGGTCTTCTCGACCACGCTGTCCATCGCCAGTGCTTCACCCAGGCGAGCCGGCAGGCGACGCAGTTCTTCCACCAACTCGGCTTCGACGCCGGCTTCCAGGGTGCCGCGCACTTGGCCCAGGGCCAAGGTCAGCAGCATCAGCGATACCAGCTGGGTGGTGAAGGCCTTGGTGGAAGCTACGCCGATTTCCGGGCCCGCCAGGGTCAGCAGGGTCAGGTCGGATTCGCGAACCAACGAGCTGATGCCGACGTTGCAGATTGCCAGGCTGCCGAGGAAACCCAGCTCCTTGGCATTGCGCAGGGCGGCCAGGGTATCGGCGGTCTCGCCCGACTGGGAGATGGAGACGAACAGGGTGTCCGGCTGTACCACGACCTTGCGGTAGCGGAACTCGCTGGCCACTTCCACCTGGCACGGGATACCGGCCAGGCTCTCGAGCCAGTAACGGGCGACCATGCCGGCGTGGTAGCTGGTACCGCAGGCAACGATCTGCACGTTACGCACTTTGGCGAACAGCTCGGCCGCCTTCGGGCCAAAGGCCTGGACCATGACGTGGTCCTTGCCCAGGCGCCCTTCCAGGGTGCGCTGCACCACGGTCGGCTGCTCATGGATCTCCTTGAGCATGAAGTGGCGGAACTCGCCCTTGTCGGCGGCTTCGGCACCTTCGTGATACTGCACGGTTTCACGCTGGACAGGGTGGCCGGCCTGATCCCAGATCTTCACCTGGTCACGGCGGATCTCGGCGATATCACCCTCCTCCAGGTACATGAAACGATCGGTGACCTGGCGCAGGGCCAACTGGTCGGACGCCAGGAAGTTCTCACCCAGGCCCAGGCCGATCACCAGCGGGCTGCCGCTGCGCGCGGCCACCAGGCGATCAGGCTGCTGCTTGCTGATCAGCGCCAGGCCGTAGGCGCCGTGCAGGCGCTTGACCGCGGACTTGAGCGCATCGGTGAGGTCCGGGATGCTCTTGAGGGTGTGGTGGATCAGGTGGACGATAACCTCGGTATCGGTCTGCGAGTCGAACACGTAGCCCAGGCCCTTGAGCTCATCACGCAGCTCTTCGTGGTTCTCGATGATGCCGTTGTGCACCACCGCCACGTCGCTCGCAGAGAAATGCGGGTGGGCATTGCCCTCGGTCGGCGCGCCATGAGTGGCCCAGCGGGTGTGGGCGATGCCCAGCTGGCCGATCAGCGGCTCGGCGGCATTGGCGGCGTCCAGTTCGGCGACCTTGCCGATGCGGCGGCGACGCTGCAGCTCACCCTGCTGGGTGTAGACAGCCAGGCCAGCGCTGTCATAGCCGCGGTACTCGAGGCGTTTGAGACCTTCGATGAGGATGGCCGTAATGTTGCGCTCGGCTACAGCACCAACGATTCCACACATGGTTATTGCTCCTGGCTGATCGCGGCACAGATCAGGTTGATGCCGCGGGCTTGAATATGTTCGCGCGCCGCTGCGGGCAGGCGTTCGTCTGTAATAAGGGTGTGCACGCTGCCCCAGGGCAGCTCGAGGTTGGGAATCTTGCGCCCAACCTTATCGGACTCGACCATCACGATCACCTCGCGGGCCACCTCGGCCATGACCCGGCTCAGGCCGAGCAGTTCATTGAAGGTGGTGGTACCGCGGTTGAGGTCGATGCCATCGGCACCGATGAACAGCTGGTCGAAATCGTAGGAACGCAGGACCTGCTCGGCGACCTGCCCCTGGAACGATTCGGAATGCGGGTCCCAGGTACCGCCGGTCATCAGCAGCACCGGCTCGTGCTCGAGTTCGCTGATGGCGCGGGCCACGTTCAGTGAGTTGGTCATTACCACCAGGCCTGGCTGGCGGCCCAGTTCCGGGATCATGGCCGCCGTGGTGCTGCCGCTGTCGATGATGATGCGCGCATGTTCGCGAATCCGGCCCACGGCGGCCCGGGCGATGGCCTTCTTGTAGACCGAGACGGGCTGCGCGGGCTCGCCCAGCATTTCTTGCGGGACGGGTACCGCACCACCGTAGCGGCGCAGCAGCAGGCCGTGGGATTCGAGCGCCGCGAGATCCTTGCGGATGGTCACTTCCGAGGTTTCGAAGCGTTTGGCCAACGCATCCACACTCACCTCGCCCTGCTCGCTGAGCAAGGCCAGGATGTTACGGCGGCGTTGGGGCGTGTTTCGTTTCGACATTGGTGCTTAAGTTTCGATTCGAAAGATATGGGTTGCAATCAAAACCTAAGTTTGGGGCTTCGTCAAGGCTGCTGATCAGAAAATGCAGCTTGTGGATAAATGGCTGACGGTACGCTGGCCCATTCGCCGGCAAGCCGGCTCCTACAGGTATAGCGCCAGCTGTAGGAGCCGGCCTTGCCGGCGAAGAGGCCATCACGAACAATAAAAAAGCCGACTTACTCACGTAAGTCGGCTTTCGATCGAAAGGGCTGTGGATAATCAGCTCTTCTTGATCTTCTCCGGCCGCTTCCAGCCTTCGATATTGCGTTGGCGAGCTCGCGCCACGCCCAGTTGCCCTGCTTCCACCGTCTGGGTGATAGTCGAACCCGCCGCTGTGGTAGCGCCCGCCTGGATTTCCACAGGCGCTACCAGCGAGTTGTTGGAGCCGATGAACACATCCTCACCCATCACGGTGCGGAACTTGTTGGCGCCATCGTAGTTGCAGGTAATGGTACCGGCACCAATGTTGGTGCGCGCGCCGATCTCGGCGTCACCCAGGTAAGTCAGGTGGCCAGCTTTGGCGCCTTCGCCCAGGTGCGCATTCTTCAGCTCGACGAAGTTACCCACATGCGCCTTGGCTTCCAGTACACTGCCTGGACGCAGACGAGCGAACGGGCCGGCGTCGCTGCCTTCGCCCATCACCGCGCCTTCGATATGGCTGTTGGCCTTGATCACCACGCCCTTGCGCAGGGTGCTGTCCTTGATCACACAGTTGGGGCCGATCTGCACGTCATCCTCGATGACCACCTTGCCTTCGAGAATCACGTTGATATCGATGAGCACATCGCGGCCGACGGTCACTTCACCGCGCACATCGAAACGCGCCGGATCACGCAGGGTCACGCCCTGAGCCATCAGGCGGCGGCCTTCACGCAACTGGTAATGACGCTCGAGTTCGGACAGTTGGCGACGGTCGTTCGCCCCCTGCACTTCCATCGGATCGTGGGGTTGCTCGGTGGCGACCACCAGGCCATCGGCAACGGCCATGGCGATCACGTCGGTGAGGTAGTACTCGCCCTGGGCATTGTTGTTGGACAGCCGGCCCATCCAGTCGGCCAGGCGCGCCGCAGGCATGGCGAGAATACCGGTGTTGCCTTCCTTGATCGCTTTCTGTGCTTCGCTGGCATCCTTGTGCTCGACGATAGCGGTCACGTTACCCGCTGCGTCACGCACGATGCGGCCGTAACCCGTCGGGTCCTGCAGCGTTACCGTGAGCAGACCCAATTGCTGCTCGCTGACCTTGGCCAGCAGTCGCTGCAAGGTCTCCACCTCGATCAACGGCACATCACCGTACAGCACCAGCACGGTGTCGGCAGTAATTGCCGGAAGCGCCTGGGCCACGGCATGACCAGTACCCAGTTGCTTGTCCTGCATGACGAAGTTCAGGTCCTCAGCGGCCAGGCGCTCACGTACCTGCTCGGCACCATGGCCGATGACCACGTGGATACCTTGGGGCTGCAACTGGCGCGCGCTGTGGATAACGTGGCCGAGCATGGAGTTGCCGGCGACCGGGTGCAGCACCTTGGGCAATGCGGAACGCATGCGGGTGCCCTGGCCTGCGGCGAGAATGACGATATCGAGGGACATGACTGGCTACCAATCCTGGGCGGTCAGGGATATGACCGAAGAGGGAATCTCGGAAAAAGAAAAAGGGTAGCCGAGGCTACCCTTTAACTCAATCGCAATGGAAGTGACCGGCCAAAGCCAGGTTACTTGCCTTTGCGCAATTGCTGGACAGTACGCAACTGAGCTGCAGCCTCGGCCAGACGTGCGGCGGCAGCGCCGTAGTCGAAGTCCGAGCTTTTCGCGTTCAGGGCGTTCTCGGCAGCCTTGAGGGCTTCCTGAGCCTGAGCTTCGTCCAGGTCGGCAGCGCGCTGCACGGTGTCGGCAAGAACCTTGACCATGTTCGGCTGCACTTCGAGGAAGCCACCGGAGATGTAGAACACCTCACGATCGCCACCTTGCTTGGTCAGCGTGATCGGACCTGGCTTGAGATTGGTGATCAGCGGCGCGTGGCCTGGAGCGATACCCAGATCGCCCAGGTTGCCGTGCGCTACTACCATCTCGACCAGGCCGGAAAAGATCTCTCCTTCCGCGCTGACGATATCGCAATGGACTGTCATAGCCATCTGCTTGCCTCAACCTGAAAAGCGCCCCTTGCGGGGCGCCGGGATTACAGTTTCTTGGCTTTCTCGATCGCTTCGTCGATGCTGCCGACCATGTAGAACGCTTGTTCTGGCAGGTGGTCGTAGTCACCTTTGAGGATACCGCTGAAGCCAGCGATGGTGTCCTTGAGCGAAACGTACTTACCTGGCGAGCCGGTGAAGACTTCGGCCACGAAGAACGGCTGCGACAGGAAGCGCTGGATCTTACGAGCGCGGGCAACCAGTTGCTTGTCGGTCTCGGACAGCTCGTCCATACCCAGGATCGCGATGATGTCTTTCAGCTCTTTGTAGCGCTGCAGAACATACTGAACCTGGCGGGCGGTTTCGTAGTGCTCGTTGCCGATCACGTTCGGGTCCAGCTGGCGCGAAGTCGAGTCCAGTGGATCGACCGCTGGGTAGATACCCAGGGAGGCGATGTCACGGGACAGAACGACGGTGGCGTCCAGGTGGGCGAAGGTGGTGGCTGGCGACGGGTCGGTCAGGTCGTCCGCAGGTACGTATACGGCCTGGATCGAGGTGATCGAGCCTTCCTTGGTCGAAGTGATGCGCTCTTGCAGAACGCCCATCTCTTCAGCCAGGGTCGGCTGGTAACCTACTGCCGAAGGCATACGGCCCAGCAGTGCGGATACTTCGGTACCGGCCAGGGTGTAACGATAGATGTTGTCGACGAACAGCAGAACGTCGTTACCTTCGTCACGGAACTTTTCAGCCATGGTCAGGCCGGTCAGCGCTACGCGCAGACGGTTTCCTGGTGGCTCGTTCATCTGACCGTAGACCAGCGCTACCTTGTCGAGAACGTTGGAGTCCTTCATCTCGTGGTAGAAGTCGTTACCCTCACGAGTACGCTCACCCACACCGGCGAACACGGAGTAACCGCTGTGCTCGATTGCGATGTTACGGATCAGTTCCATCATGTTTACGGTCTTGCCGACACCGGCGCCACCGAACAGACCAACCTTACCACCCTTGGCGAACGGGCAGACCAGGTCGATAACCTTGATGCCGGTTTCCAGCAGGTCGTTGCCGCCTGCCTGTTCAGCGAAGGAAGGCGCTTTACGGTGGATACCGCGACGCTCTTCTTCACCGATCGGGCCAGCTTCGTCGATCGGGTTGCCCAGGACGTCCATGATACGACCCAGGGTTGCCTTACCGACAGGTACCGAGATGGCAGCCTTGGTGTCGACAACATCCAGACCGCGCTTCAGACCTTCGGTCGAGCCCATCGCAATGGTACGAACCACGCCGTCGCCCAGCTGCTGCTGAACTTCGAGGGTGGTTTCCGCGCCTTGTACTTTCAGCGCGTTGTAAACACTCGGCACGGCATCACGTGGGAATTCCACGTCGATGACGGCGCCGATGATTTGAACGATACGTCCGCTACTCATAGCTGGATCCTCTGAATATTTGAACCGTTAAACCGCGGCAGCGCCGCCGACGATTTCCGAGATCTCCTGGGTGATCGCAGCCTGACGCGCCTTGTTGTAGATCAGCTGGAGTTCGCTGATCAAATCACCGGCGTTGTCTGTGGCGTTCTTCATGGCGATCATCCGGGCCGCTTGTTCAGCAGCGTTGTTCTCGACCACCGCCTGGTACACCTGCGACTCCACGTAACGCACCATCAAGCCGTCCAGCAGCTCTTTTGCGTCGGGTTCGTACAGGTAGTCCCAGTGATGCTTGAGATCCTGATCCGGGGTTGCCACCAACGGTACCAATTGCTCGACCGTCGGTTTTTGGGTCATGGTGTTGATGAACTTGTTCGAAACCACCGAAAGGCGATCGATACGGCCGTCCAGGTAGGCGTCCAGCATCACTTTGACGGAGCCGATCAGATCGTTGATCGATGGCTCTTCGCCCAGGTGGCTGATCGCGGCTACGACGTTGCCGCCAAAGATGCGGAAGAAAGTCGCACCCTTGCTACCGATCACGCACAGGTCGATTTCCACGCCCTGTTCGCGGTTTTCGTTCATGTCCTTGACCAGGGCCTTGAACAGGTTGGTATTCAAGCCACCGCACAGACCACGGTCACTGCTCACCACGATATAACCAGCGCGCTTTACAGGGCGCTCGATCATGAACGGGTGGCGGTATTCCGGGTTGGCGTTGGCCAGATGACCGATCACCTGGCGGATACGCTCCGCGTAAGGACGGCTAGCAGCCATGCGCATTTGTGCCTTGCGCATTTTGCTGACCGCCACTTTCTCCATGGCGCTGGTAATTTTTTGCGTGCTTTTGATGCTCGCAATCTTACTGCGAATCTCTTTTGCGCCTGCCATGTATCACCTATCAGGTTAGCAAGCGGGGGCCGGAGCCCCCGCTGCGGCTTACCAGGTCTGGGTGGCCTTGAACTTCTCGATACCGGCTTTCATGCCAGCGTCGATTTCGTCGTTGAAGTCACCCTTCACGTTGATCTTCGCCATCAGTTCGGCGTGATCACGGTTGAAGTAGGCGATCAGAGCTTGCTCGAAGCTACCGACCTTGGCGACTTCTACGTCGGTCAGGAAACCACGCTCAGCGGCGTACAGCGACAGGGCCATGTCGGCGATCGACATTGGCGCGTACTGCTTCTGCTTCATCAGCTCGGTAACGCGCTGACCATGCTCCAGCTGCTTGCGGGTAGCCTCGTCCAGGTCAGAAGCGAACTGGGCGAATGCCGCCAGTTCACGGTACTGAGCCAGAGCGGTACGGATACCACCGGACAGCTTCTTGATGATCTTGGTCTGGGCGGCACCACCAACACGGGATACCGATACACCGGCGTTAACGGCAGGACGGATGCCTGCGTTGAACATGGCCGATTCCAGGAAGATCTGACCGTCGGTGATCGAGATCACGTTGGTCGGAACGAACGCGGAAACGTCGCCAGCCTGGGTTTCGATGATCGGCAGAGCGGTCAGCGAGCCAGTCTTGCCAGTTACGGCACCGTTGGTGAACTTCTCGACGTACTCTTCGGAAACGCGCGATGCACGCTCCAGCAGACGGGAGTGGAGATAGAACACGTCGCCTGGGTACGCTTCACGTCCTGGTGGACGGCGCAGCAGCAGGGAGATCTGACGGTAGGCAACGGCCTGCTTGGACAGGTCATCGTAAACGATCAGGGCGTCTTCACCGCGGTCACGGAAGAACTCGCCCATGGTGCAGCCGGCGTATGGGGCCAGGAACTGCAGTGCGGCGGATTCCGAGGCGCTGGCGGCAACAACGATGGTGTTGGCCAGGGCGCCGGCTTCTTCCAGCTTGCGAACAACGTTGGCGATGGTCGACTGCTTCTGGCCGACGGCCACGTAGACGCAGAAGATGCCGCTGTTTTTCTGGTTGATGATCGCGTCGACCGCCATGGCGGTCTTACCGATCTGACGGTCACCGATGATCAGCTCGCGCTGGCCACGGCCAACCGGGATCATGGCGTCGACCGACTTGTAGCCAGTCTGTACAGGCTGGTCTACCGACTTACGCCAGATCACGCCTGGAGCAACTTTCTCGACCGCGTCGGTCTCGGTGTTGTTCAGCGGACCTTTGCCGTCGATCGGGTTGCCCAGTGCGTCGACGACGCGACCCAGCAGTTCCTTACCAACCGGAACTTCCAGGATGCGGCCGGTGCACTTGGCCGACATGCCTTCGGCGAGCGAGGTGTAGTCGCCCAGGACAACTGCACCCACGGAGTCTTGCTCCAGGTTCAGTGCCATACCGAAGACGCTGCCCGGGAACTCGATCATTTCGCCGTACATGACGTCGGCCAGACCGTGGATCCGTACGATACCGTCGGAAACGCTTACGACGGTACCTTCGTTACGGGCTTGGGAGCTGACATCGAGTTTCTCGATGCGGCCCTTGATGATTTCACTAATTTCGGAAGGATTGAGTTGCTGCATTGCTCTGCTGCCCCTTCAAACTCAAGATTTCAATGCTTCGGCCAGTTTCGCGATCTTGCCGCGAACCGAGCCATCGATTACCAGGTCGCCGGCGCGGATGACGACGCCGCCGATCAGGCTGGCATCCTCCGACGCGTGCAGGCGCACTTCCTGGCCTAACCGTGCACTGAGAACCTTGGCGAGTTTGTCTTGCTGTTCTTGGTTCAACGCAAAAGCACTGGTGACTTCCACGTCCACGGATTTCTCTTGCTCGGCCTTGTACAGGTCGAACAGAGCCGAAATCTCCGGCAGAAGCAGGAGACGGTCGTTTTCCGCGGCAACATGAATGAAATTCTGTGCCTGGGCGTCAAACTTGTCACCGCACACTTCAATGAATGCGGCGGCCTTTTCTGCGCTAGTCAGTTGCGGGGCCTTGAGCAGGCGCTGCATGGTGCCGTCTTCCGACACCGCAGCAGCCAGGCCGAGCATGGCTGACCAATTGGCCAGTTGCTGATGGGCCTGGGCGTGCTCGAAGGCCGCCTTAGCGTAAGGTCGGGCCAACGTGGTCAGTTCTGCCATGATCGCCCTCGCTTAAATTTCAGCGGCCAGTTTGTTAACCAGCTCCGCATGCGCGTTTTGATCGATTGTGGCGCCAAGGATCTTTTCAGCACCGCCAACGGCCAGGGCACCCACTTGGGCACGCAGGGCGTCTTTGACGCTGTTCAGTTCCTGTTCGATCTCGGCTTGAGCCTGAGCCTTCACACGGTCAGCTTCGACGCGAGCCTGTTCACGGGCTTCGTCGACAAGCTGAGCAGCGCGTTTCTTGCTTTGCTCAATGATTTCGGCTGCCTGTGCCTTCGCTTCACGCAGTTGCTGACCCACTTTTTCTTGGGCCAGCTCCAGGTCGCGAGCTGCGCGGTTGGCAGCGTCCAAGCCGTCGGCAATCTTCTTTTGGCGCTCTTGCAGGGCAGTGATGACCGGAGGCCATACGTACTTCATGCAGAAGAGTACAAAAATCAGAAAAGCAACGGATTGGCCAATCAGGGTTGCATTAATGTTCACGCCAACACCTCGCTCGGTCTTTGTCCATCACACCAATCAACTCGTAAGAACGAGTGATTAGCCGGCGATCTGACCAACGAAGGGGTTCGCGAAGGTGAAGAACAGAGCGATACCAACACCGATCATGGTGACGGCGTCGAGCAGACCGGCAACGATGAACATTTTGACCTGCAGCATCGGAACCATTTCTGGTTGACGAGCAGCGCCTTCCAGGAACTTGCCGCCCAGCAGGCCGAAACCAATGGCGGTACCCAGAGCACCCAGGCCGATCAGCAGAGCAACAGCGATAGCGGTCAGACCAACTACAGTTTCCATCTTTCCTCCCGACTTTTACGTCGTATTGGTTAGGTTTTTAGTTTGAAGCGGTAAAACAAATCGTTTGGTACAGCTGCCCTTGCGGACTTTTTAAGCCCTCCCCCCGGACAGGCGGGGAAGGCTATCAGACACGCCAGGCGGTCTTAATGGTTATCTTCATGAGCCATCGACAGGTAGACGATGGTCAGCATCATGAAGATGAAGGCTTGCAGGGTGATGATGAAGATGTGGATCAGCGCCCATGCCCACTGCAGCACAACAGCGATGCCGCTCAGCCAAAGCAGGCCAGCACCGAACATGACTGCAATCAGGATGAAGACCAGCTCACCTGCATACATGTTACCGAACAGACGAAGCGCCAGAGAGAACGGTTTGGCGATCAGCGTCACGAATTCGAGCAGGAAGTTGACCGGAATCAGAATGATCTGCAAAACGATGTTCTTGCTGGAAAACGGGTGCAAGGTCAGCTCGCCAAGGAAACCACCCAGGCCTTTGACTTTGATGCTGTAGATGATGATCAGGGCAAAGACCGACAGCGACATCGCCAGTGTGGCGTTCGGGTCGGTGGTTGGTACGGCGCGGAAGAACAGGTGCTCATCACCCGAAATCGCCATCGCAATCTGTGGAATCCAGTCGACCGGAACCAAGTCGATGGAGTTCATCAGGAACACCCAGGCGAAGATGGTCAATGCCAGCGGGGCAATCAGAGGGTTACGCCCGTGGAACGTGTCCTTGACACTGCTGTCGACGAACTGGACCAAAACCTCGACAAAATTCTGCAGACCTCCAGGAACGCCAGTGGTCGCACGCTTGGCCGCCATGCGGAACAGCCAGATGAAAAGAAGGCCCATTGCCAGCGACCAGCCGAGCGTGTCCACGTGGAACGCCCAGAAGCCCATTGCCTTGGCTTCCGCAGCCGAATGGGCGAAGCCCCAGCTGCCGTCTGGTAGTTGACCGTAGGTCAGGTTCTGCAAGTGGTGCTGGATATAGCCCGAAGCGGTTTCTGCTGCCATGGTTGCCTCAAACGCCCTAAGGTCTCGAAAGTCTTTTATTCATCAGCAGGGGCGCGAACCAGCTGACCAAAAGGGTCAGCACGAAGACGCCGAATACTGCCAACGGCGCCAATGGCTTCACTCCTGCGAAGGTCAGTGCAAACAGCACTGCCGTCAAAATCATCTTGCCTGCCTCGCCCGCGTAGAACGACTTGACGATGGCCTGCGCCGCCCGGGCTCCGCTGAAGCGAAAAGCCTTCCAGGCGAAATACACATTGGGCAGCCAGGCAATCAGCCCTCCGCAGAGACCTGAATATCCACTGACCACCCCTTTCCACTGCCACAACACCAACGTTGCCAGCAGCAGCACGACAAATTGAGCCAGCAGTACCGGAAAAACCGCCCAGCGATGGAAAGGCAGGCGGTTTGGCGTGCGGATTTCCATCACAACTGCTCCTCGAAAGTCGACCGCCTAGTCAGCAATGACTTGGCATAATTTGTGCCGACAAAATGCGCGCAGAGTATAGGGGTGGATTAACCCCTATTCAACTCTTCGGTAGTGATTTCCGACTGCGCGCTACAACGGGAATTGTTTCAGCGGATGTGAGCAAGCACGCCTTGCAACTCGTCAAGCGAGTTGTAGCGAATAACCAACTGGCCCTTGCCCTTGTTGCCATGGCGAATTTGCACCGCCGAGCCCAGGCGCTCTGCCAGACGCTGTTCGAGGCGCGCGATATCCGGATCAGGTTTGCTCGCTTCGACCGGCTCAGGCTTGCCATTGAGCCACTGACGCACCAGTGCCTCGGTTTGGCGCACGGTGAGGCCACGTGCGACAACATGACGCGCCCCTTCTTCCTGGCGATCTTCCTCGAGGCCGAGCAAGGCGCGGGCGTGGCCCATCTCCAGGTCGCCGTGGGCGAGCATGGTCTTGATTGCCTCGGGCAGCGAGATCAGGCGCAGCAGGTTGGCCACGGTCACCCGCGACTTGCCGACCGCGTCGGCCACTTGCTGTTGCGTGAGCTCGAACTCTTGCTGCAGGCGCTGCAGGGCGAGCGCCTCTTCCAGCGGGTTGAGGTCCTCGCGCTGGATGTTCTCGATCAGAGCCATGGCGATGGCGGCTTCGTCGGGCACTTCGCGGACCATGGCCGGGACAGTGTCCAGGCCGGCCTGCTGCGTGGCGCGCCAGCGGCGCTCACCGGCGATGATCTCGTAGCGGTTGTCGCCGATCGGGCGCACCACGATCGGTTGCATGACGCCGTGGGTGCGGATCGAGTGCGCCAGTTCTTCCAGCGCCTCGGGATCCATGTCGCGGCGCGGCTGGTACTTGCCGCGCTGGATCAGCTCGACCGGCAGCTGTTGCAGTTCTTTCTGGTCGATCTTGACAGCCTGCGCCTCGAGCGCGCTGACGGAAGGACCACTGAGCAGTGCATCCAACCCACGTCCGAGACCGCGTTTCTTGATGGCCATGCGGATTCCTTAAGTTGTTTGTGCAATGCGTGATGGACGGCGCTGGCGGCGCACCAGTTCCCCGGCCAGCGCCAGGTAGGCGAGCGCGCCACGGGATTGCTTGTCGTAGGCCAGGGCCGGCATGCCGAAGCTCGGCGCCTCGGCCAGGCGAATGTTGCGCGGGATCACCGTGTCGTACAGCTGGTCACCGAAGTGTTCCTTGAGCTGGGCCGATACATCGTTGTTCAGGCTCAGGCGCGGATCGTACATGGTCCGCAGCAGGCCTTCGATCTTCAGCTCCGGGTTCAACCGGGCGGCGATGCGCTTGATGTTATCCACAAGGTCGCTGAGACCTTCCAGCGCGTAGTACTCGCACTGCATGGGGATGATCACGCCATCGGAGGCGACCAGGGCGTTGAGCGTCAGCATCGACAGCGACGGCGGGCAGTCGATGAGGATGTAGTCGTAGTTCTCGCGGATCGGCGCCAGCGCGTTGCGCAGGCGGCTCTCCTTCATCTGCATTTCCAGCAGGACCACTTCCGCGGCAGTCAGGTCGCGGTTGGCCGGCAACAGCTGGTAACCGCCGTGCTCGGAATAGTGCATGGCCTGGGCCAGGTCGCATTCCCCGATGAGCAGGTCGTACACCGAGTGCTCGAGCTCGTGTTTATCCACACCGCTGCCCATGGTGGCGTTGCCCTGTGGATCGAGGTCGATCAGCAGCACGCGACGCTTGGTCGCGGCCAGCGATGCGGCGAGATTGATGCAGGTGGTGGTCTTGCCCACACCACCTTTCTGGTTCGCGATTGCGAATACCTTAGCCATTGTTGCGTGTGTTCCCAGTCATGCCTTGCGGCGCAGTATCAGCAGATGGCGCTGGCCCTGGCAACCTGGAACGGTCAGGGCCTGCTCGCTTTCCACTGTGAAGTCTGCGGGCAATGCTACCAGTTCATCGGCAGGATGCAGCCCCTTCATTGCAAGCCATTGCGTGCGGCTGTCACCCAGGTGGCGGGTCCAGTTGGTGAAATTCTCCATGCTGCTGAAGGCGCGGGAGATGATCCCGCAGAACGGCTGCTCGGGCTGGACCTCTTCCACCCGGCTGTGGATAACCGTGAGGTTGTCCAGTTTCAGTTCCATCTTCACTTGCGTCAGGAAACGGGTCTTCTTGCCGTTGCTGTCGAGCACGGTCACCTGCTTGTGCGGATGCAGGATCGCCAGCGGGATGCCCGGCATGCCGCCGCCGCTGCCCACATCCAGCCAGCGTTGGGTGTCATTGTGGATAAACGGCATGACACTCAGGCTATCGAGCAGGTGGCGCGAGACCATCTCGTCCGGGTCGCGCACCGCGGTCAGGTTGTAGGCCTTGTTCCATTTGATCAACAGGGCCAGGTAACCCAGCAGCAGTTCGTGCTGCTGCGCGCTCAGCTCGACACCGAGCTGGCGCGCGCCTGTGGACAACTCTTCAGCGTGTTGCGGGGTGACCAGGGAACTCAAGCGCTTTGCTCCAATTCGCGGCCTGCGCCGCGTTTTTTCAAGTGAATCAGCAACAGGGAAATCGCCGCCGGGGTAACGCCCGGAATGCGCGAAGCCTGGCCCAGGGTTTCTGGACGGGTCTGCTCGAGCTTGCCCTGGATCTCCTTGGACAGGCCGGAAATCGTGGTGTAGTCGATATCCACAGGCAGGCGCGTGTCTTCGCTGGCGCGCAGGCGGGCGATCTCTTCCTGCTGACGGTCGATGTAACCGGCGTACTTGGTCTTGATCTCGACCTGCTCGGCGACCTGTGGGTCGATGACCTCGCCCCCCGTGGCCTCGATCAGCCCAGCGTAGTCGACTTCTGGGCGGGCAAGCAGGTTCAGCAGGCTGTATTCATGCGCCAACGGGGTGCCGAACTTATCCACAACGGCCTGGCCTTGTGGCGTGCCCGGGCGAACCCAGGTGCTCTTCAGGCGCTGCTCTTCACGTTCGATACCTTCGCGCTTGGCGCAGAAGGCCGCCCAGCGCGCGTCGTCGATCAGGCCCAGCTCGCGGCCTTTTTCGGTCAGGCGCAGGTCGGCATTGTCCTCGCGCAGGATCAAACGGTATTCGGCACGCGAAGTGAACATCCGGTAGGGCTCTTGGGTGCCCAGGGTGATCAGGTCATCGACCAGCACACCGATGTAGGCCTCGTCACGACGCGGGCACCAGCTTTCGCGGCCCTGCGCACGCAGCGCGGCGTTGGTTCCAGCCAGCAGGCCCTGGGCGCCGGCCTCTTCGTAACCGGTGGTGCCGTTGATCTGGCCAGCGAAGAACAGACCGCCGATGACTTTGGTCTCGAGGCTGTACTTCAGGTCGCGGGGGTCGAAGTAGTCGTACTCGATGGCATAGCCCGGGCGCACGATGTGGGCGTTTTCCATGCCGCGGATCGAGCGCACGATCTCCAGTTGCACGTCGAACGGCAGCGAAGTCGAAATGCCGTTGGGGTACAGCTCATGGGTGGTCAGGCCTTCTGGCTCGATGAACACCTGGTGGCTTTCCTTGTCGGCGAAGCGATGGATCTTGTCCTCGATCGAGGGGCAGTAGCGCGGGCCGATGCCTTCGATGACGCCCGAGTACATCGGCGAACGGTCGAGGTTCGAGGCGATGATCTCGTGGGTGCGGGCGTTGGTGTGGGTGATCCAGCAGCTCACCTGGCGCGGGTGCATTGCGGCGTTGCCCATGAACGACATCACCGGGATCGGCGTGTCGCCCGGTTGCTCGGTCATCACCGAGAAGTCCACCGAACGACCATCGATACGCGGCGGGGTGCCGGTTTTCAGCCGGCCGACGCGCAGCGGCAGTTCACGCATGCGCTGGGCCAGGGCATTGGCGGGCGGATCGCCGGCGCGGCCACCGGAGTAGTTCTGCAGGCCGATGTGGATAAGTCCACCGAGGAAGGTACCGCTGGTCAACACCACCGAGTCGGCGAAGAAGCGCAGGCCCATTTGCGTGACCACGCCCTTGACCTGGTCCTGCTCGACGATCAGGTCGTCGCACGACTGCTGGAATATCCACAGGTTCGGCTGGTTTTCCAGGATCTCACGCACCACCGCCTTGTAGATGGCGCGGTCGGCCTGTGCACGGGTGGCGCGCACGGCCGGGCCCTTGCGGTTGTTCAGAACGCGGAACTGGATGCCGCTCATGTCGGTGGCCAGCGCCATGGCGCCGCCGAGCGCATCGATCTCCTTGACCAGGTGGCTCTTGCCGATGCCACCGATAGCCGGGTTGCAGCTCATGTGACCGAGGGTTTCCACGTTATGGGTCAGCAGCAAGGTTTTTACACCCATGCGTGCGGACGCAAGCGCAGCCTCGGTACCGGCATGGCCGCCGCCGATGACGATCACTTCAAAACGGGAAGGGAAATCCACCACGCACCTCGTGCCTGTTTTTGCGAATAGAGAAGGTAAGCGGACAAGTATAGGGACTTCCCCCCCTTCAAAGGAACCTTCTGAGCAAAATTTGACCAGGCTGTGGATGAGTGGCAGGCAAAAGTAAACAAAGAGGAAAAATTTATAAAAGCTTTGTTTTTATGTTTATGTTTAGGCACCTATCCACATGTGGATAAGTCTCTTAAGCCCAGTATCAGTAAGGCTTTTCTGGAATCATAACCCTGTGGCGTAGTGGGTCTGAGGGTTCTGGATAACGGCGTGTAACCTGTGGATTAAAGTATCGCTTACCCACAGGCTGGTTTGTCCTCAGAAAAAAAGGTCAGTTATCAACGGAGCTGATGGCGAGTTTTCCACAGAGTTCCTGAGCCGCTGCTTGCACCTGTTGATGAAAAGGATCCCTCGTACAGGAAGCGTGAAACCTTGTAGGAGCGGGTTTACCCGCGATCACCGGCTACGCCGGTGCCATGCGAGGCGATGACCTGTAAATCACAGGCAAAAAAAAGCCGCTCCAGTCAGGAGCGGCCTCGATATTGCGCAGCTGCGGGCTACTTACCGATGCAGAAGCTCGAGAAAATTCTGCCAAGCAGGTCATCAGAACTGAACGCTCCGGTGATCTCTCCCAACGCCTGCTGTGCCTGGCGAAGATCCTCCGCCAGCAGCTCTCCGGCACCCGCCAGGGTCAGTTGTGCCCGACCATGCTCCAGGTGCGCACTGGCCTGACGCAGCGCCTCCAGGTGCCGACGACGGGCGCTGAAGCTGCTTTCCGCCGTCTGTTCATAACCCATGCAAGCCTTGAGGTGATCGCGCAGCAGATCCAGCCCCATGTCGTCTTCGCGGGCACTCAGGGTAATCGTCACGTGCCCATCGTCACTCTGCTCCATGCCGACGTGTTCACCGCTCAAGTCGGCCTTGTTACGGATGAGCGTGACTTTTGCCACATCTGGCCGCTGATCAAGGAACTCCGGCCAAAGGGCAAAGGGGTCACTGGCCTCCGGAGCGGTCGAGTCGACGACCAGCAGCACACGATCTGCCTCGCCGATGGCCTTGAGCGCCCTTTCCACCCCGATCTTTTCCACATGATCGTCGGTGTCACGCAAGCCTGCGGTGTCCACCACATGCAGCGGCATGCCATCAATGTGGATATGTTCACGCAAGACATCCCGGGTGGTGCCGGCGATATCGGTAACGATGGCTGCCTCGCGCCCGGCCAGCTGGTTGAGCAGGCTGGATTTACCGGCATTCGGACGGCCGGCGATGACCACGGTCATGCCATCGCGCAACAGGGCACCTTGCCCGGCTTCGCGCTGCACTGTGGACAACTCGCTGCGCACATCATCGAGCATGCGCAACACATGGCCGTCCGCGAGGAAGTCGATTTCCTCTTCAGGGAAGTCGATCGCTGCCTCGACGTAGATACGCAAGGCAATCAGCGCCTCGGTCAGCCCATGCACGCGCTTGGAGAAGGCCCCCTGCAGCGAACGCAGGGCGTTGCGGGCGGCCTGGGTGGAACTGGCTTCGATCAGGTCGGCAATGGCTTCGGCCTGGGCCAGATCGAGCTTGTCGTTGAGGAACGCACGTTCGCTGAACTCGCCAGGCCGTGCCAGGCGGCAGCCCAACTGCAGGCAACGCTGCAGCAGCATGTCCATCACCACAGGGCCGCCATGGCCCTGCAATTCCAGTACATCTTCACCGGTGAACGAGTTCGGCCCAGGGAAGAACAAGGCGATGCCTTCGTCCAGGACCAGGCCATCGGCGTCACGGAACGGGCCGTAATGGGCGTGCCGCGGTGTCAGCGTGCGGCCGGTGATGGCCTGCCCGGCCTGGCTGGCCAGCGGCCCGGACAAGCGGACGATGCCGACCCCGCCGCGGCCCTGGGCGGTGGCGATGGCGGCGATGGTTTCACGCACAGTGTTCATGCTCGAAAGCCTCTACAACGAATTCGTCAGATAGCAAAAACGCCCCACTAGGGGGCGTTTTTATTCACAGGCAAACCGGGTTGCCCGTCAAGCGGCAGCTTTCTTGGTGGCTGCCTCGATGCTGCGAGTGATGTACCACTGCTGTGCGATCGACAGGCAGTTGTTCACAACCCAGTACAGCACCAGACCGGCCGGGAACCACAGGAAGAAGAAGGTGAAGATGATCGGCATCATTTTCATGACCTTCGCCTGCATCGGATCCGGCGGCGTCGGGTTCAGGCGCTGCTGGATGAACATGGTGGCGCCCATGATGATCGGCAGGATGAAGAAAGGATCCTTGATCGACAGGTCGGTGATCCACAGCATCCATGGGGCCTGGCGCATCTCGACGCTTTCCAGCAGTACCCAGTACAGGGCCAGGAACACCGGCATCTGCACCAGGATCGGCAGGCAGCCGCCCAGCGGGTTGATCTTCTCTTTCTTGTACAGCTCCATCATCGCCTGGGACATCTTCTGGCGATCGTCACCGAAGCGTTCCTTGAGCTGGGCCAGTTTCGGCGCCACGGCACGCATGCGCGCCATCGAACGGTAGCTGGCGGCCGACAGTGGGAAGAACAGACCCTTGATGAGCATGGTCAGGACGATGATCGACCAGCCCCAGTTGCCCAGCAGGCTGTGGATATGTTGCAGCAGCCAGAAGATCGGCTGGGCAATGAACCACAGGAAGCCGTAGTCGACGGTCAGTTCCAGGCCTGGGGACAACTCCTTGAGCTTGGACTGGATCTTCGGGCCGGCGTACAGCATGGCGCTGGTTTCGACCTTGCCGCCGGCAGGGACGTTAAGCGCAGGGCCGGTGTAGCCGATGATGTAGTTGCCCTGGCTGTCCTTGCGGGTCTGGACGGCATTGTTGTCCGACTTGCTCGGGATCCAGGCGGTCACGAAGTAGTGCTGCAGCCAGGCGACCCAGCCGCCAGCCACGTTTTCCTGCAGGCCGCCCTTGTCCATGTCCTTCATCGACACTTTCTTGTACGGCTCGGAAGCAGTCCACAGGGCAGCGCCCAGGTAGGTCGCGGTGCCGGTGGCGGTGCTCGACGACGGATCGGAGCTGGCGTCACGCTTGAGCTGGGCAAACATGTTGCCGCTCCAGGCCTGGGCGCTCTGGTTGTCGATCAGGTAGCTGACGGTCAGGTCGTACTCGCCGCGCTTCAAGCTGAAGCGCTTGATGTAGTTGACGCCGTTCTCGCTGAACTTGAGGTCGACGACCAGTTGGTCCTGGCCATCGGCCAGCTGGTAGCTCTTCTGTTCGGTGGCGTACAGCGGTCGGCCGCTGGCGCGGTCCGGGCCGTCGGTGCCGATCAGGCCGCTCTGTGCCAGGTAGACACGCTCGCCGCCGTTGTCGAACAGCTGGAACGGAATCTCGGGGTGGTCCTGGCGACGCGGGAACTTGGGCAGTGTCAGTTGGACGATATCACCGCCAACCGGGTCGATAGCCAGGTTCAGGACATCGGTCTTGACCTGAATCAGGTCCTTGCTGACCGCAACTGGCGCCGGAGCCAGGCCGGTGGTGCCGTTTTGCGCATTGACGCTCGGCAAATCAGCGTTCGCGCCGTTGTTGCCGGCGGGCACGCTGTCCGGCAAGGACGCGTTGGCAGTGCTGGCAGCAGTATTCTGAGTCGGCAGGGCAGCCTGGCCGTAGTCCTGGTTCCACTTGAGGACCATGACGTAGGACACGATTGCCAGGGCGACGATCAGGATCGTGCGTTTAATATCCATGATTACTCGGCTATCGAAGAAGTTCGGGAGGAAGGAGCAGGTGGAACGGGATCGAAACCGCCGTCGTTCCACGGATGACAACGCCCCAGGCGACGAACGGCCAGCCACCCACCACGCAAGAGGCCATGGTTTTCGATGGCTTCATAGGCGTAACAGGAACAGCTGGGATAGAAACGACAGTGACTGGCCATCAGTGGACTGATGGCATAACGGTAGAACTGGATCGGAACGAGGGCCAGTTTACGCATTGTGACTGTCTACCCCTGCGGAATCGGCGACCGCTGGAGAGGGCCGACTGCGGACCAGTCGCTTCCAGAGCTTGCCAAAGTGTTGGTGCAATTCTGGGTTTTCCACTTCGCCCAACCCCTTGCGCGCGACGATCACGATATCCAGCCCTGCCAGCATTTGCTGGTTGAGGCGGAACGAATCACGCATCAGGCGTTTCAGGCGATTGCGTTGAACGGCGAGCTTGACGCTCTTCTTGCCGATCACCAGGCCGAGGCGTGGATGATCGAGGCCGTTTTCGCGGGCAAGGATAAGCAGGTTTTTCCCTGGAACCTTGCCGGTTGGGGAGTCGAAGACCGCTTTGAAGTGCCGGGGTGTAAGCAGTCGCTTGTCCCGACTGAAGTCCTGACTCACCACCTGTGCCGAAAAATCAAATGGCCAGACGCTTACGGCCTTTGGCACGGCGACGCGACAGAACAGCACGGCCGTTCTTGGTAGCCATACGGGCACGGAAACCGTGGGTGCGGGCGCGCTTGATGGTGCTTGGTTGGAAAGTACGTTTCATGGCGTGTTACCTGGGTTGGTCGACAACGGGC